>CAYLJO010000015.1:15585-48905 GCA_964383905.1 uncultured Blastocatellaceae bacterium
TATGATATGATCAACCTCACTTCTCTGTGGGTTATCCTCGCCGGAAAATGAATTTTCCGCGGGACGCATGATCCCAATGCAGGCTTGTGGGAGCCCGTTTCGCCTGCACACAAAAGGTGGGTTCTTTATCTTCAGAGGTTGATATTGGAGGGGATCAAATGGCTTCACTGTTGGTGGTTGACGACGACGAAACCATCCGTGACACACTATATGATCTGTTTTCAGAGGAGCACCGCTGTCATACCGCGGATACTGCGGAAAAGGCCATTGAGTGGTTAGATACTGAGTTTTACGACGTCATACTGACGGATATTTCGATGCCCGGCTTGAGCGGGCTGGAACTTCTGGGCTACGTCAGGCAGCGCCACCCCGAAACCCCCGTTATTATAATCTCCGGTATCGGCGATAAAGAGCACGCTGAAGGGATGATCAGGCTGGGAGCGTTCGATTACCTGTTGAAGCCTTTTCGACTGGAGGATGTCGAGGCGAGCGTCAAACGGGCGCTAGCGCACCACGCTGAGTTAATGGAGGCGCGCCGCAAACGACCCTAGCTCTTAAGGAAGTCTCCACAGAACTATTTCTAGGCGCGGGCGCGGTGGGGGCATCAAGCCGCCACGATTAATGTGGTGTCTTTACTATTCTCGTTCTGCCGGCGGAAAACTTCGCGCGCGAGCTCGGCGATGCGGTTGGCGCTAAAGGGCTTGGTCACAATCCAGTCCACCTGCGCCTCTCTTTGCTCGTTCGAGCCGACAGCTTCGCCCCAGCCCGTGATGACGGCCAGCGGCAGGCTCCGGTTGCGCTCGCGAATGGCGTGGGCCAATTCCCACCCGCTCATGCCGGGCATACCGATGTCTGTGAAGACGGCGTCGAAGCTCCCGGCATCAAACATCGAGAGGGCCTCGTGCCCTTCTTCTGCGAGCGCCACGTCGCATCCTTCGGTGATGAGAATATCGCCTAGCAACTCGCGCACTTCTTTCTCGTCGTCAACCACCAGTATGTTTGTTCTATTTGTTCGTGGAAGGGCCGGTACAGTAGCGACCGGCTCCGGATGAGAAGAGGGGGCGGGCGAAGCTACTTCGACCGTGGGCAGAGCGTGGGCGGCTTGGTCGGCGATCGGCAGCCTGATCCGAAAGATTGTGCCACGCCCGATCTCCGATTCCACCTCGACCGTCCCTTCGTGGCGCCGGATGATCCCATAGCTGACCGCCAGGCCCAATCCCAGCCCAGCTTTGCCCTTGGTCGTAAAAAACGGATCGAAGATGCGCGAGCGCACCTCGGCGCTCATTCCCGTGCCCGTGTCACCGACAGAAATGATCACCGAGCCATGCGCTTCTTCTGCCGAGAGCGTCAAGACCCCGCCGGAAGGCATCGCGTCCACCGCATTGAAAACCATGTTGACGAGTACTTCACGCAACTCCGAGTCGTCACCCATGACGAGCGCTTTCGAGCGAACCTGCAATGACAACGAGATGTGCACGTTGTTGGCTTCGGCGCGGTCCTTCCAGCGTGGGCGGGTGATCTCGCCGACATCCGCGAGGAGTTGATCGACCCCGACGGGCGCGAAGTCGTGATCCCGGCGCTGGCGTGCGAAGTCCTGAATACGCTTGACTGTTTTCGCGCCGTCTTCGGCCGCCTTGATGATGACCTGAAGGCCGCGTTTGATCTTTTCCGGGTCGTTGGTGCGGAGCAGGAGTTGCGCGCGGCCGAGGATGCCCGCCAGGGTGTTGTTGAAATCGTGCGCGACACCGGAAGCGAGCTCGCCGAGCGCCGAGAGCTTCTCCAGTTGGGAAAACTGTTGGCGGATGCGCTCCTGTTCGGCGATATAATGGTTGAGCTCTTCGACGTGACGTTGGGCCTGTTCGGCCTGGGTGGCCACCGATTCAACGTTTTTCAGGTAGGTCTGGTAGGTGAAAAACAGGATCGCGATGATCGGAGTCGTGACAATTGTCGCGTAGAAGCCGACCTCGCCAAAGAGTTTGGCGATGACGCCCGCGACAATGGCGCCGACGAAATAGGTGATCGATGTCCACAAATAATATTTACGCCACGTCTGCCAGATCGAGCGATTATTCTTAAGCGCCGCCGCGATCGCAACAATCCCGGAATTACTGACGTATTGTACGAAGGCCATCACCCACAGCGCGTCGACAAAGAGGGTGAAAACTTCGGTGTGTCGCACACCGCGGATAGGTCCGAAGCAATACCTGAGAACCCAGACGGTGAGGAATGTCGAACAGGCCGCCGCGCCCGAGTTGAACAGGATCGTACTCTTTCTCTTACTAAAGTGCAGTGACGTACAGAGGGCTTCGATGGCTGCCAGTAGGATCGCCGCCTCGCCGCCATACAGCAGCAGTGTCAGAAAGATGAATGTGTCGGAGACAGAGATTTTTGACCCGAAGCGAGGGATTGTAATGGTCAGACGCGTGGTGACAGCGGTCGTGACAAAAGCCAGTATCAGGAAACGTAAATCTAGTTGGTAAGTCGGTAGGTAGCGCGCGGAAAAAAGGCAGGCCGCGACGCCGATCCCGATCACTGACCACATGTATGGTTGGGCGAAGCGCTGTCTCTTCATGCCTTGCGGGTTGTCGTCGAGGTGCGTTTAAGTGGGGCTATCTAAAGGGATCTAATCAGAGAGCCAGGCGGTTGTCGCGCGAGATACACAACTGGCACTCATCAACCAGCAGCAAGCATTGTGCCGCAGATCCTGACCATCAGCAGCCACATATTCTAAGAATTAGAGGATAAACATGACCCGGGGTGACAGAAATTTGACCGGATCGGTCGGATTGAGAGGTGGACAAGTCAAATTGAATGAATGGTCCGGTCAAACTATGATAGCGCTGTGGATCTCGCGCTGGCTGAGCGCCGGATAGCAAAGTTATGATTGATACCTTGCCCGAGGAGATAGAGACTTATCGTGATCAGATGTGGCGGCGGGAGCCTGAGTCACGCGTCGAGAACGCGGTCGAGGCCGAACGGTTCATTGAAAATACGGGCTTTTGCGCGGCAATGACAGACGTCCGGCGTCCCGGGCCGTCGCTTTACATCGCCGTCTGCGGGCGGCGCGATGCCCACATGCCGCGCAATGTCCAGAAAGACCCGGAAAGTAGCCTTGCCTGGCGAATTAAGGACGAAGTCATGCGCCGAGGTCGCGTCTATTACGCAAAGCTCGCCCGGGGGCGCGCCACTTTCATCGCGCCGCGCCTCATACCTTACTTCAATGCTCTGTGGGGTCTGCCGCACCGCCAGGAGCGCGAGCAATTGTCGCCCGACGCACGTGCCGTGCTGAAAGTCCTTCGCCGCGAGTGGGAGATGGCCACGTGTGATCTACGCGAAGCGGCGCGCATCACCAGAAGGGCCCAGTTCACACGCGCCCTTGACGAATTGCAACTGAGAATGAAAGTTGTTCCCGGGGAAGTCTTATATGATCCCTGGTTCACCTACATCTGGACGCTCGCCGAAGGCAGATTTCCCCAGGAGTTATCGGTAAAGGTGACGCGTGATGATGCTTTACGCGAAATAGCGCGTGCATTTCTGAACGGGGCGGGAATGACGGCGCGCGGCGAGCTGGCGAAGGTGACGGGTTTGACGCGGACGGAAGCCGGACGCGGCAACCACGCGCTAGTCGCCGAAGGGTATGCCGAGCGCCTTGCGGTAGGTGTGTACCGAAAAAAGTGAGAAGTGAAAGCAAGACCTGTGAAAGGTAGACTCCTTTTCACCCGGACTCAAATCCCTTCCCCATCTATTCCGCGCAAAGCTGCCAGCAGAGCTCGACGTTCGGCCTGGGCAGCGCGAATGCGCGCGAGAAGATGCCGGTCTACCGCCGCCGTCGCCTGAACTTTGATCGTTTGCAGATCATTAACGGCCTGTCCTGTCAGGGAGCCGTTAAGCGCGTATTGCAGCGCGTCCCACGGAAATTGGAAGGCCATGCCGGTATCTTCGCCATTGATCAGGACGCGCCAGCGGCCGTCATCCATGCGAATGAGGTTGATGCTGGCATGTTGTGCAAGTTCGTCATCCACCGGAATGAATCAATGGTTCAATAGCTCGTCGCTTTCGCGCACCTCACGCTCAGCATCCTCACGCGCTTGTTGCTCGAGGCGCGCCTCTTCGAGTGCCAGCGGCATGTGTTCATGAGTTGCGTCGAGACGCTGGAGCGCGAAATTCGTCTCCGTCCAGCTAGCGCCGCGACTCGCCGCCGCCTCGATCATTTGTAGCCGCGCCTCGGCTTCGGCGCGCCGCTCCGAGCCTTCACGTCTAACCTGCTCGAGTCGGGTGCGATCAGCCAGCAACTCTTCCTGCAAAGAGGTGGTGTCGGTGCCCTGGATCAGCCTGACACGGTTCAGCCGGCGTTCGACCGCAACCAACTCACGTTTAGCGCTTGAGATGACGCGCGCCGCCGTCAGACGCGCGGCCAGGGTTTCGCGGTAGGCGTCGGCAAGTAATGGATTTTGTTGCCCCATGCTCTTCAGTGCTTGCCGCTCAGCCGTCGTCAGTTCGGGCATGAACCAGTCCAGTTCGTTGGCCGTAATGCCGCCGCTGGCCAATCTCTCTCGCAGCCTCCTTTCCCACCCCCTGCGGTAGAGCAGCAGGAAAATGAGCACGATGATTCCCGCAATTGAACCGATCGCAAGCGAACTCAGTGCGAGCAGCAGATACAGGGCCGCGTCCGTCGTTGTGATGAAATAGAGCAGCAAAAAGAGGAGCGGGAAGGGCAGCGCCACGACAAAAAAGGAGAGCCATGGGGCCCACCGGAGCGCGCGCGCCATGAGGCGGTCGCCGGGGGTAAGTTTGCCGCCTTTACTTGCATCGGTCATAGGCTGCCCTGGTCTCTCCGCTCTGTTTAGCGCTCAGAAATATCGTGGGCGGATGATCCACCTCCGACGCCCGGATCGGTTCGGAATCGCTTTGGTTGTTCAAACACAGGAAGCCAGAATATACTCCGTTGCGGTTCTGTTAGCCAATCCGAGAAAAAGCCCTGCCGCAGGTCGCTTTGAGTGTCCGACGCGATGTAATATGATCATCACCGCCGCCGGAGCAGAGGTTTCAGGAGAAGCAATGCCTAAAGCAAACAAACGAACCGCGATGATGTTGCTCGCCGCCCTGCTGCTCTGCGTCATTGCGAGCGGCAACGCGGAGGCGCAGAGAGACGTTCCCGAACAAAAAAGAGATGATCGCAGGCACGATGATAAGGAGGCGGCCAAGGGTACAGTCCGGGCCGTCACTATCCCGATCTCGATCCGAGTGCGGGGGCCGCAATCCCGAATGGAGCTTCAAGCCCTCGATTTCTCGGTCCGGGAGGACGGGGAAGCGCAGCGGGTTCTCTCCGTACGCGCCATGGGCACTAACTCTCCGCTCACGGTCGCCGTGCTTATTCAGGATGACGTCGTCCCGTCAATCGGCAACGAGATCAAGGCGATAGCGGATTTTATCCGCGGCCTGCCGGGCGGGTCGCGAGTGCTCGTCGGGTTTATCAGGAATGGTTCGCTCGAAGTCCGGCAAAAATTTACGACCGATCTTGAGCGGGCCGCGAGTGCCCTGCGGATACCTATCAGTTCCGTGAGCGCCGCCCCGTTCAATCCGTACGTCGAGATCGTCGAGGGGCTCAAACGCTTCGACTCTCAGCCGGCGGGCCGGCGCGCGATGCTCGTCATCTCCGACGGGCTGGACTCTTCACGCGGGTTCGACCTCGGCTCTATTACGCAGAGCATAGATCTGCAGCGGGCTATTACGGAAGCGCAGCGTCGTAGTGTGGCTATTTACTCTTTTTACGCGCCGACCCTCGCGGGGACGTCCGGCAATCAAATCCTCGCCCTTAACGCTCAAGGCGCGCTGCAAAAACTCTCCGGAGAAACCGGCGGCCGCATTTACTCCCAGGGGACGAGCATCCCCGTCAGCTTCGACCCGTACCTGCGCGAACTCGGCCCGTCCCTTGCCAGGCAGTTCGCCCTCACCTATCTCTCGACGCACCCGAAGAAAGGATTCCATCGCATCGAGATCCTCTCCAACAGGACCGATCTTGAGATTAATCATCCGGCAGGGTATAAGCGATAAATCTGACCACAGGGCATTGGCACAAAGGTCTGAGCACTGGCGGGGCGCAGGAATCTTCTGCTACAGCTCTCGGGAACTGCCCTCTGACTTTCGGATTACTGCACCCGCTCGCCGAAAATGAATAGACCCTGGACTGTACGCCGCTGTCCTATGGTTGAAAATCCATCGAAGCCCCTTCATAAATGAAGGGGCTTCATCACTTCCACATAATCATTTGATCTGGCGATGACGCAACCGTCATAATTTGATAAGACCAAAACCGGCCGGCCGGTGAGCTTCGGGTTGAAGACGCGCTCGCATGAGATGTCATTGCCGTCTATTAACGCGAAGGCGGAAGATATCAGCGCTGATTAATGGAAGCGGATAGAGCAGGTGATTTTTCCCCAGACCTCGAAATCCATCCCCTCCGTAATCTCGATTGTGTCGTAAGCGCTGTTTTCAGGCGCCAGCCAGATTCTGCCTTCACCGATGCGCAACCGCTTGACGCATAACTCGTCGCCGATCCTGGCAATCACGATATCGCCGTCGTCCGCTTCGACGGCCCGGTCGACGACGAGGATCGAGCCGGGATGGATGCCGGCGTCGATCATCGAATCTCCTGAGACCCGTACATAAAAGGTCGCCATGGGATGCTTGATGATGTGCCGGTTGAGGTCCAGCCGGCCTTCGATGTAGTCCTCGGCCGGCGACGGAAAGCCGGCCGGGACGCGCGCAAGAATCAAGGGCCGCGACCACCTCGTCGAGCAATCGGGCCACAGTATAGCTTCGACTTCCATCCTTATACCCGTATGTTTCATACTCGGTTGATCGTACCAGCAGTGGGATTCTACCCGCGGGCCTCTTATTTCACAAGTCTTTTTTTCTCGAGACGGACAAGGGCGGCAGGACGTCCTGAGGCGAGGGGCTCAACCGAGAGTCGAATACTGCTGTGAGAATAGCGGTGGGGCGGCGAAGTCTCTTCGGACCGGGCTGGCAACGAGATGCCGGTGGCCTAGCGGCCCAACCGCGCTACGTTCTGCTGCAGGGTCGCCCGCCGCTGCCGGATTTCTCTGATCTGCAGCTCGAGGTCCATCATATGCAGATTAATAAAAAGGTTCACATCACCATTTAGCTTGAGGCATTCATCAAAGTCTTTTTGCGCCTCATCTTCCTGGCCAAGATACAGCTTGGCCAGTCCTCGCTCCGCGTAGGTGAAGGGGTTGTGCGGATCAAGCTCAATGCTCTTATCGTAATCGGCAACAGCTTCTTTCAGACTGCCTTCGATAAGCAGCGCGCGGCCACGCTTGAAGTAAGCGTCAGCGTTGTCCGGGCTGAGCTTAATGGCTTTGTCGAAGTCGGCGATGGCCCCGTCTAAATCGAGCTTGGTGGATTTAATGAAGCCGCGGTAGGTGTAGGCGCGAGTGATCTCAACATTGTGATGGCCCGCGCGCGGGTTGATGGCGACTGCCCTCTCGTAATCGGCAATTGCGCCGTCAATATCCCCTTTAGCTCGCTGGGCCTTGCCGCGATTGATGTAAGCCTCGGTCAACCCCGGGTTGATTTCAATAGCTTTGCTGTAGTCGGCGATGGCCCTATCGACGTCGCCTTTGTTGAGATGGGAGTTGCCACGCTTCATATAAGCTTTGGCCGCATGAGGGTTCTGCGCTCGAGACGGTGAGACGGTGAAGACGAGGAGAAAAATCGCCAACCACAAGAAACGTCTCATGAGAACCTCCCGCGAGCTAAATTCTTTGATCAGCCGGGCGGCGGTCACTGGACCGTCGCGGGCAGCAACGAGCCACGGCGGTCTGTCGCCGTCGCCCACCCCTCGGCAATACTTCCGATCATGCCGTGAAAATGTATATCAGGGCCGGATAAAACGACGAGCACATCACCGGCGACGTAACGCGGATTATCCAGCCGAAAGCGAATCACCGTCGCCTGCCCGTTCTCCTGCTCGACAGTTTCGAACGAGAAGTCATCGGCCCCGACCACGTAGGTCCGGGAGTTAGATGTGGTGTTTTGCTCGTCCGGCATTTCCGTTCCACCTCCGGGGCGGCGCATCCGGCGCCCAGCGTTATAGTAGCGCTCAGTACCCGTCAAAAGCCATGACAGAAAGGCGCTCCTCGCCCGGCGCGCCAATGGCGGCGAAGAGATTAAAGCTGAATTGCCGTGCGCTGTCGAGCCAACTCTGCTCGAGACTAAATCCTGTATCGCGCGCGAGTTCGGAAAGCATCGGGAGGTCGTACTTGTAAGAGTTCTCGGTGTGTATTGATTCGCCGGGCGCGAAGCTGATCTCCGTGTCGATCGCCCGTATCCGAACCTTTTGGGCCTCCCGGCTGATTAAGTGCATCTCTATTCTGCCGGGTCGCTCGTTATAGATCGCGCGGTGCTTAAATTTCCTGACATCAAAATCGCCGTCCAGCTCACGGTCGATGCGCACGAGCAGGTTCAGGTTGAACGCCGCCGTGACGCCGAGCGCGTCATCATAAGCTTGCACCAACACGTCTACCGGCTTCTTTAAGTCCGCGCCGAGATACAAAACATCTCCCCGGCGCAGCACGGCTCTAATCTTGCGCAGTAGCACGCGCGATTCCGTCGGATCAAGATTGCCGATGCTCGACCCGAGAAAGAGTACGACGTTACGTTGACGCTCCTCGTCATACGTCGCGTCGGCGGCCAGAGCGCGCAGGGCCGTCGCGTAATCGGCCGCGTAGGCGGTGATGCGAAGGCGCGGGTAGAGCTGGAGAAGCTCTTCCGAGCTGCGTTCGAGACTCGCGGCGGAAATGTCAATCGGCAAATAATGAATCTCCGGGTAACTCTTGAGCAGCGCTTCAATGATGTAGCGGGTCTTAATTGAGCTGCCGTTGCCCAGCTCGATGAGCCTGATCCGGCCTTTAACGAGGGCTTCGATGGTAGAGATGATCTCGCCGGCATGACGGCGCAGGATCTCGCTCTCGGATCGCGTCAAATAGTACTCCGGCAAACAACAGATAGCCTCGAACAAATACGAGCCGAGTTCATCATAAAAATATTTCGGCAGGAGCCACTTCGGACTCGAGGTGAGGCCGGCACGCACGTCCTGGGCGAATGTATTTGAGCTTTCGGCAGAAGCAAACCTGTGTATGGTTAAGCGACCGGACGGGGATGGAATCACCTGCGAGATCATCTTGTGTATTCTATATACGCGCCGTTTTGCGAAACTGTTTCTAAATCGTGATTTGAGCGAAAATCTAATGATCAGCTCGGCCTGTGATCGATCTATTATTGCGAGAAGGACGATAACGCGCTTTAACGCTCCAAGCAAGGATCAGACCCGCATACATGCAAGTGCGCGCTCTGGCTCCCCGGAGCGCGCACTTGCTCGATCAGCCTATTCGATCAGTAGCAGCTATAGAGCGAGCCTTTAGCTACTATCTCTTGACTACAGTCTCACGCTCGTGCACGGCCACCCGATCACGCGACCGCCCACGCGTGGCTAGAATAGCAATGACCAATATGGCAAGGAGTGCTAATCCGCCCGCGACGATCCAGATGGGGTCTACTGTCGCCGTGTTGCTAGTTACAACGCGCGTGCTTTGACCGGGTTGGGTAGTTTGAACCGGATTGGTAGTGCTGCTGCTGCTCGTCGTGGTCGTCGTCCTGGACGTGTTCCCGCTACTAGTTGACTGCGTAGCATTGGTACTGTCCTGCGCGAATGTGGGAGCCGCAAACGGCATAACGCCAATTATGCTCACGAGCGCCACAGCCATCACCAGCGCAATAAATTTAGATCTCATGTTGTCTTTCTCCTTTGACATAGTAGATTGCTACACTTCTCCCCTACTCAGCCGCACCGTAGAGAAAGGAGACAGCAAGCCAGGCTTTAACTCCGGGCCTCAATCAACTTTGCAACAAATTAATACGGCCCGAGAGAGCAAAATGAAAATAGGCGATTCTCGTGCCAGGTATCGAAAAGAAAACCCGGTTTAACAGTCCGGACGCAACAGCCATACTGCGACTCAAGCAGTTACGATTCATGCGAAACGACAAGGCGTACTTCGGAGCCGACCTAATTACCGTACCTACGCCGACGCCTTCACCGACACCAACGCCCATTGGATTAAAGTAATATCAGGCAATCCAACCTTACAGCAGCGCACATCGATCGTGCCTCCTCGCTTCAGAAATAGCGGTGCGGCGCAATAAGTCGCATGCGATAGATATTTGAGCAAGGCTGGCGACATTTGCGCCTTTGCGTGAGAATGGGACAAAAATTCTCGTGCGGTCTGATTTAGCGAAGATTCGGAAGGAGATTGAAGGTGCGCTGCGTTCAGGTGCTTTGAGAAGCAGGCTGCGCAACTTATAGTGGTATGGCCGGAGACTTCGTGATGAGAGTGATTAACCTCACCCTGCGCCGATTACTGCTCCTTACGCTTCTGACCGGAACCCCTCAGTTGCTTCGTGGCGTCCTCGGTTACGCTGAAGTCTGGGTGAACGAATTCAGTTGAATCACCGGATTGCAGGAAAAGCTGTTCTGTGTTTTTACCCAGCGCGTCCGGCCCCTTCGTCTCCGTGCGCCGTTCTTGCCTGGCCGTTTCGGCAAGTTTTTTGCTCACGACGATGCCGTTAATCAGCAGTCCAAGTCCGACGAAAAACGGGATCACGCCGGCGACCCATAAACGGCGGAGGATCTCTGCTTCACCCGCCGCCACGTGGCCGCCCAAGATAATGCCCTGGAACAAGACGTACAAAAAGATCATCACACCGATGCCGGCGCTACTGGTGATGACGCCGGCTTTGATTTCGTTATACCGTTTAACCTCCGGCGTGATGCCGCGCTGGCGCTCAAGCTCTTGTCCCCGCCTTTTAACCTCCTCATGGGAAAGGAACATCTCGGCGAGCCACGTCTTGCTCCAATCGAATTTTTCGCCCGTCTCGCGCGTAGATACGACCTGGCGCACGGCGTACAGGTTCGCGCCGCACTGTTTACAGAATTTCAAGTCTTCGCTTTGAGTAATGCCACATTGCGGACAGAACATTGGGATCTCACCCCTCAAGGTTTCTCACAGCATACGACCATTACAGGCTGAATGTTCTTATTTTAACATCGATTCGGCGGAAGAAACATTCACCGCAGAGGACGCGGAGCAAATCGGCATGAACTGGAATGAGAATAGGCAATAAAAGTTGTAACCGTTAGGGGTCAATGAGCGTCTTCTGTTTCAGATACATTGCTGTATCTCCTAACGATGGCCGTCACCGGTATCGGGGCAGGAGAGCTGATGCCGGTGGCGGCTATAATTTTGCCATCAAGGACAATCCAGATTAATTGGTGGGTAGGGTTTGAATGATCCACGCCGACTCCGGCCGCCTGCCGTGCATGACTGCCACTCCCAGCGTTTGTCTCAGCTTTTGGTTTCTGGTATAACCTCTTCATTCCCCATACCTCGCACCCAACCCCCCGGAAGTTAAGTCTAATCCCCGGTGAGGCGGCCCCGACCATGGTTGCGAACCTAATAGCCTGTCTGACTATCCTGTTAGTCGAAGATATTGATGATACCCGCCACATGCTGAAGCGTATGCTGGAGACGAGCGATTACCGGGTGGTGGAAGCCGTCAACGGTCAGGAGGCGGTGGAGATAGCGCGGGGGAAGTGCCCCGACCTGATCCTGATGGATCTGAACATGCCGAGGATGGACGGGCTTGAGGCGACGAAACTGATCCGCGCCTGTAAGGAGAGGTGTCAGGATACGCCGATTGTCGCCATCACGGCACACGATTCCTACGGGATGAAAGAGGCGGCGCTGGGAGCCGGCTGTAACGCCTTCGTCGCCAAGCCGATAGACATCGACGAACTGGAGAGGGTGATCCGGCAAACACTGTCCGGGTGAGGCGAGCCGGGAAATACTCCTAGCTTTTGCGCGCAAAGTTGGTGCTGTCCCCTGACTCTGCCTCAACAACAGTGAATAGCAGAAGATTCCTGCCCTGTCTGTACCCTATGGTACATTGTCTGTACGCCAGCGTACCTTCAGTTAGTCTCTACAAAAAGTCTATATCTTATATCGAACATGGAGGTCGGCACAGTGAGTAGTAGCAAACTCGGTACGGGGCGCAAACTGTTGGGCCCCGAACAATCCACCGGACCCTCGGCAGGCGCCATCCGCTGCCGGCGCAAGTTTCTGCGGTTCTTCCCTGGAGGGTTCAGGGATGAGACATACCTCGATTGGGAACGGGGCTACAAGTGGAGGGCGCACGAGCAGTGGAACGAGGCACTCAATCGCGCCGCCTACCGTTCACTGCTAAGGGAGGAGGAGTTCGGCGAGATAGCCGCGCGAGCCGTGAGGATCGAATCGCGAACCAATCTCCTCTTCTCCTTTGAGAAGATGGCCCTGCGCGATGCCGTGAAGTCAAAGGCCGGGGCGCGATCATTTGCCACGGGACTCTATGACTTCGTCTACGGGGCCGGGGGCATCGAGGTGAAGTTCCGGCGTTGGTGCGAGACGGTCGAAGCGCTGCCACGGAAGCAGACGCGGGTTCTCACGTGGCCCCTTGTGACGGTTTTCGGATTCATCGCGTTGCCGGGCCAGCACATCTTCCTCAAACCGAACGTCACTCGGATCGCCGCCCGCGAATACGGCTTCGACTTCCAGTATAAGTCCCGTCCGTCCTGGGAGACCTACGCGAGCCTTCTGGAGTTTGCCGATACTGTGCGGCGCGACCTGGGCGACATGCGGCCGCGCGACATGATCGATATCCAATCATTTATCTGGGTGCAGGGATCGGATGAGTATGAAGAGTGACCACCGGAACGGAAAGATACTGAGCCTCTCAGGTACGTTGCGTACGACGGTTGAAACGGAGCATTACCAAGCCGACGAGAGCAAGGTCCGGCAACTCATTATTTGAGGAGTCCGGCTCTCATCCCAACTCAAGAAAGAGTGCATGCCCCGTATATAGACGTTCGCGCCCCCGGACCTATCCCACCGGCCCTGAGCCCCGCGACGAAGTTGTGGAGGCCCTCGTGGTTGACCTCGCTGGCGTGCTTTGTGTAGGCTATCCGGGCTTGGGAATAAGTGTAGATGGCTTGGGCGTGCAGCCCTTCAGGTACCTGCGATCATTGAGGAACTCCTTAAGAAGAGGTTGTTATAGAAGGCGTCCACGTTCCACCTCCGAATCAGGTTGTATTTGTACCCCCTATGAAAGCCTTCAACCTCCCCATAGCCCTTTCCCAGCAATTCTTTGCTGTGCTGCCGTAGCTCAGTTGGCTAGAGCGCCTGACTGTGGATCAGGAGGTCGAAGGTTCAAGTCCTTCCGGCAGTACCATTAGTATCAATAAGTTACGGGCAGCCTTGGGGTTGCCCGTATTCGTTTGGTGTGCCAACTGATATAGGACTGTTGTAATTGTTGTCCCTCTTTAAGCTATTTCTTTCTAAGTACCCAAACAAAATTATCTACAACTCGTGGGACAGGCGCTTACCAGGGCCAGTTAATCGTCCTTGTCGATAGCGAGTCGGCTTCCGCCTCGGAGATATTCGCGCGTGTCGTACAACTAGAAAAAAGAGGGATTGTGCTGGGCGACCGTACGTCAGGATCGGTGATGAGGTCGCGGTGGTACGATCATCAGATGGGGGACCGACACGAAAATCTTCTACAACACCAGCGTGACGGATGCAGACCTGGTGATGCCCGACGGCAACAGCCTTGAGAAGTTGGGAGTAAGCCCTGATAAATTGTTATTCCCCACTGCGCAGGATCTTCAAACCCGGAAGGATCCGGTGCTTTCTTATGCCGCGTCGCTCGTGGGGGTTAAGCTGGACCCGGAGAAGGCCGGCAGCTTTTTCCCTTTCAGGTGGACGAGGTAGAGGCGAGCAGCACGGTAAAGAAGTCAATATCCGCGTCACCGGGCATTTTCGGTCCTTCTGTTCTGGGGGTGTCACCTGCCCATCATAAGGCATACACCCTGAGAAATTGAGGCGTCTGACTTACAGGAAAAACCATGCTCGGACATCATAGCTTAGTCGGCTTCGTTAGGTTTCCATATCATCCCACTACATAAAATTAATAAGATTATCCAGTAGCGGTGCGTAGCTACCCCTGCGTAAATCAAAGCCAAGTCTGTAAGGATGTTTCCAAGGATTACTAATGCTTTAAGACTGTTATTCATTTCACCTTCGCCCTGTCCGCGCTGATTTCAGCTGGGACTTTGATGGCTCGTAACAAATAACATCTGTAAATACATGTTGCCATTTATGACCATCGTAGTAACGTGGCTCAAAAGTATACTCTCTACCCTCTTTATCAAAAGCTACTAACTCAGCCCTAGGTTTCTCCCGCTGTGAATCATTAATACGGAGAATCAATTTAACAATTTCTACTTCCGGCATAGGTGTTAATTTGACTTTGATGGCCCTATTCTAATAAATCCCGTCTAAACTCGTTTTCATCCAACTTATTCAATATTGCCTCAATAACCCTACTACTGATTATTAATTGCCATGCTGGTTAGAATGTTCACGGCTTTCTGGCATTCAATTCTCCCATACTCAAATCAGGAGCTTTCTCACGTAAAAGCCATTCAAGTAACCTGATAAGTTGGTAGCCTATCCAATAGAACATAAATTATTTCACCTTCAAAGCATTAGCCGCCCAGCGCATCCGGCTGCTTCTCGGTTTGTGGTTGGCGCTTATCCTGGGTATGCTCGTTTATATGATCGGTCGCGCAATGGCGCCAGACCCTTCTATAGGTGGCTGACTACAGGTAGGCGGAAGGAGTATGCTGTCCGTCTGGTAGGCGAATGTTACGAGGGAGATTTTGATGAGTAGTTCCAGACCCGAAAGTCGCCCGGTCCCACGCGTGCCCAAAGGGTTTAGGGACGTCTTTGCCGCAGATGTCGGGGCGAGGCTGCAGATGATTGATACGATCCGCGGAGTTTACGAGCGTTACGGCTTTGCCCCGTTGGAAACACCTTCGGTCGAATATCTGGATGCGCTCGGGAAATATCTTCCCGAGAGCGACACCGCGGCCGGCGGCATCTTCGCGTTCAGAGATGAAGACAGTAATTGGTTGGCCCTCCGTTATGATTTGACCGCCCCCCTCTCGCGCATCTTCTCCGAGCACAAAAATGATCTGCCCTTTCCTTTCCGCCGCTATCAGGTCGGCCCCGTGTGGCGCAACGAGAAGCCCGGGCCGGGCCGCTTTCGCGAGTTTTACCAGTTCGACATCGACACCGTCGGGACGGCTTCGATGGCTGCCGATGCGGAAGTCTGCTGCGTGCTCGCCGATGCTTTAGAGGCCCTGCGCATCAGGCGTGGCGATTACGTGATCCGGGTCAACAACCGCAAAGCGCTCAACGGCGTGCTGGAAATCGTGGGGATTCCCGTTGACGACGGGAAAACTTCTCTGACCGTGCTGCGGGCTATCGATAAGCTCGACCGGCTCGGCATTAAAGGTGTCAGGCAACTGCTCGGTAAAGGCCGCACGGACGAGTCCGGAGATTACACAGAGGGGGCACACTTGCGGGACGACCAGATACAGCGCATCGTTGATCTGCTCTCGGTCAAGGAGGAGCGGCGCGCCGAGGTCTGCGATAAATTCGCGGACCTCGTACGCGGTTCTAAGGTCGGCGAAGAAGGGGTCGGCGAGCTGCGTGAAATTGATCGCGTGCTGTCGGCGGTCGGCTACGCCGAAGACAGAGTGATTTTCGACCCGACGGTCGTCAGAGGGCTGGCTTATTACACCGGCCCGGTGTTCGAGGCCGCGCTGACCTTCGAGATTACGGACGAGACGGGGCAGAAGCGGCAATTCGGCTCGGTGGCGGGCGGCGGGCGGTACGATTATCTTGTCGAACGTTTTATCGGCGATAAAGTTCCGGCGACCGGCGCGTCCGTCGGTGTCGATCGCCTTCTCGCCGCGCTCGGCCAGTTGGGCCATCTGGCCACGCTCGAATCAGTGCCGCCGGTTGTCGTCACGGTGATGGATCGCGAGCGCCTGCTCGATTACGAAAAGATCACCTTTGATTTGCGCCGGGCGGGCATTCCCGCTGAAATGTATCTGGGCGACGGCGGCTTTCGCAAACAACTCCAGTATGCTGATGCGCGGGGATCGATTGTGGCCGTCATCGCCGGGTCGCGTGAGTTCGAGGCGGGACAGGTCTCGCTCAAGGATTTACGGTTGGGGCGCGAGCTTTCTAAAGAGATTACGCAGCGCGAAGCCTGGGTCAAAGAGCAACCCGCGCAAGTTACAGTCCCACTGGATCATATTGTGCAGGAGGTGCGTGCGATCCTGAACCGCTACCGGCCGGGCTCATAGGTAAAGATTAACATTCATGCGCAAATGAATCTCAATCGCTTCAACCCGATGCCGGTCAATCAGGCCATAATTAGCCTCCACCTCTGACTTTCGATGAGACGCCCTGAGCACATACCCGGCACTAAGGACTATATGGGGGCGGAAGCCGCACGGCTTCTCCGCATCGCCGAGGTTTGCGCTGCGACATTCGCGCTATACGGTTACGAGCCGATGGTCCTGCCCGTCTTCGAACGCGCAGACATCTTTCTGCAACGCTCGGGGGAAGAGATACGCAGCCGCATGTACATTCTGCGTGATCCGAGGGGAGGCGAAATCTGCCTGCGTCCTGAAATGACCATCTCCGCCGCGCGTGCGTTTCTGGAAAGAATGTCGGCGCGGCGGCTGCCGGTCAGGCTCTGTTATCAGGGCGACATCTTTCGCTATGACCGGATCAGGGAAGGGCGCTACCGCCAGTTTCTACAGGCGGGCGTCGAATGCATCGGGGCGGAAAACCGCATCGCCGCCGATATCGAAGCGGTGATGTTGTCCCTCGAAGCGATTAGAAGGGCGGGCGTCACGGATTTCCGTTTGCTGCTGGCTGATCTTGAGCTGGCGACAGAATTCATCAAGTCGCTTCCGGCGCCCCAGAGCGTGCGCACCCGATTGCTGGAGAACTTCTGGCGGCGTGAGGCCTTTGATCACCTCCTCAAGCGCCTTGCCGGCTCGACGCCCCAAGGCAGGCCCGGTCAGGATACGGTCCCCCAGGAGTTAGCTGAAATCCTCTCGACGCTCGGCGAGAATGCCAGTCAATTGCTCGTGCGGCAGATCCTTTCGCTCTTTGTCGAAAAGAGTATCGGCCAGCGCGACTTGGACGAAATCGCTGAACGCTTCCTCCAGCGATTCACCCGCGGCGAAGGGCTGCACCTGCCGCAGGATTGCTTCGAGGCGATGCGGGAGTATCTCAACATCAAGGCAGAACCCGACGTGTCCCTCCAGCAGTACGAAAAGCTTTTGCAGAAAATCGGCGCCACTCCGGGGCCAGCTTTCGAGGGCCTGCGGCGTCGCGTTGAGTGGCTCAAAAAAGAGGGCGCGATGCCTGCCATAGTCCATCTCGATTTAGGGTTCAGGCGCGGCATCGAGTATTACACAGGGTTTATCTTTGAGATTCACTGTGACCAACTCGGGTCGGTCAGTCAGATTTGTGGCGGGGGTCGCTACGACCGGCTCTTGTCGGCCCTAGGCTCGCCACGCCCGCTGCCGGCGGTGGGCTTTGCCATCGGTGTGGACAGATTGCTTCTGGCGCATAACGCTTCGGGCGCATCTCCTGAATCGACACGCGGCGCGCCGGTGGATGCCATATTGACAACCGTCGGGCAGGTTGATGAAGACATCATCTTTAAGATTGCGCAAATATGCCGCGCCGCCGGGTGGAGAGTGCGCGCAGAATTTGATCAACGCCGGTTAGGGAATGTCTTGAGCCACGTCTCAGAAGAACAGATACCGTTCGTCATCATCGCTGGCGAGGACGAGTTGCGCGAAAACTCTGTCAGGGTAAGAGACATGGGGCGGCACGCAGAAAAGATAGTTGCGATTGATCATCTTGATCGTTATGTCCGAGCCATAAAGGATCAGACCGCTTCGGACGTGAACGAAGGATCAGCAACCAAAAAGCTGGCTCCGGCTGACAACACAACGCTTCAGGAAATCTCGCCTTGACTATCCGGTCCAGCTTACACGGCTTACCTGTGGGATGAATAGGCCCCGCTGAAATCAATCGGGCGTCGTGTGGAATGTGTTATAGCTATCATTGATCCAAAGCTTCAGTAATCTTGGCCGGGGGCGTAAGCGTGACATAAAGAGATGGCGATAGATCGAGACAGCGAAGACAACAGCAATATAGTTTTTGCGATCCCCAGCAAGGGAAGTCTTTACGAAGGCACTCTGTCGTTCTTAAAACTCTCAGGCCTGCCCGTTATTTATGGCAGCCAGCGCCAGTACACGGCGCGGCTCGGCGGCGTCGACGGTTTCTCCGTGCTTTTGCAGCGGGCTGAAGAGGTGCCGGCGAAAGTCGCGGGCGGGACTGCTGATCTGGGACTGACCGGCGAGGACTTGTACCAGGAACAGGCCGATCATTCGGACGATCTCATATTAGTCATGCGCGATCTGGGGTACGGGCACGCCCGCCTGGTGGTCGCCGTGCCCAATACCTGGATCGACGTCTCCTCAATGGAAGACCTCGCCGAACTGGCGTTCTCGTTCCGCCTGAAGCATCATCGCAATCTACGCATCGCCACAAAATTTCCGAGGCTGGCCCGGCAGCACCTCGCACGCTACGGCATCGTAGATTATGCGCTCGTCGAATCGCTCGGCGCGACGGAAAGCGCCCCCTCCTCGGGCATAGCCGACCTGGTGATTGACCTGACTTCATCAGGAAAGACGCTCACCGAGAATCATCTTAAAGTTCTCGGGGATGGTACGGTGATCTCTTCACAGGCCTGTCTGATTGCGAGCCGGCGGATCGAGTCCTGGGGCGGGGAAAAGCTTGAGCGACTGGAAACATTTCTCGACATGATCGAGAGCTACCTGCGCGGGCGAGACACTTACAACCTACAGGCTGCGGTGCAGCGCTCAAGGCTGGCCGACCTGGCGCGCCATTCTACCCAGTGGCGTCTCGCGTATTCGCTCCCGATGGACGAGTTGGCCGTGGGCGGAGCGAGGCGCGAGCCGTTCGTTGTCATCCGCATGACCTGTCCGCGTGAGCATCTGCACCGGCTGATCCGCCTCTTGCGCGACAGCGGCGCTGAGGAGGTCCTCGTCACTCAACCGGCATACGTGTTTCACGGCGAATCAAAATCATTTCAGAGGCTCAAGCACATGCTCAAAAAGGGCGTCGACGCTGATCAGGAGGAAGCTTGACCACTAACTTGTAACCAGTGAGGGGGCGCAGGTTCGAGTCCTGCTCGGCTCATCAATTAAATCAATGAATTAGGGGCAACAATACGGCTAAGGGGTTATGCGCATTCGTAATGGGCGGTGTAATCGGAGGCAGGCGGGCGGTGTAGCAAGGCTCAGATCTTGCCAATGGTAGCAAAATCGTCGCAGGTACTAAATCGAAACACATGACGTTGGGACACGGGAAATTTGCTTGGTTACGCCGCCACCCAAGTTTTTACAGCCTTACAGTTGAAAGTGAAAAATTTGGTTGTACCAATCTTGTAGGTTTCGATTTAGCTTACAATAAAGAGATTATGAAACCGTAGGTTCGCCACCACGGATGAAAATTTTATCATTCCAGAGTACCCTTCCGCCTGCCATCAGCGTGTGGAAGGTCAAGCCATCTTGGTGCGATGTGGAGCCCGCAAGTTAGCCTGACCAGAGGATCTTCCACAGGCGCCACTCACTGTTGCCGCGCACGCGTGGATCTGTCCAATGAAGTAGCAGAGAACCGAGCCGCGTCTACCTATAACGGCGTGCAGCGGACGCGCAGATAGGCGGCTTCTTCATCAATCTCTCATGCGCGCCGCTTAGACAGTCGTTATCCGGACTGACCAGACGATCATGGCGCACACTCAGAAGGAAAATCAGCAAGCGCAGCTCGCGTGGAACACAAACGCGCGTTTTTGGGACGAGCACATGGCCGAGGGGAACGATTTCTTCACCCTCCTCATTTGGCCGGCAGTCGAGGAATTGCTCCGGCCGGCCACCGGCGAGCACATCCTCGATATCGCCTGCGGAAATGGGGTGACGTCCAGACGGCTCGCACAAGCAGGTGCGCGCGTGACCGCATTCGACTTTTCTGCTGAAATGATCAGCCTCGCTCGGAAGCGCGGCGAAGGCCCCCATATCGAATATAGAGTGGTTGATGCAACGGACTCGAGCGCATTGCTTGAGTGCGGAGTCGGCGGGTTCGACGCTGCACTTTGCAGCATGGCGCTCATGGACCTGGCGGATATCGGCCCATTAATGAAGGCGCTCGTATCACTGCTCCGAGTGGACGGACGGTTCGTGTTCTCCGTCACGCACCCGTGTTTCAACAATCCCGCGTCCGTACAGATGGGAGAACTGGAAGATCGCGCGGGTACGCTGGTCTCAACCTATTCCGTGAAGGTTTCGCGTTATTTGACGTCCTTCACCCAGATGGGCTTAGCCATACCAGGACAGCCGACGCCTCATCCCTACTTTCATCGATCTCTCGGTGCGCTCCTCGAGCCGGGTTTCGAGGCGGGTCTCGTTCTCGATGCACTCGTCGAGCGCGCTTTTCCACCGGAAAATACTGGTGGCACCACTCCGCTTTCATGGAATGGCCGGTTCAGCGAAATTCCGCCCGTCCTGGTGGGACGAATGAGGCAAAGGGCCGGATAACAAGCGGCTGCACCCAACGGCGAGTGGGCAAGAGCAGATTGGACTACGGAGGCGAGCCGCGGGTGAGTCGCAGCGTTGATGAAGTGGGTTATATACTTTCTGATCTGGTTGCTTGCAACCCTAGCTTGCGCTATCGGCGGAGTAGCAATGTTAGACGTGCCCACGGTTTATCAGCTCTCGGCAAGAGGCATACTAACCGAAGGGTATGTGACCAACACTGAACCGGAAAACCATCAAACCGTTCACTATGCGTATTGAGTCGATGAGAAAACCTGTAAATGGGGTGGGTATGCTGGTGACATCAATCGAGAGTTTAAGGATATCAGAACTGGGGATAAAGTCCCTGTCGAGTATGATCCTGTAAATCCGGAATCTTCCTGCTCAGGCCGTTTTTCTCGTACCCCTTTGCGCCTCCCTGGTGAGTGTTTCGGTCGCACTCATTTGAGGCCCGCTGTAGTCATGGCATTAGCCCGACCGTGAGGAAGGGCATCTCATGCTCAATTAGAATAGATTTGGTATGCGTTAGCGCTCAACTGCGCGCTTCAACCTTAAATCATTTTATTCATCTTCCACGGCTGAAGACTACGCCTGTGCCTACGGGGCCCCCGCCCGTGGCTAATTGGCCCGACAAAACTCCTTGAGCCACGAGAAGACGGGCCATCGCCTGCGCATCACTACGCTGGAACCTATCGGCGACAGATTTCGCACGGTCAAAGTCGATCCGCGCAAGTAATGGTAACTCGTTCGCATACTGAAAGTAGAGCGAATTAATCGGCCCGCCATAAGGCTGTAGCAGCAACTTGCCATCTCTAAACGATTGTGCCGAATAGAGAAATCCATCCAGCACCTCGCCCGCTGCCAGCACCTCGTTTAGTTGTTCGATCAGGGGTTCAACAATCTCAAAGCTGCGCGCAGGATCAAGTTGGGCATATGCGCTGGCTACTTGAAGCTGGGTATTGAATTGGCTGGTATTCTTCGGCCGGTTGTTGATCAAATTCCAGGCTTCATTAAGGAGCTGCAGGGCCGCCCCTTTATCGCCCCTTGCTGACACGGTCGCAGCTAGTTGAATAAGGATGTTGGCGCGCTCTTCATTCGAGCCAAGACGCGAAAGCGCCTGTCGAGCTTCATTCAACTTACCCTGGTTGGCTGTCCTCCATGCAGACTGGCGGTCGATTTCCACCAGCATCTGGTTACGCTGGTTTGGGTCGGTGATGTGGTCATTGATGATCTGACGCGCACGCTCGGCATCGCCCTCGTTCATGACCTTCCATGCTGCCTGCTGGTAAAGGGGGGTACGCATCTCCGGAGGCGCTTTATCTATCGCCTCGAGCACCGTATCAACCGTCCCCTCTTGAATCATCTTCTGGTACTTGTTCCACGCTCTGCCTCGCACATCTGTCGTCCTATTGACCTCTGTGTATCTTCTGCGCAAAGCGGGGGCGCGCCCTGGGGAGTACTTCTCCACCAATGGAATCATCGGTTGCATCTGCGTCAGCAGGTTGTAACCACTTGGCGAGTTGCTAAGCGCAGCCGTCGCAACCATATCAATCAGATCCCCGATCGCCTGTTGATTAATGATTGACGGTCCATTCTTAACAGCAGGTTGATTTTGCCCGGGGTGGGAAAGGGCTGCCTGAGACTGATTTCCCATCTGCACAAGCTGCAATGCAACGTTCGCCGCTTCCTGATTGGTGGTGAGGTCTTCAGAGTAGAGCTTGGCGATGATATCACCTGCCAGTTTCGTCGCCGCCTCCTGATCCTTAATCTGAAGTTGGTTGAGTAAACCGGTTACTTGATATGAAACCCCTTTGGCCAGACTCTTCTCAGCGATTTCGAGCGCTTGCTTTGGATCATTGGCCGCTATCTGGCTGGCCAGGCTCATCTCCAACTGACGTTCCGGATCCGGCTGTTTGTAAGATGAATCCGCTTGCGGCGGCCGAGGCTGGCGTGTGGCGCGCAGAACCTCAAGCGCTAACTGGGCATCGTGCCGAGCTATCTGTTGCAACACTTCCTGCCGTAGCTGCGCGAGCGGCTGAATAAGATTATAGAACTGCGGATCGGCGCTACTAATGCTGCTCATCAGCTCGCCAAGAGTGCTCGCTGCTTCCTTGTAAAGAGAGCGGGCTCGTGGTTCGTCGCGAGTCCAGAGAAGGTCGGCGGCCGTCGTCTGGATCCGGAGGCGGTTTTCCGCACGCCTGAGAGCCGGTGCTTGCCTGATCACGTCATCAAGTAGGACGAGCGCCTTCTTCTCCAGCTCTTGCTGATGCTTCTGCTGTTGCTCCGTCTCTGCCGGGTCTTGAGCGCCCGGTGATTGTGCGTGAACGGATAAGATGATTAGGGCGGAGAGTGTAGCCGAATAAAGTAGACGCTTCAGGATCATGCCAACCTCCTTTTTGTGGGGCCGGTTCTTTCATTGAAAGGTAGTCTTGATGCCTATGATCGAGAAACAAATGACCTTGAGTGGCCGCGGCAGCAGCCATCCCCTGGACTGCCCTGGAGCCGGTTTATAGCTGAGACTATATAACCACGGTCACCTGGCCTTTTGGCTTCCCGGATTCTGATGGCAATTTGAGTCCGTTCCCCTCGCCAGAGTTGCACGCTCCCTGAGAGATTGTTATTCGATAAACCTACGGAAATCCGCAGCCGGGTCGGCCGTGACGGTTATCAAAGCCATCTTGATGGTTAAACCGTTATAACTTTTGATTCCCGGTGCTTGCGGCTTTCCGTTACGCTGGTCCCTATTTCAAAGGGCCGGTTACGCGTTCGACGGCGCGAACAAGCTCGCCGCCGTGCACAAGCTCAATTGCCGCCTGAATATATGGGTAAAGCTCCTCGTCGCGGTTGAGCTGTGGCACGCGCTTGCGTATCAATCGGTAGGCCGCAGTAGTTCCCGCGCCGGGCTTGAACTCGCTCAAGTTTTGGTCCTGCATCTTCTGCTCGCGTAGTCCGAGCGCTTGCGCCGCGCAAATCAGTTCAATGGCCAGTATGCGCTCAACATTTTCCAACACCTCCCGGGCCTGTCGCGCGGCGATTGAACCCATGCTGTTATGGTCCTCCTGATTAACAGATGTCGGGATTGAATCGCCGCTGGCTGGATGAATCAGGACCTTATTCTCCGAGGCCAGCGCGGCGGCCGTGTATTGCGCCAGCATCAAGCCTGAATTGAGACCGCTCTCCCTGATGAGAAACGGCTCGAGGCCGCGGTTGCGCCGCCTATCGATCAGGTACGCGATCCGCCGCTCGGAGATGCTTCCTATTTCCGAAAGCGCGAGCGCGAGAAAGTCCATCGCCAGGGCCACCGGCTGACCGTGAAAGTTACCTGCTTCGAGAGGCCTATCAAGTCCGGGGATAATCAGCGGATTATCCGTCGCGGAATTGATCTCCGTCTCAAGCACCCGGCGCACGAAAGCGATGGCGTCGCGCGACGCGCCGTGGACCTGCGGCATGCAGCGTATCGAGTAGGAGTCCTGCGGGAGTGCCGAGAGATCGATCAGTTTACTGCGGCGGGCGCGGGCGCTTTCCAAACAGGTGATCTTCCTGATATTGCCGGCACAATCTTGCTGGCCGGGAAACGGACGGAGTTTGTGCGCCGCCTCGAGGAAAGGGGAGCTCCGGCCCATCAACGCTTCGAAGCTCATCGCCCCGGCGATATCGGCGACACGGGCGAGGTTCTCGGCGTCATAGAGGGCGAGAACCCCAACGGCCGTCATCATCTGCGTGCCGTTGATGAGCGCCAGACCTTCCTTAGCCCGGAGCCTGATCGGTTGAATACCGGCGCGCTTCAACGCCTCCGCACCCGCCATTCTTTCACCCCTGTAAATAGCCCATCCCCTGCCGATCAGCACCGCCGTCATGTGTGCGAGAGGCGCCAGGTCGCCGCTCGACCCGACGGAACCTTTGGCGGGCACTTCCGGGTAAATCTCCCTATCGAGAAGCTCGAGGAGCCGTTCCACCACTTCGATGCGGACCCCTGAATAGCCCTTCGCCAGTGCGTTGGCGCGCAGCACCATCATCGCCCTCACCACTTCTCCGGGCAGCGGCTCGCCGACCCCCGTCAAATGGCTCAACACTAAATTCTCCTGCAACGTCTCTAATTCCTGGGGTAATATACGCGTGTCCTGCAGGTCGCCGAACCCGGTATTGATGCCATAGATTGGGGTCGTACCGTCGGCCCATTGCTCGACCATCTCGCGTGACTTCGCCATGCGCTGCTTCGCACGCCGGGCAAGCGCGGCCTTCGCAAAGTCGGATTGATGATTTTTTCTCGCGACGGCGACGGCCTGTTCGAGTCGGAGACTCTCTCCGTCGAGTAAAATTGTCCCTTTCCGGTTTGTACGCGCGGCTGGCATGACAGTCTCCTCATTGCCATTGGTATACACAAAGAGATCAAATTAGCATTGTCGTGGGCAATCTGAATACCGAAGCCTACCGGACGGAGGAAGAATGAAGAGAAAACAGCCATCAACTAACCGGCCCATATTCGCGCTCGCCTGTACTTTAGCGGCCATCCTTACGCCCCCGATCACGACTTTCCGGGTCGTCGCTCAGCAAGCCGCCGGCCCACAGATCGCTCAGACGCGCTCCGTCTTACCGTCAGGCGTTAACGGCGCCTACACGGCGAAAATCAAGGAGTACACAACCGAACCGTTCTTTCTTACGGAACTGATCGACCACCTTCCTGCCTCGGATCGTGTGCCGTCACCGGATAATGTTCTCGGTTACGTGATCGGCACCCCCAACAAGCTGACGTACTCCAAAGATATTTATCGCTATTACCGCGAGCTCGAAAAGGCCAGCCCGCGCGTCCGTGTATTTACCGCCCCGGAGCGTACCGAGGACGGCAAGGAGCAACTTCTGGTCGCCGTCGGTGATGAATCCAGCCTCGCCAGGCTCGACCGCTATAAGGAGATCACCGCCAAGCTTGCCGACCCGCGCCAGATTAATGAGGCGCAGGCGGCCCAATTGATCGGGGAGGGGAAGGTGTTCTACTGGGCCTCCGGCTCGATCCATTCGCCTGAGACGGGCTCGCCCGAAATGCTGATGGAGCTCGCCTACCGCCTGGCGGTCGAAGACTCCCCGTTCATCGACGCCATTCGCAGGAACGTCATCGTGCTGATTACGCCCGTCCTCGAAGTTGACGGTCACGACCGGCAGGTTGACGTCTACAACTACCATCGCGCCAACCCAAATAAGTTCGCCCCGCCGCTCGTCTACTGGGGCCGTTATGTCGCGCACGACAATAATCGCGACGGGCTTGGCATGGCTCTCGCGCTCACGCGCAACATGATGAAGACTTTTCTCGAATATCACCCGGCGATCCTCCACGACCTGCATGAGTCGGTCCCGTTTCTTTACACTTCGACCGGCACCGGACCATACAACGCGTGGCTCGACCCGATCGTCGTCGACGAGTGGCAGTTGCTCGCCTACCACGAGATCGAAGAGATGACCAAGCGTGGGGTGCCGGGCGTGTGGACACACGGGTTCTACGACGGCTGGGCGCCGAACTACATGTTCTACGTCGCCAACGGGCACAACGCCATCGGGCGCTTCTACGAGACGTTCGGTAACGGTGGCGCCGACACGATGGATCGCACCGTGACGGGGCAATCACAGCGCGACTGGTACCGGCCCAACCCGCCGCTGCCGCGCGTTCGCTGGTCGATGAGGAACAACATCAACCTGCAACAGTCCGCGATTCTGCTGGCGATGAACTTTGTCGCGAACAACCGAGAGAGGTTTCTCAACAACTTTTATTTGAAGAGCAAGCGCTCTATCGCCAAAGCGTTCAACGAAGGCCCCGCCGCGTACGTCATACCGGGCGATCAGCCGCGCCCCGTCGAGGCGGCCGACGCGGTCAACCTGCTGCGCCTGATGGGCGTCGAGGTCCACACCGCGACCAGGGAGTTCGCCGTTAAAGATCAAAAGTTTCCGGCCGGCTCCTACGTCATTCGCATGGACCAGCCGTACTCCCGTATGGCCGATATGCTGATGGACACGCAGTACTACAATGTTCAAGACCCACGGCCGTACGATGATACCGGCTGGACGCTCGGCGCGCTGCGCAACGTGAAGACCGTGCGCGTCACCGACAGGAGCGTTCTTCAGTCGCCGATGGCATTGCTGACGAGTGATGCTAAGGTGCGGGGACGTCTCTTCGGCGCCCGCGAGGCGGCCGGTTATATCATCAATCACAATACCGACAACACGCTCGCCACGCTCCGTTACAGGCTCAAGGACGACAAGGTCGGCGCCGCCGAAGAGGCCTTTCGCGTGGGCGATCAGTCGTTTAACTCCGGATCATTTATCATCAAGGCAGAAAACAATCCTACGGACCTGCGCCGGCGGATCGAGGCGGCTGTCACGGAACTCGGACTCACCGCCCTCGCCGTCGCCAAACTGCCCGACGTTAAAACTCACGACCTCCCGGCGCCGCGCATCGCGATTCTGCACACGTGGACCAACACGCAAAACGAGGGCTGGTTTCGCATCGAGTTCGACCGGCTGCAAATCCCTTACGCATACATCTCTGATCAGGTGGTGAGGGATACGCCGAACCTGCGCGAGAAATACGATGTGGTGATCTTTCCGCCTGTTTCCGGCTCGGCCCAATCAATCGTCAACGGCATACCGAAGCGCGGCGGCGAGCCGATCCCGTGGAGGGCCTCGGAACTGACGCCTAATATGGGTCTCTCGCCCGATCAGACGGAAGACATGCGGGGCGGGATGGGACTGCGCGGCGTCATGAATCTTCAAAGATTTATTGAAGACGGCGGGCTATTCATCGCGGTCGCGAATGCTGCGCGCGTGCCCATTGATTACGGCATCACTTCGGGCATAGCGATTCAGGAGCCGCGGCAGCTACAGGCGCGCGGCTCCGTCTACAACGCGACGTTCGCCGATCGTAAAAGCCCTATCGCTTACGGCTACGGCGAGACGTTACCCATCTACTTCAACCAGGAACCGCTGTTTCAAGTGAGCGCATTGCCCGGAACCGGTGGGGGTGGCGGAGCGGGTGGTGCCGGGTCAAGACCGTCGGGCCGTGGGAGCCCCACCGACCCGGATATCGTTCAGGCGATGCCGCAAGCGGGGCCGCCGCCCCAGCGCCCGCCGGCCAGGCCCGGCGAAGAGCAGATTACTGATGAACAGCGCGTTTTCCTCGGCCCGTTCTTAACGCCGCCCACGCTTCGCCCGCGGGTCGTGCTCCGTTTCGCCTCTGATGAGAAGAGTCTGCTGGTGAGCGGGATGCTGGCCGGAGGAAATGAGCTGGCGAACGCTCCCGCGGTAATTGATGCGCCTGTCGGTCGCGGGCACGTGGTGATGTTTGCGACCAATCCGATGTGGAGGCATCAAACGCAGGGGAGCTTCTTCCTGCTGTTCAATGCGGCACTTAACTTTGAGAACCTGGACGCCGGGCGACCCGAATCAACCGCCCGGCCGCGGCCGGGCGGAAGCGACGCGCAATAATTGGTCCCTGATATTAAGCTCTTATTCCGTGAACGGATGCGAGCGTTACGCCCGTCGAATAGCGTGCCCCCGGCAGGACTCGAACCTGCGGCCCTCTGCTTAGCAATCCAGCATCAGGCTTTCCCTGACCGCCCAAAATACGCGGGGTTGCTGGCTGGACTATCTCTTGGGCATTGCAGCCCCGACCCGTATAGTCTCTGGGGATCCCGCGCGGGCCGTCTGCCGGCGCGGTTTCCTGCGGATTACCCAATCCTCGTGGATTTTTACTCGACTGTGAACCGGCGAGTACCAGAGGCTCTCAGGGCGTTCCCGCATACAGGATCGTCCACTTGACGAGTTAATCCCACATGGGCGGGGCCTTTCCCCGTCAAGGCTCCAACAAGGCAGATGCTCTATCCACTGAGCTACGGGAGCACATTGTCAGACGCCTCGTGATGTTATCATGCGCGACGACGTTTACGTCAACCGAGATGCCAAGCCCTGATGCTCATCTGACACCCACGGCGCTCGGCAAATAATTGAATGCTCTTCGGGGGGCGATCATCTCGGGCGGGGTAGGTAAGGCGTCGAAGGCAAAAACGGCTGACGCAGGTGGCTCGCAACAGCGACACCGGAAGGGATAAAGTGGAACCGGACGAAACGAAGAACCCGTGGCGCACTCTTTCCTCAAGAGGGGTGTATGACAACGACTGGGTCAGTGTGCGCGAAGACGCGGTCGTGCGTCCCGACGGACAACAAGGCATTTACGGCGTGGTTCATTTCAAGAATATCGCCATCGGAATCCTTGCCGTAGAAGACGACTTTATCTATCTGGTCGGACAGTATCGCTACCCGCTGGAAAAATATTCGTGGGAGATCCCCGAAGGTGGATGTCCGGAATGGGAAGACACCCTTGGCGCCGCCGAGCGTGAGCTGGAAGAGGAGACCGGACTGCGCGCCGCGAAGTGGGAAAAGCTCGGCCACGCGCACTTATCAAACTCTGTTACGGATGAGTTCGCCATCTGGTATGTCGCCACCGGACTTACACAAGGTCAACATCATCCCGAGGGCACGGAGCAGCTCAAAGTGCGCCGGATCCCTTTTCAAGAGGGGCTGCGGATGGCTCTCGCGGGGGAAATCACGGACTCGCTTTCTCTGATGGCAATCTTCCAATATCAGATCATGCGCCAAGGATTTTGAGCTTTCCTTGCCGAATTTGTCGGTATGTGCTGGGGGCAGACCACCCTTCACGGGCTTTTGTTCGGGTGATTTTGTTCTTATGGTGCGCAAACAGAAAGACCGCCAGTCGAACCCGACTGGCGGTCTCCTACATTAAGACATGGGCCGAAAATTTATGCGGCGCGGCGATCATTGGCCGTTTCGGCAAAAACACGGCGACCGTTCAGGGCGTCGTCAATGATCTCACGTACGGCCGAAGTATCCGGGTTGACATCCATCCGGTCGCAGGCGCGCAGGTGGCGTAGAATGCCTTCCGTCGCAATATCCTTGGCTGAGCCGATCAACTTAAGAAAACGGCGAGCCTGTATATGGTCAATTCTCTGTAGCCGCTCCTCCAGCGGCAAATGCCTGTCAAATGTCACTTTTCTTGGCTCCTTCGTTCTCGGACGTCTGTTTCGCGTCTCCCCTCGACAGCGCGTTCGAGTAATTTAGAAAGTTGAATTTTAGATGTCTAATCAACGATTTGGGATGCAAAAATGTTGCAATTCCAAAGAGAAATTCTCACTAAACGCCACACACATATAGCTTGTTGCTTATAGGTGAGCGATAGCTTGTTTCATAGAACCGGGGATTATAAATGAACTTATTTTAAAAAGCTAGAAAAATTTTGATTGAGGTGCGAAGCCGTCCTTTGCCATCATTGCGCAGCCCCGTGATGACCCTTTTATTGATTGTCTAAATGACAGAAAATTGGATACTTAAGTGTAGCTGTTGGGTGCCCCAGACCCCTCGCCGGCGAGGTGCTTAACGATCCATACTGCGCATCATGTGTGAAAAAAAGTATCAAAGATAAAGCCGTTTGAGGATCCGACATGCGAGTAACACGCAGGATTCCCAAACGGCGGTTCGGCGGATAGGTAGAAATTACAGTTTGAGAACAGTCTACCTTTTCTTTGGCAAGACGGTATCTTTCATGCCTTTGCCGACGCGAAACTTAAGCGTGGTTTTGGCCGGAATTTGGATTGTCTCTCCTGTCGCCGGGTTACGCCCTTCACGGGCTTTGCGCTCGGATCTGACAAGCTTGCCGAAGCCTGGGAGAACAAACTCCCCGTTCGATTTGACTTCGCGTGCCGCTAGATTGGAGAGTTCTTCGAAAAACTCTTTGACTTGAGCGCGTTTCATGCCGGTTTTCTCGGCGAAGTGGTTGACCACTTCCGATTGTGTCATGCGTTTCTTGCTTGCTGCCGCTTTGGTCGCCATGGCGTAATGTAATTACCTCCGGTGAATTCGGGGAAAATTGAAAAAGCTCATAAACCAACATATATCACACACAGCCTGTTAAAGTCTGCCAAAAATCGCAAATTTTGGCCTTTTATGGAGAAATTTTTTATCAGGGCGATCCTTCGTATTGCAACAATATTGCAATAGGAGAACATATTCAAAACCCCTGTTTGTGAGCATCCATGAATTTTACCCCCGTGTGTCCTTCAGGGGATGGATCCCGCCCCCGGACTTCTCCGGTATTGCTTAAATTCAGAATGGTTAAATATAAGTATTGACAGGCTGATAGGTCGCGAGTAACATGTCGGCAGTAGCTTGTGTTGTTCCGTCTTAGGCGCGCTTTTTCTTTCGTTTAACCGGCAAAGAAACCAGACGCTTTTTCGGCCGAGGGTTCCCGAAATATGAACCGAGCCGCCGTCGCCATCCCCGAAAAACTCTTTTTCAAGATCGGAGAAGTGTGCGAATTAACGGGCGTCCAGGCGCATGTACTGCGCTATTGGGAGTCGGAGTTCCCCATGCTCGCGCCGCAAAAAAATCGCGCCGGTCAGCGCACCTATCGTAAACGCGACGTGGAGATAGCGCTACGTATTAAAGAGCTGCTTTACGACGACCAGTACACGATTGCCGGAGCAAAGAAGAAGCTCGCAAGCGAAATGCGCGGCGCAAGTAAGCTTAAGGTGGTAACGCCTGAGATGGGCGTCCCACAGTCTGCGCCGCTGGCTCCTTCTCAACCCGCACCGCAAGGGGTTGCGCCGCCACCGCCCCGAACACCTGAAACCCGCCTCGGTTCCAATGAGACTTCGTCGCCGGTCTTGAGCGCTTCGATGACAGATGACCAGCGCATCGCCGTCCGCCGCCTCGCCAAGCAGTTGCGTGAATTGCTGGCGCTGCTCGACAGCGACGAAGCAGAGCCAAAGCCGCAGAGGGGCTAGCCTCTCTGGTCTAATTCCGAGGCCGCGCTGAAACCAGCGTGCTCCATTTGACAAAAAATATTTTCCAGCGATACTAGAAAAACCTTGACGGGACGTGGCGCAGCCTGGTAGCGCGCTTCCTTGGGGTGGAAGAGGCCGCTGGTTCGAATCCAGTCGTCCCGAGAGTTAGAGGCTTTCAACTCAGCTGAGTTGAAAGCCTTATGCTTTTTACAGTTGAAAAAAATTTCTTGCCTGCCTCATAACTTGGAACTTTTTGGACGCGCCGCGCGAATCACTAACAGTAGCAGCCGGTTGAATGATTAGTAGACGCACGGATGACAGTCCCCGCGACTCCCAGCGATGATGAACTGCTGCGGCTGATGATGGCCGGAGATGAACGCGCTTTCGTGACGCTCTACCGGCGACGACAGGGCGGCGTTTACAGGTTTGCGCTCCAGATGAGCGGCTCCGAAGCGATCGCCGAGGATGTCACGCAGGAGGTTTTTATGGTGCTGATGCGCGAGGCGCACCAATATGATCCGAAGCGCGGATCATTCGCGGCCTACCTGTACGGAATCGCGCGCAACCATGTTTTACGCCGGTTGGTACGCGAGCGGGCTTACGTTCCGATTGTCGAAGAAACGGATGAGCCGGATGCGCCCATTCCTGAGCGACTGATCGCGCCGGATGATCCCCTCGGTGACCTCACGCGCAACGAGATGATCGAACACTTGCGCACGGCGATTCTCGCCCTGCCCCCGCACTACCGCGAGGTGGTCGTGTTATGCGACCTGCACGAGATGGCTTACGCCGAGGCCGCCGGAGTGCTCAATTGCGCGGTGGGCACCATACGCTCGAGACTGCATCGCGGGCGCGCTCTCCTGGTGGAGAAACTGCGCTCGATTGATGAATCAGGTCCGGCCACGAATATGGTCAATACTGCGAGGTGCTTCGCATGAACTGTCTTGATTTTGAAGTGATCGTCAACGATCTGGCACGCGACCGGATGATAGATGCATCGACACGCGATCGGAGCCTGGCTCATGCCGAAAGTTGCGCGCGATGCGTAGCGCGGTTAGCGGACGAGAGAACGCTGACGGCTGGCCTGCGCGCGATGTCGGCAAGGGACGCGAATATTGGAGCGCCGGCACGCGCCGAAGCGGCGCTGCTCACCGCCTTCCGTGAGCGCATGAGTGGAAATCCACTCACTCCCGCCGCCATTCCCACCTCGCGAGGTATGCGACGACGTTGGCACCGGTCAATCGGGTCGGCCGCCGCCGCTACGCTTCTACTAATCATTACCCTATTCATATTACGCTGGCAGCATCCAGCGCCGCCAAAGCTTGCGCTTGAGGTGAGCCGCACACCGCCGGTATCGGCAACGCCGTCTCCTGTCGCGGCCGAACCTGCTCCCCGGCCGATGGTCGTGAGAAACGATCACAGGCCAAGAGCGCCATACCGCCGTACGCTTCAGAGTTCCGCGAACTCTGCGCAAATGCCTGTGGCGGGCATGACCCCTCGAATTACCCCTAAGGAGGCGCCGCCGGCTCTTAATGTGGCGAGTAATGCAAGCGGCGCCGAGATCGCGACCGATTTTCTTCCGCTGTCGGACGAAAGTGGCGGAGCGCCTCTTGATAGCGGGCGCGTGGTGCGCGTCGAGTTGCCACGTTCCGCACTTGTTTCTATGGGTTTGCCGGTGAATATGGAGCATACCGGCGAACTGGTTAAAGCCGATGTGCTGCTTGGCGAGGACGGGGTGGCTCGTGCGATCCGCTTTGTCCGCTGACCACCCGACGCACGGGCATAATTAAGAAGCAACCAATTTCTTTGGATTCATT
>CAYLJO010000016.1:0-40978 GCA_964383905.1 uncultured Blastocatellaceae bacterium
AACTCGAATAGTAGTCAGCAATCAGTGATTCGTCAACAGCAGTTTGTGTGCATCCTTTCTGCTGACTACTGATCACTGACTACTGGTTACTTTTACCCCAGCCTGTGAACGACGCGCCGCAGGAGTTCGACAAAGGTCGCGCGGACGCGCTCTCCCATTTCCATCACTTCCCCGTGATTGATCGGTTGATCAGTGACGCCCGCGGCCAGGTTTGTAATGACTGAGATGCCTAAAACTTTCATGCCCATTTGCCGCGCGACAATCGCTTCGGGCACCGTGCTCATTCCGACCGCGTCCGCGCCGAGCGTGCGCAGCATACGCACTTCGGCGGGCGTTTCGTAGCTCGGCCCCGACATCGCCGCGTAGATACCGCGCCGCAACTGCACCCCCATCGCCTGTGCTTCTTCGACGGCAATCTCCTGATATTCATGAGAATAGACCTCTGACATATCCGGGAAACGGGCCCCGAATCTTCGGTCGTGAACTCCGCGCAAGGGGTTTGCGCCGATCAGGTTGAGGTGGTCGCTGATGACCATCAGCGCGCCCTGATCAAAGGCGACATTGACGCCTCCCGCAGCATTCGTCAAGACCGCCGATTTGATGTCGAGAGCGCCGAACGTGCGCATCGGAAATACGACCTCGTCAAACGTGTAGCCTTCGTAATAATGGAAACGCCCCTGCATGGCGACGACCGGTATGCCGCCGGCCTTGCCCAGAACCAACCGGCCGGCGTGTCCTTCGACGGTGGAACGCGCAAAACCGGGAATCTCCTCGTAAGCGACCGTCACCCGATCCTGCAACTCGTCGGCGAAAGCGCCGAGTCCGCTGCCGAGCACGAGCGCGATACGAGGGTCTTCGCTCCACCGGGCGCGGATCGTGCGGGCGGCATGTTCCGCACGCTCATACAGTGTGCGACTGCTTAAATCTTCAGGCATCATTAATTTTGAAGGGGAAGGCTGCATCATGGATCACCTGCTAAATATCAGCGTTGATTCACATTTGTATGTTTTTACCGCTACTCTTTGATTATCGCTCTTTCTCGTAGGGCAGTCCCAGCGCCCGCGGCGCCCGCGAAAGGCCGATGAAGCCGGCCAGTACGATCATGGTCAGCACGTACGGCATGATCTGAATATATTCGACCCGGACGTATGACACAACGCCCTGCATCTGGATCGAGACGGCTTCGGCGAAGCCGAACAACAGGCACGCGAGCATCGTCTGCACGGGCCGCCACTTCCCGAAAATCAGAGCCGCCAGTGCGATAAAACCGCGGCCGGCCGTCATGTTGCGCGTAAACAGCGACGACTGCCCGATAGATAAATATGCGCCGCCGATTGCCGCCAGCGCGCCGGATAGAAGAACCGCCGCGTACCTGACGCGCGCGACGCTGATGCCCGCCGTGTCGGCCGCTTCGGGATTTTCGCCGACGGCCCGCAGGCGCAGGCCGAACCGCGTGCGAAAAAGAACGTACCACGTAACGGGTACGAGCGCGAAAGCAATCAGGACGGGCGCCGGCGGGATCAGGCCCGCCAGTCGATTACCCGGCAGCAGCGAATACCAGTCGAGCTGCTCCCTCGGGATTTGAGGCGTGGCGCCGGTCGACTCAAAGAGCGCGCCGCTGAGCAGCGCGGGAACGCCCAGCATCAGGATATTGATCGCCGTCCCGCTGACCACTTGGTCGGCCCTGAACTGGATGCACGCGGCGGCGTGGATCAAGGCAATGAAAACGCCGGCACCGACCGCCGCCAGCAGACCGACCCAGGGATTGCCGGCATAATAGGTCGCCACCGCGGCAGTGAACGCGCCGGCCAGCATCAGCCCTTCGAGCGCGATGTTGATGACGCCGGATCGCTCAGAATAGAGGCCGCCGAGCGCCGCCAGCAGGAGGGGCGTCGCCAGGCGGACGCTTGAAAAAATGATCGGGAGGCTGAAGATAGCGCGCATAAATTTTCGCTCGCCGGCCGGCGACCCTCCCCCTTACAGTTGGAGATTCAAGGCTCGAGAATTGAGACCTACGGCCTCAAATTCGGCCGCCTATACTTTAGATCGTTTGAGCAGACCGAACCTTCCAAACGGCCCGCGGAACAGGGCTTCCGCAGCTACAAACAGGATGATCACCGCCTGCAAGACTTGCACCAGGTCTCTCGACACATACTCCGTAAAGATATTAACGAACAGCCCGCCGCGGATCAGTGCGCCGAAGAGTAGGGCGGCGAGCAACACCCCGGCCGGATGATTGCGGCCGAGCAATGCGACGGCGATGCCCGTAAAGCCGTAGCCCGGGGAGAACCCGTGGTAGTAACGGTAGCGATAACCGAGCACCTCGCTGATTGCGACTATGCCGGCCAGTCCTCCCGATACGGACATCGCCAGCACTATCTGCCGGCCGGTCGAAATGCCACCGTACTCGGCGGCCGCCGGGTTCGCTCCAGTCGCCCGTATCTCATACCCCCATTTCGTCCGCCACAAAAAGATATAAACCAACACGCAGGCGATGAGGGCGAGGATGAAAGCCACATTGAGTGGGATGCGCTCGGGGAAGTTGTGAATGAACTGACCGAGGCGCGGGACGTGCGCGTTGACACCGGGCGGCGTAAGCTTTTGATTTCCGATGGGGACGGTTTCCAGGATCGGATCGCCTGGCGCCTTATAGTATGACTGCGTCAAAGCGCTGGCGATGCCGGCGGCGATGAAGTTCATCATAATCGTATTAATGACTTCGTGCGCCCCGAAACGCGCTTTGATGAGGCCGGGGACAGCGCCCCACGCGGCGCCGCTCAGGATCGCCGTCATGCAAGCGAGGGGGATCAGAACCCACGCCGAGAGATTTGCGAATGTGATGCCGACCCAGGCGGTGGCAAATGCCGCTATTGTTAACTGCCCCTCCGCGCCGATATTGAGCAGTCCGCAGCGAAACGCGACGGCGACCGCCAGACCTGTAAAAATGAGCGGCGTCGCGTAAACGAGCGTATAGCCGATTCCGTCGGGCCACGTCAGCGCGCTCCCGATCAACAACCGGTAGGTCAGGATCGGATCATCGCCGATCAGAGCGACGATGATGCCGCCGACGATAAAGGCCGCGGCGACGGCGACGAGCGGGAAGATCAATTCGCGTAAGAGTTTCATCCTAGATCCGTGCCGCCTCCGGTCATGAGCAATCCGATCTCTTCCATTGTCGCACGTAGCGGGTCAACTTCGCCCGCGATGTGGCCCTGATGAATGACCAGCAGGCGGTCGGCGAGCGCCGTCACCTCTTCAAGCTCGGCGGAGACCAGCAGCACGGCGCAGCCCGCGTCACGAAGCGCAATCAATTTACCGTGAATAAATTCGATCGCGCCGATGTCAACGCCGCGCGTCGGCTGCGCCACCAGCAGCAACTCCGGCCGCAGGTAAAACTCGCGTCCGATGATCAATTTCTGCTGATTGCCGCCTGACAAAGCGCGCGCCGGGAGCGACGGGTTCGGCGGGCGCACGTCAAAATCTTTGATGACCTGCTGCGCACGCCGGCGGATCGCCGCGTCGTCGAGAATGATACCGCCCAAGTGTGCCACCGCCGGGCGGCGGTAGTGGACTCCGAGGATGGAATTTTCCGCCAGATCGAAATCGAGCAGCAGGCCCCGCCGGTGCCGGTCCTCGGGGATGTGGGCAATACCAAGCTCCCTGCGCCTGCGGGCGTCAATCCGTGTGATGTCATGCCCGTCGAACCTGACTTTTCCTGAAATGGATGATAGATCACCCAGCCCGGCCAGCGTTTGCATTAATTCAGTTTGGCCGTTGCCCTCAACGCCGGCGATGCCGACGATCTCACCCGCGCGAACTTCAAAGCTGATATGATCCAGACGGCGCGTGCCGTCCGGCGCAGTAAAGGACAGGTCATCGGCGCTGAGCACGGTTTTGCCGGCTTTGGCTTCCGTTTTTTCGACGCGCAGCAGAACATCGCGCCCGACCATGAGGCGCGCCAGCTCGGCCGCATTCGTTTCGGCGGTCTTCAATCGACCAACCACGCGGCCGTCGCGCATGACGGTTACCTCGTCCGAGATCGCCAGGACTTCGGAAAGCTTGTGCGTGATGATAATGACCGTCTTCCCCTGCTCACGCATCCGGCGCAGGATGAGGAAAAACTCTTCGACCTCCAGCGGGGTCAGAACCGCCGTCGGCTCGTCAAGGATCAACAAGCGCGCCTGGCGGTATAGTGCCTTTAACAGCTCGACGCGCTGCTGCTGCCCGACCGATAAACTTTCGATAGCCGCTTCCGGGTCGATGGCGAGCTTGAACTCTTCGGACAGGGCGTGAATCTGCGCGCCGGCCCCCCGTAGGTCGAGCGATACGGCAGCGCCCGGCTCCGCGCCGAGGACAATGTTTTCGGCGACGGTCATCGTCTCGACCAGCATGAAGTGCTGGTGGACCATGCCGATACCGAGATCGATGGCGTCATGCGGCGTGGCTATCTTCCGCACCTCGCCGTCGATCAATATTTCGCCGTCGTCCGCCGTGTAGAAACCGTAGGCGATACGCATCGCCGTCGATTTCCCGGCGCCGTTCTCGCCAACAATCGCATGGATAGTGCCGGGCGCGACCGTGATGCTCACGTGGTCATTGGCGAGGACATCGCCGAACCGTTTAGTAATGTTTCGCAGTTCAAGCATAGAAAGCGATCAGTAATCAGTAGTCAGCTAAAGCCAAAACCTGATTGCTTATTACTGATTACTGACTACTGATTACTATTTGGCCATGGCGTCGGTCACATGGATCTGCCCGTCGATGATCTTTCGCTTCGCCGCCTCAACCTCACGAATAACTTCCGGCGAAATCAAGTCCTGGTTGTACTGATCTATCGCATAACCGACACCATCGTTTTCGAGCCCGTAAACGTGTATCCCGCCCTGAAATTTGGCTTCGACGCGGTCTTTAACAATCTGGTAGACAGCATTATCGACCCGTTTGACCATGCTGGTGAGAACGTAGCCGGGCTTGACCCAGTTCTGGTCAGAGTCAACGCCGATCACGAAATGTTCGGCGCGCCCGTTCTTTTTGCCGTACTGTTCGACGGCGTCAAACGCGCCGAGTCCTGAATTGCCCGCCGCCGTAAAGATCACGTCCGCGCCCTTCTCGATCTGTGTCCGCGCCAGTTCCTTGCCCTTGACCGGGTCATTCCAGGCGGCGTCCGTGACGCCGACGTAATTGGCTATGATCTGGATTTTCGGGTTGACGGCGCGGGCGCCCTCCTCGTACCCGGTCTCAAATTTGTGGATCAACGGGATGTCCATCCCGCCGACGAAGCCCAGGATGCCGCTTTTTGATTCCTTCGCGGCGATCATGCCGACCAGATAAGACCCCTCGTGCTCTTTGAAAACCAGTGACGCGACATTGGGCAGTTGGCTCACGCCGTCAATGATCGCGAAGTCAATGTTCGGGTAATCTTTCGCCACCTGCTCCATAATCGGCGTCTGCGCGAAACCGACGCCGATGATCAGATCGTAGCCGCGCTCGGCGAAAGCGCGCATCGCTGGCTCAATCGAAGTCGGGTCGCCCGGCTCGACCTGCCGCAACACGATCGGAAAATCTTTTTTGGCGCGCTGCACGCCTTCGTTCGCCGCGGCGTTAAATGAGCGGTCGTCTTTGCCGCCGATGTCAAACACAATGCCGACATGCACTTTGGATTTATCGTCGGGGTTAGCGCTGCTTCTACGCCGGCACGCTGGGCCGAGGAGGGCCAGCGCGCAAAAAGCGGCCAGAAGCATCCAGAAACGGAACTTCATGCGGTGATTACTTCCTTGATAAGCGCCGGCGCCCTTGACGGCGGCTCGTCAGAGAGGAGGTAGGCAGACTGGACGCGTGTCTTCGCGTAATCGGCCTGCGCCTGGTCGCGACAGTAGAGGAGTCCGAGTGTCGCGCCGGCGGCCAGTTTGTCTCCGATCTTCGCTTCGGCGATGAAGCCGACCGCCGGGTCAATCCGGTCTTCGGTTCGGACACGACCGCCGCCCATCACGGCGACCGTGCGCCCGATCTCATCAGCCTCCACCCTTGTCACAAATCCGGCGCGCGGCGATTCCACCCTGACCTCGCGGAGGGTCGGATCGAGAAGGCCGGAAGGGTCGTCGCACAGGCGCGGGTCGCCGCCCTGAGCTTCGACGCAGGCGCGAAATCTCTCGAGGGCCGCGCCGGAGTCGAGCTTACGTTGCAGGAGAGAGAGCGCGCGATCGAGTGATGACTCGAGCCCGGTCAGTGTCAACATCCGTGCGGCCAGCTCGATTGACAATTCAATCAGGGGGCGCACGCCGCCTCCGGCCTCGCCGCGCAGGATGTCCAGACACTCTTTCGTCTCGAGGGCGTTGCCGACGGCCCGGCCCAGCGGTTGATTCATGTCCGTGATGAGTGCTTCGGTCCGCACCCCGCACGAGTTGCCGGTCGCCACCAGCGCACGGGCTAATTTGCCCGCCTCACCTTCATCACGCATGAAGGCGCCCGTCCCGGTTTTAACGTCCAGCACGAGCGCGTCGAGCCCGGCGGCAAGCTTTTTTGACATGATCGAGGCGACGATCAGCGGAATCGCCTCGACTGTTGCCGTCGCGTCGCGCAGCGCATAAAGTTTTTTATCGGCAGGCGCGATCGCGGCCGTCTGGCCCATGATCGCGAACCCGACCCGCTCCAACGCCGCGCGAAATTCCGCCAGCGAAAGATTAACGTTAAAGCCCGGGATCGCTTCGAGCTTATCCAGTGTGCCGCCCGTATGGCCCAAGCCCCGCCCCGAGATCATCGGCACGCACAGGCCGGCGGCGGCGGCCAAGGGCGCGATCACAAGGGAGGTCTTATCGCCGACGCCGCCGGTGGAATGCTTATCGGCTTTGGGCTTTGGAATGGACGAGAAATCCAGCGTCTCGCCGGAATGGAGCATCGTCTCGGTCAAGGCCCGCTGCTCACCCTCGTCCATCCCCTTCAAAAAGATGGCCATCAGGAGCGCCGCGGCCTGATAGTCAGCTATTCGGCCGCGCGCCACGCCGTTGACAAAGAACCCGATCTCCTCGCACGAGAGACTCTCTCCGTCGCGCTTCTTTCGTATCACATCCTGCGGTCTCAACGGTTCGCCTCACTCGCAGCCAACAAGATCACCGCCTGCACCGTCACCGCCTGCCCCTGCCCCACCGCGTCAAGCCCTTCACCCGTCTTCGCCTTCACGCTCACGGACCCGGCATCAACGCCCATCGTCCGGGCCAGATTCTCACGCATCGCCAGAATGTGGGGGCGGAGCTTCGGGCTCTCGAGCATCACCGTCGCGTCAACATTGACGACGCGCAGGTGACGCTCGCCGACCAGCCACATCACGCGGGCCAGCAGGTCAAGACTGTCGGCATCTTTCCAGAGCGGGTCACGGTCGGGGAAATGCAGGCCTAAATCGCCCTCACACAACGCGCCCAGAATCGCATCGGTGATCGCATGCGCAAGCGCGTCGGCGTCCGAGTGGCCGTCGGCGCCCCGGTCCGACTCGATATGTACGCCGCCCAGGATGAGCGGTCGCCCCTTTGTTAAACGATGCGTGTCATGTCCGATGCCAATGCGGAACATAAGTAGTTAGTCTAGAGAGTCCGGAGTCTGGAGTCTAAAGTCCAAATGACTCTCCAGACTCCAGACTTCAGACTCCAGACTTATCTTCAAATTCCTGCAGCAATAGTTCAGCCAGCGCGATGTCTTCCGGGCGCGTAATCTTAATGTTACGCGGGTCGCCTTCGATGACGGCCACGGCCGCTCCGAGTTCTTCAACCAGAGCAGCATCGTCAGTTATGTCCGCGCCAAGGTTCGCCGCCTGCTCGTAAGCACGGCGCAAAAGCTGATAGCGGAAACATTGCGGGGTCAGCGCCCGCCTCAGGCGCGCGCGCGCCAGCGTTCGCCTGACCTCCCCGTTCCGTACTTCCTTGATCGTCTCAATGACCGGGGCGGTCAGGATGGCGCCGCCGCACGATTCGGCCGCACGGACGGTTCTACTAATATCACCGGGCGTGACGAAAGGGCGGACGCCGTCGTGCACGGCAATGATCCCGGCGGTGGCGGCGCGAACATTTTGGAGTCCGCGCCAGACCGATTCCGCACGCGTTGCCCCGCCCGTTACGACGCGGGCAATCTTTCGCAGCCCGTACTTGCCAGCCAGCTTAATGAACCGGGCCGTCTCCTGCGCTGGAAGAACAACGATGACTTCTTGTATATCGGCGCACTGCTCAAAGCGTCTGAGCGTGTGAATGATGATTGGGGTGCCAGCAAGTTCCAGGAATTGCTTGGCCCGCCTGCCGCCCATCCGCGTGCCCTGCCCGGCGGCGGCAATGATCGCGATGTTCATAAGAATGAAGGATCAAGGCGGAAGGGCAAAATGATCTGACCACCCGATTAAGTATTATACCGGCCCCCGTGACGGATGAATGAAGAAGCGATAAGCAGACAGTCTAACAATCCGCTGCCCTGCTATTTAGTAGCTATCGCTTGAATCAGTTATGCGTGTTGAGGGGGAAGCAGAGCGCAGCGGGCGGCGCACTCCGTTGGCGCGCTGTTCACCGTTGGTGCCGTTGCTCTCACCGGGCTCTTCCCACAGGCGGCCAAAAATCATTTTCCCGGCGGTCGTTTGCAGTACGCTGGTGACGGCGATGTCCGCATTCTTGCCGATGAGCCTGCGCGCATTATCGACAACGACCATCGTCCCGTCGTCGAGATAGGCGACGCCCTGGTTGTATTCTTTACCTTCCTTCAAAATGAAGACGCGCATCGCTTCGCCCGGCAGTACGACAGGTTTTAACGCGTTGGCCAGCTCGTTGATGTTAAGCACGTTGACACCGCGCAACTGCGCGACCTTATTTAAATTAAAATCGTTGGTAACGATCACGGCATCGAGATGCTTGCCCAGTTCAATGAGCTTCAGGTCAACTTCGCGCACCGCCGGGAAATCCGTTTCGACGATCTGAATATCGAGCGTATTGTTATTCTGCAAACGATTAAGCATGTCGAGGCCGCGCCGCCCGCGCTGACGCTTGGAGGAATCGGGCGAATCGGCGACCTGCTGCAATTCGCGGAGGATAAATTGCGGGATGATCAGGGTGCCGCTCAGAAAGCCCGTCTCCGCGACATCAGCGATACGCCCATCAATGATCACCGAGGTGTCCAGGATCTTGAGATCACGGCGCGACGTCTTGTCGCTAAAAATCCCGCCCAAAGCGGAGAGATCGAGATAATCACCTTTGGCCGCGCCGACCATCAACCCGACATAAGCCATAAAAAAGGTCAGGGCGAGTGTGAGGAACGTCTTCGTTTCAGCGGCGACGGCCATTGACTCCTGGCGGCTGATCAGGGTGCCGATCAGGTAAGCGCCAACGATACCCATAATCGAACCGACGGCGGCGCCGATCAAAGTCTTCAAAGACGCGCGGCGGATACGAATCTCAAAGAAGATGATCGCGGCGGCGATCAGTGCGGCCACGCCGGCCGAGACCGCCGGATGGCCCGGTACAGGATGCAAGACGAATCCAGACGCGACCAGAATCCCGGTGAAAACCAATCGAATAAGGATAACGTTCGTCCGCATGGCAGGAAGCATATTATCACGCTCTCAACCTGCGCGCCACGGAAACCTTTTCATGCCATTATTTTAAATTCGGGCCGCCGATAACGAGCGTCTGCCGGGGGATCGAATTTGGATCGGAGGAAAGCAGGTAGACAGGGGAGGCGCGCCGTCTGACCGGGCGTAGGTATTATCCCAGGGGGGGACTTTAAGTTCCTTACCGGCTAAAACAGCTCATCCAGAGCCTCTTCCACCGAGCGCACGCCCACTACGTGGGTGCCAAGCAAGCGTTCGAGACCGGACGTATTCGATGCGGGCATGATGATTTTCTTAAAGCCAAGCGCCTGGGCTTCGCGCGCGCGCGCGGACGCCTGCATCGCCCCACGCACCTCGCCGGTCAGGCCCACTTCACCGAATACGGCGATGTGTGGGTCGATCGGAAGGTTTTTGAAACTCGAAGCGATGGAAGCGACCAGCCCCAGGTCGGCGGCCGGCTCGTCAATCTCCAGGCCGCCGGCAATGTTGACGAACACGTCGTCACCCAGCAATTGAAATCCGACACGCTTTTCCAGCATGGCGATCAGGAGCGCGACGCGGTTCTGATCCACGCCCTGCGTCATGCGGCGGCCCGTACCGTATTTCGAGCCGGAAACCAGCGCCTGAATCTCGACCAGCACAGGCCGCGTCCCCTCCATACACGCGGTCACGACGGAGCCCGCAGCCCCCACCGGGCGCTCCTGCAAAAACAGCTCCGAGGGATTGGCGACGGGGACCAGACCCGCGCCCGTCATCTCGAACACGCCGACCTCATTCACCGCGCCAAAACGGTTCTTGCTCGCACGCACGATGCGGTGATTGTGATAGCGCTCGCCTTCGAAATAGAGCACCGTGTCAACAATATGTTCGAGGGCTTTCGGGCCGGCGATGGCCCCTTCCTTGGTGACGTGTCCGATGAGGAACACCGGGATCGTGCGGTTCTTTGCCAGCAGCAAGAACTGTCCGGCGACTTCCCTCACCTGCGAGACGGAACCGGGCGCCGACTCGATTTTTTCGGAGAACACGGTCTGAATCGAGTCAACGATGATCGCGCCCGGCCCCATCCGTTCGATCTCCTGAAAAATGTTTTCCAGATTCGTCTCCGGCAGGAGATAGAGATTTGCGGCCTCGACGCCCAGGCGCTCGCCGCGCAGCTTGATCTGACGTTCCGACTCTTCCCCCGAAACGTAGAGCACGGTTGTTCCTGCGGCGCTCAGCTTGTCGGCGGCCTGGAGCAGCAGCGTAGAGTTATGGACTATCAGATCATTAGCGACGAAGTTTGCATGGCCAGGCACCGAGAGATCGTACACAGGTTCTTCACCCGCCGGTTTTAGGCTTTTAATTTCATCCCAATAGATGTCACCATAAGACAGTGCCTGCAAGTAAGGTGACGGATACGCCCTTGCGATAGCAGTAACGGTATTGCGGCAAAGAGGGCGTTTGTGCCGGCGATTGCGGATCTCAACCCCAGCGTTTGTTGAAATCTTCTCAAACGAATCTCCGTGGGTTATCTCTTGTAGATGCCTCCAGAAATGTGCTCCTGTTGGTATCGTGTCGTAATGGGTAGATGGACCGTGAGGAATTGGTAGCGATTCTATCTGCGCCTTTGCTGTTGCCCGTCCCCAGATTCCGATTTCTGATAAAAACCTCTTGACCTCAGAGACACCCAATAACTGTATCTCATAACCGAAGTACAGCTTGTTATTAACTCGCCCTTTCTTGGTCCGTAGTCTTGTGACGAAGCCGAAGCGAAGTAATAAGTGCTGCACATCTTCAGCTAATCCTTTACTGATAGTTGAATATGATACTCCAGGGGTCCCCCTTTTATTGACATAGACAGACCCGTCACAGGAAAAAAGCACTTTCAGAAATAGCGCCAGTTGCTGACGAGGTAAGCGAAAGATGGGGTTGGGCACGACCTTTGTTCTTGCCTTGGAGAACCGAAGGCCAACAGATTCTAGAAATCGAGCAACAGGCGTGGTCATTTCAGCCATGCTCCGCGCCTGCAGTGATAATGAAGCAAGCGGGACATCGGCAGCATTAGCCAAGTATTGCAAGTGCAGCTCGCTTGGCACACATTCACCTTGCCGCCAGACATGGAGGATGTCGTAACTCACACCAGCCTTCCGTGCCCAAACAGCCCATGTTATGCCCAACTCCCGTTGCGCATCCTTGAGCGCCTTGGTGACGTGCTTGCGCGCTTCGGCGCGCCGTCCAAGAGGCTGCACAAAACGGTATAACCTGGCGCGATTGTTTGGCTTTTCATAAGTTTTTAGTTGTAAGCCAAATTGACGCGCGATACTTGCCAGATCAGCTACGATCTCCGGAATTGAGGCGGTTACGTTTACGTCGCTCTGTGCTAACCCATCAGAAAGAACATACGCGATCAGTTTCACCTCATGTTCAGCCATCACATCTTTGCCAAAGTACGGTAGGGCGCGTGGAGCAGCGATGCGAGTGCCAGGCGGCAAATCGCCTATTTCTTGCCATCCATCGGGCGTGAGCACCGGATGGCTTGGCGTACAGCGCAAGACACGGCCCAACCTGGTTGTCACTTCGATGACTTGCCGCACGCCTCGATTATAGAACGCTGCGACTGGCTGCGGACTCAAGCGGTATGTCGCAGTGTCAAGCGATAATACGGGCCGTTTTTGATGCGCCCACTCTGTAATTGGCAAGAATGATCCGGAAATCGGATCAAGTATGCGGCTCGTTGCGGCAAGGCACTTTCCAATACCCGGATCGCCGCCGATTAAGATCAGTGAGCCGGGGACGATGCCGCCGCCGAGCACTCGATCAAACTCCTCGATGCCGGATGGGACGCGCGTGTCATCCTGTGATTCGATGGAGCGATACGCGACCGGTTCGACCTCGCGCAGATGAAAGCCGCCGCGCGCCGTCTCTTTTTTGGCCGCGCGTGCGCGCTCTTCGACAAACGAGTTCCACTCGCCGCAGTCAGGGCACTTGCCTAACCACTTGCGCGATTGGTGACCGCAATTCTGACAGACGTAAACGGTTGCCGGTGCTTTTGCCACTGGTAATTTCCTGAAAATTTAAAAGCGGCGACGGGTGATAAGAATTAAAGGCTTGGCATTCTCATTACCCATCACGTCTTGCCGATCACGGATTTTATGTTCTCCACGGGACGCGCGAGGACGGCGTGTTCTCCCCATTCGACGATAGGACGCTGGATCAAGTCAGGGTGCTTGACCATCAGCGAAATCAGTTCGTCGTCAGAGAGGGAATGCTGTCCCAGACCTAGCTCGTGGTACAGTGGTTCGCGCGTGCGCAAAAGATCGCGCGGCGCGATCTTCATCTTTGCCAACAGCTCACGCAGCTTTCCCTCGCCGAGCGGCGACAGATAGTAGTTCACCTTTTTAAACGGGATGTTGCTCTCACGGAGCAACCGATCAAGCTCGCGGCACTTCGTTCAAGTCGGTTTTTCGTAAACAATAATTTTGTCTTCCATCGCTTCTGAAAGATCCTTTCTATGGGAAGATAGAACGGTAGCCGCCATCTTTAATATGCAAGATGAAGACCCGAATAACCGCAGCCGTCAGAGAGCATAAACTGTGGCGAGGTGTAGAGTAAAGATGGGAGAAAAGTCGTTCCAGAGGGTGAGGCGGTGATTCAGTGGGCGTGCGTGGGAGTGGCCACCTCGCCTCACGCCCACCACAACAGATTTCCCTCGCGTGAAACTTGGGTGACCTTCACTGATCGCTCGTTCCGATAGCGGGTCTCAAATGAGTGCGACCGAGCTGCAAAAAAACTTTGAACCACAGAGCAACTGTGTTATTTGTCAAGCTCAAAAACAGCTTGGCTCGCACCAGTGCTCCACATCTGATTGTCACGTACCATGGCGTTCAAGATGGTCAACAATTTTCTCGCGCAAGCGATGAGAGCAACTTTCCGCTCTTTCCCTTTCGCCTGTAAGCGCTCGTAAAAAGCCTTGATCACCGGGTTACAACGAGTGGCCGCCATCGCCGCCATGTATAAGACGGCGCAGACATCAGTCCTGCCACCTCGGATCCGCGCCCGCCCGGCCCACTTCCCGCTTTGTTGCGTCATCGGGGCGACGCCGACCAGCGCGGCCACCTCCTGGCGCGACACCCCCCCCAGTTCAGGCAACAGGCCTAAGAGGGTGATGGACAAGACCGGCCCGACCCCCGGGACCGATTGCACGACCTCGTCTTGGCGTCTCCATAACTCGGTCCGGCGCAACCGCTCGGTGAGTTCTGTGTCAATCCGCTCAACTCGTTTCTCCAGCCACCGGATATGCTCGGTGAGGCTTTTCTGCACCGCACGTGAGGCGGTCTCGGCGCGGCTCCTTTCCGCCACCAGCATCTCGATGAGCTGTCGCCGGCGCGCCAGCATCTCAGAGAGTTCGGCCCTCTCCGGGCCCGCCAGAGCATACAGCGGCGGCTCGGCCAGGCGGCCAAAGAGGGCCAAACACTCGGCGTCCAAGCGATCCGTCTTGGCCAACTTGCCGATCCCCCTGGCAAAGTCTCGGACTCGCTTCGGGTTGACCAGGCAGACCGGTAAGCCGTCGAGAGCCAGCGCCGTGACCAAGGCGGTCTCATAACCGCCGCTGGCTTCGACGACGATGCGCTGAATGCTCAAAGCCTTAAACTTCTCGACCAGGACTTTGAAAGCTGACTCGCGGTTCGGGGTGGTCAAGTGCTCTTTGCGAGTGTCAAGAAAGATGACCAGTTCATCTTTGGCGACGTCAATGCCGACGCAGACTTTGTCGTCGGGGGGCGTTAATTGTTCAGTCATGCGCGTGCTGCTCCTCTTCCATTCTTGCAGTTGATACGGGCTGGTTGTCCCAAGCAACTGTGCGGAGTAAAGTAACAGAGGAGTGTGACGGCCCCGGCTCTGTGACGGCCTCAAAGGACCTCGGCACAAACGGCCTGTCACACCCTGTTTGAGACCCATGCTAGCAGAGTCTCAAATCTTCCATAAACAACATACAAGACACAGAGGACACAGAGGGGGCACAGAGAAATAGCGTCGCATGCAAATGCCAACCGCTATAATAGGTATGCTTAAACATCCCCTAAACGGGCACATGTTGAAGTCTGATCACTTCATCGGTGGGCTGATATTCATTGTTTGTTTTCTAATTTTTTTAGTTTCTCCCGTCCACCAGCTAAGCGACTCGCAATACTCGATTCTGCTCAGCGAGAGCCTGCTCAAGCATGGCAGCTTCGCCCTTGACGGCTACGCAATACCGCGTCTGGCGCCGGTCGCCCGCACGCGCGATGACTACGTGATGAACGGTGACATCTATCAATTAGAGGTGGCAAATAATCATCTCTACTACTATTTCCCGCCGGGTAGCTCTGTCCTCTCCATACCGTATGTTGCCCTCATGAATGGCTTGGGCATTTCGGCGGCCAACCGGGATGGGACCTATAATCCTGAGGGGGAAGAAGAGATTGAGACCAGCCTGGCCGCCCTGTTAATGGCGGCGCTGGCCACCATCTTCTTTTACATGAGCCGGCTTGTTCTTCCCACCGGGTGGAGCGTGCTTATCGCATTGGGTGGAACGCTGGGTACTCAGATCTGGAGTACGGCTTCGCGGGCCCTGTGGTCCCACACGTGGGAAGTCTTGCTGGCGGGGTTGGTCGTCTTAATGCTCCTGACGCACGAAACGGGCCGACACAAAATTAAACCGGTGCTGCTCGCCAGCTTGCTCTCCTGGATGTATTGTGTGCGCCCCAACAGTGCCGTCATGATAGTTATTCTGAGCGCTTATATCTTTCTTTATCATGCCCAAATATTCACCCGGTATGCCCTGACCGGGGCAGCCTGGCTGGCCGGTCTGGTCGTTTACTCCTGGTCCAATTTTGGTAAGGCTTTGCCCAGTTATTTCCTGGCGAGCCGGTTAACGTTCAGGGTATTCCCGACGGCGTTGGCGGGCAATTTAATCAGCCCCTCGCGCGGGTTGTTTATTTATGTCCCCACACTCCTTTTTCTGATCTACTTATTGGTGCGGCTCCGGAAATATTTGGCCCCTTTGAGACTGGTCTGGCTTTCATTGATTATTATAACGGCTTACCTGGCAGTTATCTCCGGGTTCTCGAACTGGTGGGGCGACTGGTGGGGCGGGGCCAGCTACGGCCCCCGCTACACGACGGATTTAGTGCCGTGGTTTGTTTTGCTCAGCATTCTCGGTGTCAAAGCGATGTTGAGGTGGCGCCAAGAACAAAGGGCCGCAATCTCTTTGCGAACATGGGGGGCGCCGCTTGCGACAGGAGGCCTGCTTCTGTCGCTGAGCCTATTTATTAATGCGTGGGGCGCCATCTCGGTGGAAACATGGAACTGGACGAGACCGGCAACCGACCAGCAGATGAGGGCTTTACTTTGGGATTGGAGCAACCCACAATTTCTCGCCGGGCTGCTGCCGCCCGAGTTCCCGTTAATCCGGCCTGAAACCCATATTGATTTCACGACGCGGGAAGCGGAGCCGTATTTATGGTACGGGTGGAGCAGCGCCGAGCCACAGTTCCGCTGGACCGACGGGCGCAAGGCCGCCATCATCTTCGCCCTGGATGAGGTCACCGACCTCGCGCTGGAGATCAAACTGGGGCCATTCCTCGCCCCCGGGAGGCTCGACGAGCAGCACCTCGAGGTGAGCCTGAACGGCCGGTTGGTCGAGAGGCTGGTGTTGAGGGAGAGCGCGGCGGCGATCTACCGCTTGAGCCTGCCGAAGCAGATGTTGAGGAGGGAGAATGTGCTGGGGTTGAGGATGGATGACGCGGCCTCACCGAGGTTGATGGGGGTGAGTGAGGATGGGCGGCGGCTCGGGGTGAGGGTGGAGTGGATCGACCTCAAACGCCAGGGCGGTAAATAAGCAAGTGATACAGTCTTCTAACCTGTCAGGAATGAAGATTCATGTTTAAGGATTGGCCACGCGGAAACCAAGGCTTTAAATCTGACGCAATAATCGGTGGGTTGATATTCTTAATCACGCTGTTAATATTCTGGTTCTCGCCCGTTGAGCAAGTGACCGATTCCGCCTATTCGATGCTCGCGAGCCAAAGCCTGCTGGAGCATCACACTTTCGTGCTGGATCAATATGCCATTCCCCGGTCTTCCATTAAGGAAGGCGATATTTACCAGGTCGAACTGGTCAACGATCATATCTACTACGTCTTCCCGATCGGGAGCTCTGTTCTCTCTGTGCCGTACGTGGCCATCTTAAAAAAGCTTGGTATTTCACCGTCGAATCCTGACGGATCATACAACCCGCGGGGTGAGTCGATAATTCAGACCAGTCTCGCGGCCATTTTGATGGCCGCGCTGGCCGCCATCTTCTTTTACACAAGCAGGCTGCTGCTGCCGCCCGGGTGGAGCATAGTGGTAGCTTTTGGCGGAGCGCTTGGGACACAGGTGTGGAGCACGGCGTCGCGCGGCTTATGGTCACACACCTGGGAGATTCTGCTGCTCGGTATAGTGGTCTACCTGGTGCTGGCGGCGGAGACAGGCGGGCGCCGGATGAATCCGGTAGTGATGGCGAGTCTGCTAGCCTGGAGCTATTTCGCCCGCCCGAGCAGCAGCGTGTTCATCGTGGCTCTCAGCCTGTACATTTTTCTCTATCACCGTGAGATTTTTTTCCGGTATGCGTTGACGGGGGCCGCCTGGTTTGCCGGATTCATTGCTTATTCCTGGCATAACTTTCGCCGAGTTTTGCCATTATATTATCTGATGCGCTCCTTATACAGGGACTATTGGTCGTCTTTTGCCAATAATCTCGTCGGTCCATCGCGCGGGTTGTTGATCTACGTCCCGGTGCTATTGTTTGTGGCCTATTTGTTGGTGCGCTATTGGAAGTATGTAGAATTGCCAAGGCTCGTCTGGCTCGCATTAGCGGTTGTGCTCGTCCACCTGATTGTCGCCGCGTGGTACTGGGCGGGTCACAGCTACGGCCCTCGCTACACGACAGATTTAGTGCCATGGTTCGTGCTGCTCGCCGTGCTGGGGTTACAGGCGATGCTGCGATGGCGTGCTATTCACAGGGCACAACTGACTGTGCTCAACTGGAATGTTACGCTTGTGATCGGCGCCGTCCTGCTGGCGATGAGCGTGTTTGCTAACGCGCGTGGTGCGGTCTCTCTCGACACGTGGAGATGGAACGTGTTGCCGGTGAGTGTGGATAAAGCTCATGGCAGGCTCTGGGACTGGAGTGATCCGCAGTTTCTTGCCGGACTATTGCCTCCGCCGCCACCTCATAATTTCCCTTTAGTGAAGGGCAAGACAAAAATTGATTTCACAGATCCGGAAGCCGACAAATACTTATGGTACGGGTGGAGTGGACCAGAGCGGCAGTTTCGCTGGACCGACGGGCACGAGGCCGCGATCATCTTTGCTTTAGCAGAGATCAAAGACCTAGCGCTTGAGATTAAGCTCGGGCCATTTCTCGCTCCTGGAAAGCTTGACGAGCAGCAACTGGAGATCAGCCTGAATGGGAGGGCTGTGAAGAGGTTAGCGCTGAAGGAGAGCGCGGCGGCGGTTTATATCTTGGTATTGCCCAAAGAGGCGTTGGGTGAGAAGAACATTCTGAGGTTAAGGATGCCTGATGCAGCATCGCCGAGGTCGATGGGGGTGAGTGAGGATGGGCGGCGGCTCGGGGTGAGGGTGGAGTGGATCGACCTCAAACAGCAGGGCGCTCAACAATGATGTATCCTGCTGTGATATATCTGTGAGCGGCAGCTTTGAAGACGGTCAGGCAGGGGGTATGGTGAGAGTTACGACAATGGAGCTGTCAGGCTGGGGTCGCTACCCGCGCGGCCGCTTTTCAGTCGTCTGCCCGGAAGGCGTCGTCGAAGCGGTGCCACCGGCCAGCGGACACATGATCGCGCGTGGACAAGGGCGAAGTTACGGGAACGCGGCGATGTGCGAAGACGGGTTAGTGATGCTGACCGAGCGGCTCAATCGCTTTCTCGCCTTTGACGAAGAGACCGGGCTGCTCAGGGCGGAAGCTGGCGCGACAGTTGCGCAAGTACTCCAGGAGTTTGTCCCTCAAGGCTGGTTCCCGTCCGTCACGCCCGGCACCAAGTATGTTTCTCTGGGCGGGTGTGTGGCGGCCGATGTGCACGGTAAGAATCATCATCACGTCGGGGGCTTCGGCGCGCACGTCGTGGAGCTGGAGCTGGTCGGGGCTGACCGAAGCCGCCGCCGTTGCTCGCCCAACAGGGATGCGGAGTTGTTCTGGGCTACGGTGGGTGGCATGGGCCTGACCGGACTTATCACCGAGGTCGCATTCCGACTGATCCCGATCGAAAGCGCCTACATGATGGTCCAACACCACCGCGCGTATGATCTGGATGCCTTGCTGGGTCTACTGGAAGAGAGGGCGATTGACGACGAATACACGTTGGCGTGGATTGACTGTTTAAGCGGCGGGCGCAGCCTGGGGCGCGGCGTGCTGATGTGTGGTCATCACGCGACGCCCGCGGAGTTGCCCGGAAAAATTAAGGAGCCGATGCGGGTCGGATCCCGGTGGCGACACGACCTGCGCTTTGATCTGCCTTCCTGGATACTGAATCGTTCGACTGCGGCGCAATTCAATAACCTCTATTTCCGGTGGCAGGGCGCAAGAAAAGGCCCTTACCTGACAGACTATCACAGCTACTTTTATCCTCTGGACGGGATCGGCAACTGGAACCGCATGTACGGGCGGCGCGGGTTTGTGCAATACCAGTGCGTTCTGCCTTCGGCGCACGCGCGCGAGGGCTTGAAAAGCTTACTCGAAGAGCTTTCGTGTAGCCGCCAGCCCTGCTTCTTAGCGACGTTGAAGCGCCTCGGGGCAGAAGGGCGCGGGCTGCTTTCGTTTCCCACGTCGGGCTACACACTGACGCTCGATATACCGATCGGCGACCCACACCTGTTCACTTTTCTTGAGCGGTTGGATGAAATTGTCCTGGAACACGGCGGGCGCGTTTACCTCGCCAAGGACGCGCGCCTGGGGGCCCAGACTTTTCAAGCCATGTACCCGCGTTTCCCTGAGTGGCAGCGGATCAAGGCTGAGGTTGACCCTGATAACCGTTTCAGCTCTGACCTGGGGCGGAGGCTCGGCATGAGCCCACGTTTGAGAGCGGTGCGGAGGCATGCGATTGAGGCATAGGTAGAGAGGAGCGCGTAGACACAGAGGACGTGGTAGGGAGTAATTCGCCGCGCGGGTCGGTTCGCATGTCAGCCTACCTCTTTTCGCGCTCCCGCTGTTATCTCCGGCGCTCTGGCAAAAAGATTTCAAATGCGTCTCATAAGAGAGTTGTGGTGTTTGATGCGGCCCCGGCAGTGGGTCAAAAGCGGCTTTGTCCTGATGGGTATACTCTTTGCTAATTCGTGGCGGCAACCGCGAATGGTGCGGGACGTTCTCCTGGCCGCCGGAGCGTTTTCACTGGTCGCAAGCGGCGTCTATGTACTGAATGATCTGCTTGATCGAAAGCAGGATGCTTATCACCCGCTGAAGAGGCGGCGCCCGCTGGTGGCCGGAACCGTTTCGGTGAGTACGGCGATACTGGCACTGCTCGTACTTTGGGTCGCCGGATTCGGCATGGGCTTTTTAGTTTCGGTGAGAGTGGTCTCAATTCTGTTCATCTACATTATCATTAACGTCGCTTATTCGCTGGGTCTGAAACACGTCGTTCTGCTTGACGTCTTTATCATCGCCGGCGGATTCATGCTCCGCATCCTGGCAGGGACGGTGGGCGTCGGAATCGCGCCTTCGCAATGGCTGCTCGTATGCGGATTGATGGTGGCGCTGTTTCTCGGCTTTGCGAAACGGCGCGCCGAGCTTTACGCTTTGGCGGCCGAAAACGCGGATCACCGAAAGGTGCTGAAGAATTACCAGCCAGTGCTGTTGGACAAGATGATCGTCGTGACGGCAACGTGCGTGATCCTGACTTACAGCTTGTACACGATGAGCCCGGTGACGATTCAAACCCATCGAACGGACGCGTTGATTTATACCGTGCCGTTTGTGATGTACGGCATCTTTCGCTACATCTATTCGCTGCATAATCAGAACACCGGCACCGATCCCGCCCAGGAGCTATTCCGGGACCCCCACATCCTGATCTCGATCGGGGGCTGGTTGATTTTAACGCTGTGGCTGATCGCTAAATAAAGAGAGGGGCGGTGCGGGAGCGTGGCATGACTGGGGGCGAAGAAATCATTGACGTCCGGCGCCTGCTGGCCGAATCATCCGTTGAAGAGTTGTGCCGATTGGCGGAAGACTATTTTGCTCGGCTCGACAAGTGGGAATACCACTTGTCAAAACCTTTCGGGTCACCGGACGAAGCCCCTCAGTTGCTTATTAACTTCGCGGTCGTGCTGCAGGGGTTGGCCATAGCCCCCGGGATGACCGTGCTGGAGTTCGGCGCGGGCACCTGCTGGGCGTCGCGGTTCATGAGCCAACTGGGTTGCCGGGTCATCGCGGTCGACGTCTCACCGACGGCCCTCCGGATGGGCCGGGAACTCTACGCCCGCCAGCCGCTCATCGGCGACCGCCCGGCCCCACTCTTCCTGCAGTTTGACGGCCGCCGCATCGACCTTCCTGACCGGAGCGTCGACCGTGTGATGTGCCTCGACGCTTTCCATCACGTTCCTAACCCCGGTCAGGTGCTGGCCGAATTGGGTCGCGTGCTGGCAGGCGGTGGCATTGCGGGCTTTGCGGAGCCGGGCCCTGAACATTCACGCACGCAACAGTCTCAGTACGAGATGAAGACGTATAAGGTGGTCGAGAACGACGTTAATATTCGGGAGATCTGGGAGCAGGCGCAACGGGCCGGGTTCACCGACATCAAGCTGGCCGTCTTCAATGTCCCTCCGTTTCATCTGGGGCTGCGGGAATTTGAAGAAGTTTTGCAGGGCGGTCAGGCCCTTCAACGTTACGCCACGGCGGCGCGCGACTTCCTGCAGAACCAGCGTAATTTCTTCCTGTACAAAGGAGAACCCGCGACGACCGACAGTCGCTACCGCGCGGGCCTCGCCGCGGAAATTAATGTCACTCTGGCGTCCGGTACGGTCAAAGAAGGGGAGCCGATCAGCGCGCATGCCGTAGTAACTAATACAGGGGCCTCCGTCTGGTTCCCCCGAAGCGCCGGACTCGGGGCCGTCCAACTCGGATGCCATATTTATGACAACAAAGGCAAAATTATTCGCCATAGCTATCACTGGGAGTCTCTCACCCCGGGCGAGGGGATAGCGATTCACCCGAACGAGACGGTGGAAACAGAAGTAAGCGTGCCGGCACTGCCCAGAGGACACTACATCCTGGAATTTGATCTGGTAAGCAACGAGGTCTGCTGGTTTGTCGCCGTCGGCGGCTCGCGGCCGGTGAAGGTGGCGGTCGAAGTCCTCTAGATTTTTTGCGAGACACTTTAAGCTATGGAGAAAATGGCCGGTCGCAGTGTTTCGCCGGAGAAAAGAGGGGGGAAGGCCGTCGAGCGAGTCAGGGGTTATGCCGAAAGCGGATGGGTGGCGTTTCTCTTATGCCTGATGTTTACGCTCGCAATGGTCTATCACTACGTCGTCCCGCTGAATGCGTTGCCCTTCACGGAAGGAATAAAGGGCAACGATTGCGGCCAGATGGTCTGGAATTTATGGTTCGTCAACGAGTCGATTACGAGCGGTCGTAACCCTTACGCGACCGATTTAATCTATTACCCGCTCGGCACACGCCTCGTGCATCATACGCTCGCCGCAGGTTTCTTTCCCGTAACATTTCTCGTCAAGCAGTTGTCCGGCGGCAGCCGTTTATACCCTTTTTACGCCTACCGGATCATTATTCTATTATCGTTGACGCTCATCCTCTATTGCAGCTACCAATGCCTGCGGGGGCTCAGCTTCGACCGCTGGGCCGCCGCAATCCCGGCGGTGGCTTACGCGTTCTCTAATTTCTACATGGAGCACGTGCTGCATCTTAATCACCTCGCCGGATTCTTCATCCCGCTCGCCGCCCTCTGTTTGGTCCGGCTCTATCGAAAACCGACGACAACAAATGTCATGTATGCCGCGCTGGTGTCGTCATCGGTCGTTTACTTCACTGAATTCGCGCTCTACATTTACATGAGCCTGCTGCTTCTTGCGCTCATCCTCTACCTCACCCGCGGGGGAAGAAAAATAGTGCGGGAAAGAGTCCATCTTGTGGGCCCTAAGCGAATTCTGCTGGCGCTCACAATTTTTCTACTTATCATCGCCCCCTTTATCGCTAACCTGTCGGAAGACAGGGTACTCAAACCTACTCGCGACGAGTCTTCGTTCTACTCTTCCAATCTCGCCGCCTTTTTCATTCCGGTAAAGGGACAAACGCCGTTATACGGCGACACCTTCGCACCACTCGGCTCGCGCATGACCGCCGGCCTGGGCGAGCCGGGGGTTTTTATCAGCTTTCCGCTGATGGCTTTTGGACTGGTTGCGCTGATCAAGTCCAGGCGAAGGCTGGTGCGTGTCTCCGCATTGCTGTCGCTGCTCTTCTTCGTATTGAGTCTTGGGCCGACGTTGAAAATATTTAACGCCGACACCGGAGTGACGATGCCTTACATGCTGCTGATGCGTGTGCCGCCTTTTGATTTGAGCCGGACGCCGGTGCGTTTCGTCGTCATGGGCCTGTTCTTTCTGATGATTGTCGCGGCGCAAGGCGTCGGGTGGACAGGTTACGCCGTGGCCGGACGTTGGGGGACGCGCTGGCGGACAGTAGTGATGTCCGCTCTACTAATTTGGACCATCGCGGAGGCACACTCGCCGATGACGCGCCGGAAGCCTTTTGTCCCGCCGCAGGGGGTTCAAAGGGTCGTACCGGGCCCTGTGTTGAATCTGCCGCTGCTGAGAAATGACGGTTATGCGGCGATGCTGCAAATTTTCCATCACCAGCCGGTCGTGACGGGGTACCTTGCCAGGTATACGGAAGCGCAGTGGGGGCAGTTTGCGGAACTGGAAAGACTTTTTAAGAAGGGTGGGGCCCGGTTCTGTGACGGCGTGGTAAATATCGGGGCTCGGAATGTTATCCTCGGGCCGGAGAATATGGTGATCACTGCGCCGAGCATCGCCCCGCTCGAGTTAGCTCGATGCCCGATCAACGTCGTCGACCTGAGAGAATGGGACGCGCATTCATCCGGCCCGTCGGGTGAATTCGATCGAGGCAAAGCGGAGCGGCCCGGCCGTTTCCCTCTTTACGTTTGGGGAGAGCGCATCGACCTGCGGGACGCGCAAAGCGACAAATATTTGTGGTATGGATGGAGCGGGCGCGAACCGGCTTTTCGGTGGACGGACGGCAACAGTGCGGCCTTTGTTTTCGCCTTGGCAGAGATCAGACCCGGCCTTCTGCGCATTAAGCTTGGGCCATTCCTCGCGCCCGGAAAACTTGACGAGCAGCGGGCGGGTGTCGAGTTAAACGGGCGAGCGATTACGACCTTGCGGCTCAGAGATGCGGCGCCAAAAGAGTATCAGGTCGCCCTGCCGGGCGATCTACTGCGGGATAAAAATGTTCTGGCCTTTGCGTTGCCGGACGTCGAGTCGCCGCGGGCCCTGAAAGCTGGTGATGATAGCCGGCTGCTCGGCATCAATGTGGAGTGGCTGGAGCTCGAGCCGCGGAGCGGCGACAGGTAAACCGCTCTTAGGGGAAGATCTCAATATTGCAGGCGGCGATGGACAATTGGCGGTCATCGCCGCTCTGCGGGTTATGCAGGCAGGGCCGCCACGTCCGGTCGGCGCGAATCTCCAGCACGAAGGGCTTGCCGCCTCCACCCGTGCCCTGCGGCGCGGCGCGTTCCGCAATTTCCGAGACATCTAATTCCAATTCCAACCATCCGTACCGGAAAAGCGAGAAGCCGAGAGCAAGAGTGCCGTTCAGGAAGAACTCAAGGCTCACGGGCTGAGCCTTGATGTCGGGCAGATGGGTCATGAGGTCCAGACGAACTTTTGAAAGCGAAGGCGCGGCGAAACTTATGCGCGCGCAACCCCTCATCCAGCGCGCCACCGGCGGGAAAATTTCGGCCTCATACCACCCGCTATCGAATATCGCGCCCGTTGACCTGTCCAGGCAAACGGGTTGCGGGGCGCCCTCTGTCTTAACGTCGGGGACTTCAAGCCTGGTGGCGTCGAGACCGAGGCGGTCACGATGCTCATTGTAAAAACTGCCGGGCGGCGCAAAGGATGCTTTCAACAGCACGTATTCGCTTTTGGGCGGCCTGATCCCGTATTCGGAGATCTTATCGAAAACATATCCCATCGCCATGTTAAAAGCGCGACGTTCTTCGAAAGATAGCCCGCGCAGGTAGTCCAGCAAATCCGGGTCGCAGAGAGGCGAGCCGTAAGCGTCGGCCTGCTTGATGAACTCATCGTGGCTCTGGCAGATCGCGTAACGCGGCTCGGTCCGAACGTAGGGAAAGAAGCGCCGGAAGCGTGTCGCAATCTCCGATTCGTCTTCCATCCCGACGTGCCCGTCAACGCCGACGTAACGGCGCAGCTCTTCATCGCTCATCTCGTCGTAATCTTTATGTCTCTCGCGATCCAGGCACTCAATCCCATGCATCGTCACGCCGCCGGGGCGCAGCACGCGCCTGATTTCGTCGAGCACCGCGTCTTTCTCTTCGAATTCAATATGGCCCATGACGTCGAGGCTGACCACGTAGTCAAAAGTCGCGCCGGCGAACGGCAGAGCAGTCAGCCGGGCCACATATGTCGCGTCGTAGCCGTTGCGGCGCGCGGCGTGCGCGCACTTGGCGGAGAGATCAACCCCCGTGAGCGCCACGCCTTTGCGTTTCAGCAGGGCCAGCATCCCGGCCCCGCACCCGAGATCAAGAACGGATGAGCCGCGCCGTACGTTGTCGTAAATCCACATCGTGCGGGTCCAGCGTATGTCAAAGCGGTTAAGAGGGCTGAAGTAACGCGCATCGAGTAGTTGGCACGGAACATGCTGCGCGCTATAGAACGCTGCCACGTCACTGATTCCCGCGCGCTCGTATAAATTCTTTGGTTTAAATAGTGACATCTGACGGCAACCTTCGGAACAGAGATATGTAGAGTGGTTTCGGGGTTCGGGGCGGGCGTGTTCAGCGCGGGCTGATCGCGCGCCGCAATTCTTCAAGCTCCGACCGCAAGCTATTCATGGCTTCGATACGACCGGCAATCTCATCAAGCCGTGATTGCGCCGTGCGGCCGCTACGTTCGGCGTTAACGGCGGTCTCTTTGATCTCCATCGCGAGCTGCTTGAAACCGGCGCGCTGCTCATCAATCAATTGTTCGAACCGGTCTCGCTGCTCGTCGCGAAACTGTATCGCGCGCTCATCTAATAAACTGCGCAACCGTGCCTGCTCGTTACGGAGCTCACCCACTACGGCCCGCAGGCGCCCCAACTCGTCATGCCGCTCTTTGACTGATCTCCGTCCGTGCGATGTGGCCCTCGGTTCAGGCGCCGCCTGTTCGTGACCCGAGAGTATGAGGAGAATATCTCGCAGCGCATAATGTACCGCTTCGTTAAAATGAACCTGCTCCCACGTATACCAGTGGGTGGCTCGCCTCAGTTGTCGCTTGATCCACAGGTCGATGCGCGCCGCAACGCCACGGCGTTTACTGGTGAGCGGCGGCAATTCATTCCAGGCGCGGCCGGTCGTCGCGAGACACTCTTCCAGATGGGCCAGCGCACCGGCCACTCCTTGCCCGCGCGCGCCAGTGCTTTGCCCGGTAGGTCGCATTGCGGCCGGCTGCGCCGCCTCAGCGCCGTGTGATAATTGGGTATGGGCTTCGGCGCGCACGGGGTCACGAATCTCACGCAAAACATTTTCGACTTCCGTATCAACCACTGTGCAGGCTCACCTCCTTCTCCGCACCCTGCCCCGCACCGGCGGCGCGGCCGATGCGTCGCGCGCTGGCGCTAGCGTTAAGATTGGCTATGCCCTCGACGGGGGTTGCGCCCACCACACGAAAGAAGAGCGCACCGTCAAGCCAATCGTAACTGATCCCGTCTACGCTGTGCACGGCAAACGAAACGGAGTAGAGCTCGGTGCCGAGCCAGCAGTCGAAAGAAAAAGCGACCTCGATGATCTCGCCCGCCGCGACCCTGCCGAACCGCAACTGCTTCTGCTCGGTGTTGAGCCCGTAGGCGTGAATGCCGTGCCGATTGCGTATCAGAAAACCGAAGACAGGATCATCCACCTCGCGGCGAAAGAGTACACGCATACGCGCCAGCAGGTGGTCGCCGGTCTCGATCAGATCGGCACTGCGGCGCGAGGCGTCGAGCAGCTCGGCACTCAAGACTTCCGCACTCCCGTCGCCGTGACGAAAACTGTAGCGAAGCGCGGCGCCCTTCCGGCCGACGACCGTCTCCGCCGCTCCCCTTTCGTTATCGAGACCTTCGCCTGTGTTTGCCGCCGACATCTGGGGCTGTTCCGCTTCATACTCTTCTTCGCGCTCCATGATCAGCTTCTGATAGCGGTTGAGAACATCCGCCGGCCTGCCGTCGGCCTCGACGCGTCCGTTGTTCAGAAGGACGGCCCGGCGACAGAGCGCTTTGACGGCAGAAGGGTCATGAGAGACGAACAAAATTGTCACACCCTTCTCCTGCATCTCTTTGATACGGCGCAGGCAGCGGTGCTGAAAGACCGCGTCGCCGACGGAGAGCGCTTCATCGATGATCAGTATTTGTGGGTCTGTACTGACGGCGGTGGCGAAGGCCAGGCGGACGTACATGCCGCTCGAATAAGTCTTGACGGGCTGGTGTATGAACCCGCCGATCTCCGCGAAGCGCTCGATCTCCGGCAGCAGCGCTTCGGTTTCGCCGCGCGAGAAGCCCATCAGCGCGGCGTTCATGAAGACGTTCTCGATCCCGGTGAACTCCAGGTTGAAGCCTGCGCCGAGTTCGAGCAGAGCGGCGACGCGGCCTTCGTATCGGACGCTGCCGTGCGTCGGTTCGAGCGTGCCGGTGATGATTTGCAGCAGTGTAGATTTGCCGCTGCCGTTTGGCCCGACGATACCCGTCGTCGTGCCGGCCTCGACGTCGAAACTCACGTCGCTGAGCGCCCAGAACTCACGATGACACTTCCACCGGCCGCGCGTCAGCGACTCCTTCAAACGGTCGCCCGGATGGTCGTAAATGCGGTACTGTTTGGACACGCCTTCAACGCGCAGCGCCACGCTCATGGTCTCAGATTTTAGATTTTGGGTTGGAGATTTGCAATTTATTGGTCGAGGAGAAGCTTTCAGACTGCTCCCACGAACTTATGGACGGGCCGGTCGGATCCTTTCAAACTGAGGCCCACGGCCCTCTGTTCCCTTCGGGGCCTCCGGCTGGTATAATGCGCCCGTCCCCAATTTATTCCCCGCGATCAATGGCACCAATATCATAGCCCTTATGGAAGATAAGCAAAGAGTGGATAAGTCGTATAACCTTACCCCGACCATCATGGTCGTCGAGGATTCATCTGACACGCTCAAGGTATTTAAAGCATCGCTCCAGATGAAAGGATATCGTGTGGTGGAGGCCGTCAACGGCGAAGAGGCGGTGGGGGTCGCCCTGCGCACTCATCCTGACCTGATTCTGATGGACTTACACATGCCGTTACAGGACGGCTTGGCCGCCACACAGCGGATACGCGAACATGAGGAGCTGCGCGACGTAACAATTCTGGCGATTACGGCTTACGACACCTACGGCATCAAAGAGGCTGCCCTCGAAGCCGGATGTAATGAGTATCTTACTAAGCCAATTGATTTCGACCGGTTGGATGAAATTATCAGCCGTCTTCTGAACGGCTAAGAAGCATCGGCACGCTGCCTATTTGTATTACTGCCCCGTGTTTCTGTAAGTCGGAAGCAATGTCAATCAGTCCGGGAGGCTCAAGCCTTACGGCTTAGAGGTAAGCCACGCTTTCAGGTCATTGACTCCCTTGTCGATTTAAGCCGAACTGCTCCCCGAGAAAAAGAGACGCCGCATCTTGTTTCCCCTTCCGGCCCCTGTTTGTTTACAATCTCACCCATGATCTCAGCGCAGATGGCCCGCCGCGCGGTCTGGAGGCCGCTGTGGGAACTGCCGCAGCGCTTCGACCTTGTTCTCTCGCTGACGCGGCGTGAGCTAGCGGCGCGTTATAAAGGTTCCGTGCTCGGCATCGTCTGGGCGGTGTTGACGCCCGTGGTGATGATTGCGATCTTCACGTTTATCTTTGCGGGGATCTTCGGCGCGCGATTTGGCGCGAGCGGCTCGGCGTGGGATTACGCGCTCTACCTCTTCTGCGGCCTGCTGCCGTGGACGGCCTTTCAAGAATCTTTACAGCTTTCGTCGGGCACCATCGTCTCACACGCCAACCTCGTCAAGCGGGTCCTCTTCCCGCTTGAGACTTTGCCGGTCGCACAAACGCTGACGGCACTCGCCAACCAGATGTTCGGCACATCAGCACTGTTGATCGCATCGCTCCTCATACGCCACGAGCTGCACGCGACCGCGTTGTGGCTGCCGGTGCTCGTCGTGCCGCAACTCGCCGCGACGCTCGGCGCCTCCTGGCTGCTCGCCTCGCTCGGCGTGTTCCTGCGCGACATTGTGCAGGGCATCACACTCATCTTAATGGCGTGGATGTACCTGACGCCGATCATCTACCCCGAATCAATCGTGCCGGAGCGCTACCGCCCGTTCATCAACGCCAACCCGTTCACGCCGCTGGTCCGGAGCTATCGCCGCATCATGCTCGAAGGCGCGGCGCCTGACTGGCGCGGCCTCGCCTACTTTACGGCATTTGCGTTCGTTTGCTTCATCTTCGGCTACTGGTGGTTTGCCAAGACGCGCAAGAACTTCGCCGACGTGATTTGACAAAGTGCCTCGCGGTAGGGGCCTGATAGCGGTTCTCAGATGAGTGCGACCCGAGCCGCAAACAAAAAAAATTGAACCGCAGAGGACACGGAGGAAGACGGAGAAAAGCTTGATGAATTGAGGGTAGATATTAAGGGGAAGAATTTCAGATCGGAGATTTCAGATCTCAGATGAAGAGCTAGGATTGGAGGTTGCAGGTCTCAGAAGCGGATGGAAGAAAGAGATGAACCACAGAGGAGCGCAGAGGAAAAACAGAGGAGACAAAGAACACACAAGATAGGTCCAGCAGAAGCCAAATCTTGCGGGGGGCGGTGGTAAGTTACTCTGGCCCCGAGTGCGGATCATCTCTGGTCAGGGCGACGACCGTTCCGACCAGCCACCAGAACGCGAGGGCGACCAGACCGGCGCCGAAATTATAGTTGACGAGGGAGCTGGCGAAGAATCCGGCGAGGGCCCCGGTCGCACCGAGCAAGAGCCCATGCCTGTTTGCGTCAGGCGAGTCGCGCGCGGCTTTTTCGGCGCGCGCGGCCATCAACCAGAATGCCCCGACGACCCACAGCCAGAGGAGCATCGCCGGCAAGCCCCTGTCAAAGGCGAGCTGGAGCGGCGTCGAGTGCATGTGAAGCATATCCGTGCCGGGAAAACCCCATTCGGCCCAGTGATTATGCATCGCGTCCATGCCGTGGCCGAAGATCGGGTGCAGCCGGATACGGGAGAGGCCGATGCGGGCCACGCGTAGCCGTAGCGATGCGCTGGCGTCCTGAAGCTCAAGCGCGCCGCGCGCGCGTATCTGCCACACGGCAAGCGAGCCGCAAGCGAGTGCCGCGACAATCACCGCTAAAACAAGCAAACGGGCGCGTCCTTGCGCCGCGCGCCACGCGATAAAGCACGCGCCGATCACGAAGGCGACGAGCACCGTGCGCATCGCCGTCAAGACAATGCCGGCCGTGAGCAACGCGTTGGCGGCGAGCGCGGCATGGACGCGCCAACTTCGCGGGCCCCGCCGCAGATTGGCGAGGGCGAACCCGAGGGCGAGTTGCGCGAGCATCTGGATGATTTCGGAAAAGCTCTCATAGTGACGGGTCCACCCGGAAGCGCGAAAGCGGTGGGTGCGCTCGCTTCCTGTCAGTCCTGACGGCGAGGCTCTCATTTTCAGCTCATCCGTCACATAGAAGCCGGGCCACTCGACGTGCTCGCCATGCGAGATAATACTTGCGGGGAGCCTTGTTCCGGCCGGGACTTTCCTGATCGCATCATCCACCTCCTGCACAGAAGCGACCCGTGATCCGCCGATGCGCCAGATGGCATCCCCGGCTTCCAGCCTACCGGCACGAAAAGTGCTGTCGCTCGCCACCGCTTCCACGACTACGCCGCGCCCACGGGCAATATCAAACAGGCTCCATAAAGAGCCGGCGACCCCGGACGCGATCATCAGCGCCGCGAGAATGACGGCCGAACGCCGCGTCACGATGGCCTGGGTTAAATAAAAAAGTAAGAACACGCAGACCGATTGAATTTTGGCGAGACTGATGCGCGGCTCTGCTGAAAGGAGCGCAGAAATGACAGTCCAGGCGAAGAAGAGCCAGAGGGGAAGGTCCAACGGGGTGCGCCGGATGCCCGTGCGCCGCGTGAGGATAGTGCGCAGGATCCAGCCGACGCCGGCCAGTCCGAGGGCTATCTCGGCCCCGGCGATTGAATGCGGCGCAAATATCGCATACAGCGCGAAGGCCATCACCGTAAGCCGCTCTGCTACTTTGACTGCAACGTGTTTGGGTGCAGCGGCGGGAGACGCCTTTACCAGGGTGTTTTCGCGTGGCGCGGATGTATAATGCGAATTCAAGCGAACGAGATGATCCCTAAAAGTGATGGATGCTGCAATAATATTGGATAAATTATAGACCCGTTTCCGAGCGGCCGTATATTGTTGCGGCCCCGACCCTTTCTTTGTATGGCGAGCCGGGTGGCGATGGCGTTGACACTCCCTATTTACGCATGTTAGCGTAACTACTTGGCCCTCAACAGGGCGGGCTTGAAGTGTTGACGGTGTGTACCCTCTTGGGCGCGGTTGTGCGCTGCCCACCGCTACGGTTGATGCCACTACCGGTGCTGGCAATACAGACAATTCCAGATGGGCTTCGATAAGACAAAGATTATACGTGCGGCCGAGAAGTTCCTTGCCCAGGGCAAGATTCCGGCGGCCATCAAAGAGTACCAGCAGATCATAGAGCACGACCCGGAAGATTTCACCACGCTGAATATGCTGGGCGACCTCTATGTACGCATCGGCAAAAAGCAGGAGGCCGCGGCGTGCTTTGCGCGCATCGCCGAACATTATCGCGACCAAGGCTTTGCGCTGAAAGCCATCGCGATGTACAAAAAGATCGACCGCCTCGACCCGGGCAGCCCCGAAATCGCCTATCACCTCGCGACCCTCTATCAAATGCAGGGCCTCGTCGTTGATGCTCGCGCGCAGTACCTGATTGTTGCGGATGCTTTTACCCGCGCCGGGCAGGCGGAAAAAGCTCTAGAAATCCTCCGCAAAATCGCCGACCTCGATCCGCACAATACAGATATTCGCCTCAAGCTCGCCGAAGGCTATATGAGAGAAGGGCTGCGGGGGAAGGCTGCCGAAGCCTTCTCGAAAGCGGGCGAACAGTTTATCGCGCGCGGCTCCCATGAGCGCGCGCTCGAAGCCTTCACGCGCGCCCTGGCGATCTCCCCGGGCGATCAATCCGCGCTAAACGGCCTGCTCACCGCACACATCGCGCGCGGCACGGCGGACGACGCGGCAGAAATTCTGGAACAGGCGGTCGCCGCACACCCGTCAGACGCAAACTTGCTTTCGATGCTCGCGCGCGCCTACGTCGAAGCGGAAGATGCGCAGGCGGCGGAACGCGTGACGACGGCACTGATCGCGCAGGAACCCACGAGCTACATGCGCCTTGCCGAAGTGGTCCGACTCTACCTTAAGGCGGGCGACATACAGAGGGCCGTTAACGCGCTCGGGACTATCGTGGAGCAGATGCTCGCCGGGCGCGAAGAAGATGAGTTGGCTGCCCTTTTGAACGAAGTGCTGGCCCGTGACCCGGAGCAAATCGATGGGCTGCGGATGCTGGTTCGCCTCCACTGGTGGCAACGCGATAATGAAAAGTTGCGCTCTGCCCTCGAACGGATGGTGGAAGCCGCGGCCAACGCCGGCCTCGCGGACGAGGAGCGCACCGCCCTCACACAACTTGTGCGGCTCGTGCCTGATCAGCCTCAATATACTGAACGTTTGCGTGAGCTGGGCGGCCCGGAAGCTATAGAGGAAGAGGAAGGCGTGACCGCACCCGAGGCGGATAGCGGGGAGGTGCCAACGTTCGAGAGTTTCACGCTGACGGGCGAGTCGCACCGGGGTGGGTACGCCGGAGGGGTCGAATTCCAGACGAACCCGGTCGCATCCCAACCGTCGGACCCGGCCGCTTCTTTCGCCGACCTCAACGATAGCTGGGCGGCGGGGGCAGACGCTGCCGGGCCTTCAGCCAACCAGTCGTCGAGCGGCTTTCAAGAGTTTGATTTCGGCAGCGTGATGACGGATCTGCCGTCAACGTCTGAGGCCGGGGGCACAGCGGGCGCAACTTCTTCCGATCCGCGGCGCGAGGCGATGTGGCGCCAGGAATTGGAGAGCGTTGATTTCTACATCGCGCAGGGTTATACAGACATCGCCCTTGATACGCTCGATATGCTTGAGCGCCAGTTCGGCGCTCACGCGGAAATCGATGCGCGCCGCAAGAAATTGCAGGGCGCGCCGGCTTCTACTGCGCCTGCTCCTCCGTCCGCCCCTGCGCCGGGAGAAGTGACTGAGTTCGAAGGGTTCATTATGGAGGAGATGCCGACCGCCCCGGCAGCTCCGCCACAGACCGCTCCACCGAAAGACGCAATCGATCCCGGGCTCGCGGCCATCTTCGAAGAGTTCCGTGCCGCCGCCGAAGACGAAGAGCCGGCGGCTTCGGCCGACGACTACGAAACGCATTATAATCTCGGCCTCGCCTATAAAGAGATGGATCTGGTGGACGAGGCGGTCGAGGAATTTCAGATCGCCGTCGGCCTGGTCGCCCCGCAGGACGGCACGCCGCGCTACCTGCAGTGCTGCAACCTGCTCGGCCATTGTTTTATGCAGAAGGGGATGCCGCGCCTGGCCGTCATGTGGTTCAAAAAGGGGCTGGAAGCGCCGGGCCACACGGAAGACGAGTATCAGGCGCTACGCTACGAGATGGGGACGGCTTACGAGCAAGCGGGCGACCTGGACCAGGCGATAGAGGTTTTCACCGAGGTCTATGGCATCAACGTTTCTTACCGCGGCGTGGCGGATAAACTGCGCGACTTGCAGGCACAGCGCGCCGCAAGATAGGCGGATCGTAGATGGTGACAAAGCAACAGCGGTTGATCTATTCGCCGGTTACGATCGACGATTCACGGCAATAATATGTCGGCAAGGCTGTCAGTAATTTTTTATATCATCCTGTGCCTCGAAATAGGGATTGTGCTCACCGTTCTGCCGTGGATCCCGCAAGGATGGTTTGGCCTGAGCGATTGGAGCAACAACTACTTTCTGCTTTACGCGGCGCAGAAGACGGGCCTGCACGGCTTGCAATCCGCCGTGTCGTCCGGTTGGGTTCGGGGCGCGGTCACGGGGCTAGGGCTACTCAACATTGGGATAGCCTTCTGGGAGACGATCCATTTTCGTCAGACCGTGCGCGCGCTACAGGTCGGCACCAGGGTGCCCGCCGCTTCCGCCAAAGATGCCGCTCAATCTTCAATCCCCGATCATCTATCTGATTACAAGCGGCGCGACGACACCCACGACCAACCCGAGCAGTGACGACTTCACGCGCCTCCTTGCGCTCATCGCCGCCGCCGTGGCCGCCCGGGTCGAACTCGTCCAACTGCGTGAAAAGAATCTCACTTCACGCACCCTTTACGAATTGTCATTACGCGCCGCGGCAATCACCCACGGCAGCGCGACACGCCTTCTGGTTAATGATCGCGCCGACATTGCGCGCGGTGCCGGAGCCGACGGCGTTCATCTCACCGCGCGCTCACTTGAGCCACACGTCGTGCGACGCGCCTTCGGCAGCGATTTCCTGATCGGTGCCTCCACGCACTCGCTTGCGGAAACGCGTGAGGCGCGCGACGGTGGGGCGGACTTCGCCACCTTCGGCCCCGTCTTTAACACACCGTCGAAACGCAGCTACGGCGCTCCGCTCGGCCTCGCCAAGCTGAACGAAGCCGCCCGAGCCATCCGACCCTTTCCGCTTATCGCCCTCGGCGGCGTCACGCGCGAAAATGCGTCTGACACATTACGCGCAGGGGCAAGAGGTGTCGCCGCAATTCGTCTATTCGACGACCCACAAAATTTACCCGCAGCGGTGCGTGCCGTTCGCGGCGAGTGATTTGACGGTCTGACATCCCGGTCCCGAACCGAGCCTTCTCCCCGTTATGATATGGAGTATCAACGGTGTCGCGGGTTGCGAGGGCGTCGGCGGTTGTGGTATGCAGAATCTCTAATCGCGGGTGTGCCTGCTCTCAGCAGCTAAGATGCCGGACGGCACTCGCCGGTAATGCGGGCGCATAAAAGATGATGACTGATGACTCGACCGCGCCGCCTGTAGCGCTCACCGTCGCCGGTTTTGACCCTTCAGGCGGCGCGGGCGTCATCGCCGACGTCAAGACCTTCCAAGCTTTCGGCTGCTTCGCCACGGCGGCGGTCACGTCACTGACGTTCCAGAACACAACGGGTGTATTCGGCGCGGCCCATCAAACGGCTGAAACTGTTCGCGCGCAAGTCATGGCGGTGATCCAGGATTTCAGCCTCGCCTGTGTCAAGACGGGGATGCTGCCGACACGCGAGGTCATCCTGGAGGTCGCGCGCCTTCTTCGTGAAACAGAGCTGCCTTCACCGGTTGTTGATCCGGTTATCCGTTCAACATCCGGTTACGATTTGATAGACGCCTCCGCACTCGCTTCTCTGACGGCGGAACTCCTGCCGCTTGCTCGCATCGTCACGCCGAACATCCCGGAGGCCGAGCGCATCACCGGCTTGCGCATTACGGATGAAGAAGGGATGCGACGTGCGGCCCTGCGGATGCGGGATATGGGGGTGCGGGCCGTACTCGTCAAAGGCGGGCATCTCGAGGGGGACGCCATTGACCTGCTCGATGATGGCGGGCGCGTGACGTCCTTTCGCGGCGAGAGGATCGAGGGAGGCAGGATCCACGGTACGGGCTGCACGCTTGCGGCGGCGATTGCGGCGTGTCTGGCGCGTGGGATGAGTCTGGAAGGTGCGGTTAAGGCGGCCAAGCGCTTTGTCTCAGACGCCATTCTCTTTGCCCCGAACATTGGTCAGGGTTCCAGGCCGATCGATCCTAGAGCATGATTGGCTTGAATGTATGGAAGAAGGCAATCTGAACCGCAGAGGGCACAGAGGTTCACAGAGGAAAGGCTTAATAGGTTCAGACACGATGGTAGTAGCCACCTGCTGATTAATGATGACTGCTCCATACAGACTATTGCATACCGCTCTAAAAGCGGTGACAGGTGACGAGGTGAAGCCCCGCTTTATCTATACCCTCGTTACCTGTCACTATTCGATAGTGACTCTCTCCATTGTTACCGGCGTGATGGGTTTATCGTTGCGATCCGTTTCAGTTAAGGCGATGGCGTCAACCACCCCCTGCCCTTCCGTCACGCGGCCAAAGATGGTGTAGTTGGGGGGCAGCGGGTAATCAACGTGCATGATGAAAAACTGTGAGCCGTTGGTGTTTGGGCCGGCGTTGGCCATCGCCACTGTGCCCGCTTTGTAGCCGCGCCGGTAGACCTCTGACGAGCTATTGATCTCGTCGGGAAAACGTCCACCGGAAGCTGATTCGCCGCCGCGTCCCGTGCCGGTCGGATCCCCGCCCTGAATCATAAATCCCTTAATGACGCGGTGGAAGGTAACGCCATCATAGTAGCCGCGCTCGGCGAGATTAATAAAGTTTTCGGTCGTCTTCGGCGCGTCTGCCTCCAGCAGCTCGAAGCGGATCGTGCCTTTATTCGTCTGGATAACGGCGGTGCGATTTGCCACGTATGTTCTCCTTTGATATTGAGAGGCATAGCCGCAGGCCCTTGCGCCTCACAAAGTTTTTTGCAGCCTATCCTGTAAGATAAATTCTTCAATCGCGACGGCCACACCATCCTCATCGTTAGTGGCCGTGACATGAAAGCCGGCGATGTCGCGGAGGGACGCTTCAGCATTACCCATGAGGACGCTTGTGCCGGCATAATGAAGCATCTCCAGATCGTTCAGATTGTCGCCGACGGCCATCACCTCTTCGCGCGTGATACCCAGTTCGGCGGCCGCCGCCGCAACGCCCAGGCCCTTGGATGCGCCCGGGTTCAAGACATCCAACAAGGCAAAATCCTGTTGCAGATACATTGTGCTTAACACTTTCACACCGTCTGAGAGTTTGCCCTGCAAACTCTCACCCAGGTGCCGCATCGCCGCGCACGTGCCTGAGAAACCGATATGCACGGGGGCATGGTCGAGATAATCTTCGAGGGACGGGACGCGGCGGACGGCCCGCGCCGCGTCATCCCCCACCACGCGGCGCGACCACGCGATGTATTTTGCCAGCGCGTAATTGTCTTCGCTGATGTGGTCAAACACCAGCACACCCATGCCGTCGGGGTCATCACTAACCATCGCATCCGCGCGCTGGACGCGTGCAATTTTTAGAACCGCGTGCGCCGCTTCGACCGGCAGGAGTAGTGCGGCAACCGTTTCCAGCGTGCGCGCGTGTTTGGTGAGTGCGCCGTTATGCGCGATGACCGGCGCATCGAGGCCAAGCTCAAGGGCCAACGGGCGGGCGTCGCGAAAACGGCGGCCCGTGACGACCGCGACACGCACGCCGCGCTCGCGCGCCAATGCAATCGTGTGCCGGCTGCGCTCTGTCAGTTCTCCACGCGAGTTGAGCAGCGTCCCGTCAAGGTCGAGTGCGAGTAAGCGAATAGGCATGGAAATCAAAAGCTAAGGGTAAAGGGAAAAGGGTAAAAAGGCAAAAGGAAAGGAGGGCCGGAAGGGGATCAGACGCGCCCGCGCCCGCGCCACTTCTTTCCCCTTACCGGTGGCGCAACATGGACGCTCCACCTGGCGGAAATTTGATGAAAAGCGCGTATGATGGGCATAGAAAAGCGTAAGAAAGGGGGCGGGCGAAAGCAATGATGCGGGGGACCGTGGGGGCACCTCTAAAATGATGCCTTGAGTATTTCAGCGCGTGGCCGGCCGGCCTTTCAGCACGCACGAGACGGAATCTCAGCGCCCGATAACCAGAAAGGAAGATTGGCAAAATAATGAATGTGACACACCTTGAATGTGCGGCATGCGGTCTCGAATACGAGGCACGGCGGTTGCGTAATCTCTGCAAGCAATGCGGCAAGCCGTTGTTGGTTCGTTATAATCTGGAACGCGCCGCGCATAGTTTGACAAAAGAAGCCTTGCGGACACGCCGCGCAGACCTCTGGCGCTACCGCGAAGTGCTGCCCGTCGAGCGCGACGAGAACATCGTTTCGCTCGGCGAGGGATGGACGCCGCTTCTTCGCGCGCCGAGGCTGGCAGAGCGGTTGGACACGATGCTTGATCTTTATATCAAGGACGAGTCACAGAACCCGACGCAAAGTTTCAAGGCGCGTGGCATGACGACGGCCGTCTCGATGGCGAAGGAGCTGGGCGCGCGCAAGCTTGCCGTGCCGTCGGCGGGCAACGCCGCCGGAGCCCTCGCGGCTTATGGGGCTCGCGCCGGGCTCGAGACCTTTATTTTTATGCCGCGCGATACGCCGCGTGCTAATGTCATCGAGTGCGAACAGACAGGCGCCCACGTCACGCTGATGGACGGCCTGATCACAGATTGTGGCGCGGAAGTGGCCCGCCGAAAGGATGTTGAAGGCTGGTTCGATGTTTCTACTTTGAAAGAGCCGTACCGCGTCGAGGGCAAAAAGACGCTCGGCTATGAGCTGGCGGAGCAACTCGGGTGGAAGCTGCCTGACGTCGTGATCTATCCGACCGGCGGCGGAACGGGCCTGATCGGGATGTGGAAAGCTTTCGATGAGATGGAGAAGATGGGGTGGATCGGGCCGGAACGCCCGCGCATGGTCACGGTGCAGGCCGCCGGGTGCGCGCCCATTGTTCGCGCGTTCGCGGAAGGGAATCGTTTCGCGGACGAGTTCCCGAATGCGACGACGACCGCTTCGGGCCTGCGCGTGCCGCGCGCCGTCGGGGATTTTTTGATCCTCGATGCGCTGCGTGCGTCAGGCGGAACGGCCGTTGCCGTGACTGACGAAGAGCTGATCGCCGCGGCGCGCGAGGTCGGCGCAAGCGAGGGTCTGTTTGTCGCGCCGGAGGGAGCCGCCTGCCTCCCGGCGCTGAGAAAACTGCTCACCTCGGGAGAAGTTAAAGCGGGCGAGCAGGTCGTTCTTTTCAATACAGGCGCGGGCGTTAAATACCTGGAGAGCTATTCAAGCCAGGCGCAAGAATTTCGGCAGCGAGGCTAAAAAAAGAGCAGATATAGGCATATTATTTAGTCAGGGGATGTTTGGCCCCGCACCGCAATTGGTGGCGCGCCGACGGGTTCAATCGCGCCGCTCAACACCCGGGCCGCGATGCCATGAGAGCAAAGACGGTTGTGGTCTCCGGGGCGGATTATTTGGCTCACCGGCCGGAAATTGAAGCTCAAATTCGGGCTTAATCCGCCACGGCTAATCGCTGTAAAATAGCGGGGCGAATTCTTGCCGCCGGCAAAGGAGCATGGAATGGTGCCGCGCACAACCGGAGCCAGGTCGAAGCAGGGAGGAGTTTCTGTGAAATATTTAATCTGCACCCTCGCAGTGCTCGCCGCGGTCGCGCAAACGCCCGCCGTTATTTTTGGACAGCAAGCGAGCGCAACGCAGCTTGATGAAAGGGACCGGGCCCGGTTTGACGATTTGCGGGCGCGTGGATCCGAAGCATTGTTCAACCTCGATTATGAAGGCGCGCGCCGCGAGTTCAACGAGATCGTGAAGCTGTTTCCGGACCACCCGGGTGGTCCACTGTTTCTCGCGGCCAGCCTCTGGGCGAAGACGTTGAATGAGTCGCGACGGCTACAATCGGGCCTTTACAACTCAGACTCTTTCTACGCGAAGGGCAATGATAAGATTGACCCGCAGACGGTTGAGCAGTTTCGCGCGTGGACGAAGGCCGCCAAACAACTCGCCGAAGCGCGTCTCAAGCGCAACCCTCGCGACGTCGAGGCCCTTTATTTTCTCGGCTCAGCGGAGGGCTTAAAGGCGGCGTTTGCGGCGTCCGTACAGCGCAGTTTCATCGGCGCGTTGAAAGAGGGCTCGAATTCGGTGGACCGCCACCGCCAGGTCATTAAACTCGACCCAAACTTTCACGACGCCGAGCTGACCATTGGCCTTTATGATTATGTTGTCGGTTCGCTTCCGCTACCGGTCAAATTGCTGGCGAGTGTGGCGGGGGCGCACGGCTCAAAAAAACGCGGGCTCCTCACACTCGAGCGCGTCGCGCGCCAGGGACATTGGGCAAGTGACGAAGCCAGAGCACTGCTCATCGTCCTCTGCAAGCGCGAAAAACGGTACGCGGATGCGCTCGCCTTTGCGCGCGAGCTTGCCGCAAAGCATCCACGTAATTACTTGTTTAAGCTGGAGGCGGCCGATGCGCTCTCGTTACAGGCGGCCGTCGAGCGGCGGGCGAACAGAGCTACAGAAGCGGCGAAGTATGAGCGTGAAGCCCTCGATATATTCGAAGCGCTGCTGAATGACCGTTCCGCGCTCACGACCGCGTCCCGTGCCTTGGATCTCATACACTTCCGTTACGGCGAATCTCTTCTTGTTGCGGGGCAACATGAGCATGCGGCGAAAGAGTTTCTGGCGGCTGCGAGCGTGGCCAACGCCGAATCCAGCCTGACGACGATGGCGCACCTACGTGGCGCGCAAGCCTTAGACCTGGCGGGCAAAAGGAGCGACGCGCTGGCCCAGTATCGCACCGTGCTGAATCGTCCCGATGCTTACGACGCGCACGAAGAGGCGCGGCGGGGGCTGCGTGAGCCGTACAAAATGAGAAGCGGCGGCGGAAAAGGCGCGTCGGAGTGAACAGTAAGACGGGGCTCGAAACAAGCGGCGCAGGGCGCGCGCGCGGCGGTTGCTGCTCTGCCTGGACGGCGTGCCTTACGAGATCGTCAAGGTAGCCAAGGAGCGCGGTTTGTTCGAGGCTTTCGGCGCACCGTCGCGCCTGCTTTCGCCTTTCCCGACGCTGACGAACGTGGCGCTTTCAGCCATGTTGGGTGCGACCCCGCCGCCCGGTTACGAGAGCCTCTATTTTGACCGTTCGGCGCGGGAGTTTCGCGGCGGCGTGCGCAAATATATCGGCCGCCGCACGCCCGACAAAGTCCCGTCGTCTTACATGGACGAGCTCGATTATCAGGAGCCACTCCCGTTTGAGTTCCTCATCTATGTCGCGACGGAGGCGGTCTGGCGCGCAGATATGCGCCGCTTTCACGAGGCTTTTCGCGCCGCGCCGCAAACAC
>CAYLJO010000016.1:41078-46475 GCA_964383905.1 uncultured Blastocatellaceae bacterium
TGGCGCGCAGATATGCGCCGCTTTCACGAGGCTTTTCGCGCCGCGCCGCAAACACACGATTTTTTCGCCTTTCTTAAAGGAACGGACGGCCTGCTGCATCTCCGAGGGCCGGAGCGTCTACATGTTGCGCTCGAGTCACTGGATCACATATTGCGCGACATACGCGCCTGGTGCGGCGCAGAAACGGAGATCGTGTTGTTCTCCGATCACGGCATGAATTTGCAGGAGAACCGGCGCGTTAACCTGCAAACCCACCTGCGCCTGTGCGGCTACACGCTGGCGGGGCGCGGGCACGGTCAGAACCGCCATCACGTAACGATCCCGGCCTTCGGCCTATGCGGGTATGCGGCTTTGTACTGCATCGATGAGGAAGCCCCTCAGTTGGCCGGCGCGGTGGCCGAACTTGAGGGCGTTGACTTCACAATTTATCGTGACGGTGGGGCGGCGGTCGTGGTTAAAAGCTCCAGCGGCGCCGCGCGTAATCACCGGCGTGAAAGCGAACGCGGCGTCCTTTACCGCTACGAACAGATCGAAGGCGATCCGCTGCATCTCAGCGGCGTCGTGCGTCGCCTCGGCGAGAATGAGCAATTGGATAAGTGTGGCTATGCGGCCGATCGAGCGTGGTATAAGCACACGGGCGAACATGTTTACCCGGATGCGTTGGCAAATCTCTACAGCGCGCTTCATACGCCGCGCGTCCGTCACACGGCCGACGTGCTCGTCAGCATGCGCGACGGGTACTACTACGGCGTGTCGATCTTCAGCCGTATCGTGCGGATCGCCGCCACGCACGGCAACGCCCTGCGTGCAAGTTCCAGCGCGTTCCTCATGAGTACTCATCGTGCGCTTCCGGCAACCGTGCGCGCCAGCGAAGTGCGCCCGCTCCTGCGCGACTAGAGCATATCTCAGTGGGTGTATGGGAGGAGGCGGTCTGAACCACCGCAGGGCCGGAGAGGTTCACAGAGGGAAAGCGAAATAAATTCAGCATAGATGTCTGTAGCCCCCGCTGATTAATGATGACTCCTCCATACGGACTATCGTCAATCGCTACCAACTACCTTTTATGGCACTTCGACCATTAGATCACGCGTGAAAGTGAAGTTCGGACGCTTGCGACCCTTCATGTATTTCGCGGCGGTCTGCGAAAGCGCGGTGACCAGGATCGGGAGTGCGATGGTGGCGTCGCAGTTGACGTAGGCGGTATGTGCGCCGCGCGCGAGTTTGCCGTAGACGAGCGTCTCGTCGAACGCGACGGCGTTCGAGCGACCGCCGGGATGCGGTGCGTCCGTCGCGATCTGAATCGCGTATTTGTGGCCGCGCGCCGGGATCTTCACGATATTGGTGGAGATCTCCGTTTGCTGGATGAAACTTTTGGTCGTGCCGCCACCCAGATTGATAACGCCCGTGACCCTTGCGCGTGCGGCGACCTGCGTCAGGTCGAGGACATCCTGGACGATATCGAACTGAAAGTTGTTCTTCTTCTCAAAGCGGGCGGCGGCGATGCCGATGGCGATCGCGCTGTCGGCGATCGCCGGACAAAAAATCGGCACGCGCGCTTTGTAGGCGGAGGTGAGCACGCCGTCCTCGGTGGCTATTTCCGCCAGCTCCCTCCCTAAAAGGTGCAGGAACTCACGCGTCGAGTAGGGCCGGCTCTGGTCCAATTGGTTTGTGAAGCCGCCGACCCATTCCTCCGCTTCCCGATATTCTTCGTCGCTCGCGAGCAGATCCCACATGCGATTGATCTGCGAGGCCTCCAATTCCGCGTCGGTCATGCTCGGGTGGGCCTGAAAGTGATGGCGGCCGAGCGTCTCGTGCAGGTCGTGGAAGAGCATCGGGCCGGAGAGCACCAGCACGTCAACGAAACGGTTCTTGATTACGTAAGCGAGCAACCGGCGCATGCCTGCCGGAATAAGTGCGCCCGAGGCGGCGACGAAGATGGTCGTGTTATCACCGAGCATATCAAGCCAGATGCGATGCGCTTCGGCCAGCTGGCGTCCGCCAAAGCCTGTGCCCTCCATCTTTTCGAGAAGCCCGGCCACCGAGCGGTCGCGATCCACCTGGACGGGGCGCGTCGGCACGGTGAGATATTTAGAGGGTCTAGGTTTTCGCTGAGTAACCATGAGTTATTTTCCAATCTATCAAAAGAATAGCTCCGCATTCCGGGCTCGAGCTTTTAACCTGAAATTTGGGACCCGAAACTGGAAGCCATGTGCATTCAGTCTCGCCCGCGCCGGGTGTGGCCTTCGTCCCCATTAACTGCGAGATACGTGTAAGCGTCGAAATGCGATTCATAAAACTCGATGAGCTCTGCGGCATCGGCTTCCGACATCTCGTCATGTTTGACGCGGTGCGCGATCTGGCGGCGGAAACCGTCGTGCAATAAGCCGCGCTCGTAGCGCGCGCGCTCGGCCGCCGCGCCGACGGTCGTGCCGCGGATCACCTTCTTGATCAGGTAGCCTCCCTCGTCAATATAGATCTGCGCTTCGTGCGGCACGCCGAACAGATTGTGGTTGTTGCCCATCACTTCCTGATACGCGCCGACGAGCATGAAAGCCAAGTAGTAGGGCTCGCCCGCGACGAGAGGGTGAAGCTCCAGCACCTGCTTGACGTCGTGCAGGTCGACGAACTTATCGACGATGCCGTCCGAATCGCAGGTGATATCGCAGAGCGTCGCGTATTCGGTCGGCGGCCTGTTCAACCCGTGAATCGGCACGATGGGGAACAACTGGTCGAGCGCCCAGTGGTCCGGCACGGAGCGAAAGACGGAAAAGTTCGTCAGATACTTCGCGCACAGAAGGCGCCGCAGATCGTCGAACTCCTCGGAGACATACTTGGCCTGCTGCGCGTACTTATCCGCGCGCTCGCAAATATCCCAGAACAGCACCTCGCCTTTAGCGCGGTCTTCGAGCGAGATGAGCCCCAAATTAAAGAGTGTGAAAAGCTCTTCGCGATGCTCCAGCGCGTCGTGATAGTACTCGCGGTAGTTTTTGACCGAGATTGACTCACGCAGCTCGCCGAGCTCGGTCACGACCTGCGGGTCGTCTTCATCGATCTCAATCGGGGTGATGTCTTCGACGACGGTCTCAATCTCGTCCTGGACGTTAGTGATGAGAATGGCGTGGTAGGCGGCGAGAAAGCGACCGGACTCCTGGATAATGGTCGGGTGCGGCACGTTTTCGTCGTCGCACACCTGCTTGATCGTGTAGATCACGTCGTTGGCAAACTCCTGCGCCGTGTAGTTGGCGGACGAATCAAAAGCGGTCTTTGAGCCGTCGTAGTCAACGGCCATGCCGCCGCCGACGTCGAGCAGATCGATCGGCACCTTCATCTGGTGGACTTTGGCGTAGACGCGCGCCGCCTCTTTCATCGCGTTCTTGATGCGCTTAATGTCGGTCAACTGCGAGCCGATGTGAAAATGCAGGAGGCGCAGCATGTCTATGCGGCCGGCGTCTTGCAGGCGGTTGATGACTTCGAGTAGCTCGGTCGTCGTCAACCCAAACTTGGCGGCCTCGCCGCCGGACTTCTCCCAGCGCCCGGAGCCTTTTGAGTAGAGCTTAACGCGCATGCCGATGATCGGCATATCGCCTTCGTGGCTCTCGGCGACGCGCAGGATATGATCGAGCTCACTCAGCTTCTCGATGACGATGACGACGCGCTTGCCGGAGCGTGCGCCGACGAACGCCATCTCGATGAACTCCTGATCTTTAAAGCCGTTGAGGACGAGCAGGCTGTCGGGCGATTGTTCGAGCGCGAGCGCGGCATAAAGCTCCGCTTTCGATCCGGCCTCCAGCCCGAAGTCGTAGCGCGACCCCTCACGTAAATACTCCTCGACAACGGTGCGCTGTTGGTTAACCTTCATCGGGTAAACGCACATGTGCGCGCCCTGATAATCATACTCGCGGATGGATTTACTGAACGCGCGTTGGAGCTTGCGCACCTGGCTGGCGACCAGTTGCGGGAAGCGCAGGAGCACGGGCGTGCTGATGCCGCGGCGATGAAGGTCATCAATAATCTCCTTCAAATCTGCCGCGCGCACATCCCCTTCGGCGGGATGGACGATCAAATTGCCCTTACGATTAACATCAAAGTAACCGGCGCCCCAGTTCTCTATGCCATATGTTTCAAGCGTCTGTTCAATAACCGTAGTCAATTCGCGATCTCCTACCTCATGTTCTTATATGCGCATAGCTTCGTCGTCCGAAGCGCGGCTGCTCCTCGTCTGTATACCGACTGGAGATTGGTGGCTGGAACACTAGGCGCGCAATTTAACAGAAAATGCGAGGTCGGTCAAAAACTATTTTTTTTGGCGCCGAATCGTGCCGCCTCCGGTTAAACCGACGTTCCGTAAAGGGTTAAGGGCGGGAAGAGAAGACCGCGGCGTTTCCCCCTCCCACCAGCTTACGGCGAAAACCTTGACATTGACCCCCGCACGACTATAATGCAAAGCTTTTTACGCGACGAAAACCGCGCTATTATTAAGTCAAAGGTAGAAGTAAAAGGTCAAAACGTGAGCGATCTCTATCCTTTTACCTTTCCCACCCCCTATTAATTTCTCAGGAGATAACATGAACGCAAAAACGGCTATCAAGTATGCTACGGATCAAGGGGCAAAGTTTGTTTCGGTACGCTTTACGGATTTACCAGGCTCCTGGCAGCACCTAACTTTTCCGATCGGCGAGCTTTCCGAGGGCTCTTTTGAGGAAGGCTTCGGATTTGACGGCTCATCCATACGTGGGTGGGCGGCCATCCACGAGTCCGACATGCTGCTCGTGCCCGACCCGGTGCGTTTCTGGATGGACCCGTTCGCCGAAGAACCAACGGTTTGCCTGATCGCTAACGCCGTTGATCCAATAACCAAGCAGGGGTACGCCTTCGATCCGCGCGCCGTCGCGCGGCGCGCCGAGAGCTACCTTAAATCAACGGGCATAGCCGACACCGCCTATTTCGGGCCCGAGGCGGAATTCTTCGTCTTCGATTCAGTGAAGTTTAACAATGACCAGAACTCCGCCGGATACACGGTTGATTCCGACGAAGGCCACTGGAACAGCGGGCGCGGCTCGGACGATCTTAACGGCACGAACCTTGGATATCGTGTCCGCCCAAAAGAGGGGTATGTGCCGGTCCCACCCGCCGACTCGCTGAGCGATCTACGCTCGGAAATTTCGTTAACACTGGCCGATTGCGGTATCAACGTCGAATGTCATCACCATGAGGTCGCCACCGCCGGTCAGTGCGAGATAGACTTCCGCTACTCGACATTGTTGGGCACGGCAGATAATTTACAGCTCTTCAAATACATCGTACGCAACACGGCTTACCTTTACGGCAAAGCCGCGACCTTTATGCCGAAGCCGATTTATGGCGACAACGGCTCCGGCATGCACTGCCACCAATCCC
>CAYLJO010000017.1:0-45087 GCA_964383905.1 uncultured Blastocatellaceae bacterium
GACGGGATCTGCGATATGATACGCAACTGGACCAAAATAGTTTTCACACAGTCTGATGTTTCCTCCAGGGCGACGAAAACGGACGAATCCCGACGAATCCCGACGAAATAAAATTTTTAGTAAGCGTAACGAAAAGTTACGAATTGTTACGTTTATTTTTTAGTTGGCAGCCCGGTGGTGGTTGCAATTGTTGCGGGAAATAGGCTTACGCGGATTCACGGTCGGGTTTCAGCCAAATAGGTGTAACCCTACAGTTGATCGATGGCAGTAGCCCGACCGTAGGGGAAGCATCCGATGCTTTCCAATCAGCAACAAGTCATCTTGCGATTCAGGTCGGCACGTCTACGCCTTCTCATCCGTTCGCTCCTCTTGCTCCTCCCCCTTGCGTTCCGGACGCATGTGTGGAAACAGGATCACATCACGGATTGAATGCTTATTTGTCAGGAGCATGACGAGGCGATCAATACCGATGCCGATTCCGGCCGCCGGCGGCATGCCGTAAGAGAGCGCTCGTATGTAATCCTCGTCCATCACCATCGCCTCTTCATCGCCCCGCTCGCGCTGCTGCATCTGTTCGCGGAAGCGCTCGTACTGTTCTACCGGATCATTCAACTCCGAAAACCCATTCGCTACCTCCATGCCCGCTACGAATAACTCAAAGCGCTCAGCAATTGTTGGGTCGGCAGGCGAAGCTTTCGAGAGCGGCGAGATAGGCTTAGGAAAATCATAGATGAACGTTGGTTCGATCAACTTCTCTTCTGCGATATATTCAAATATCCTTTGAATCATATACCCTATATCAGCCTCACTCGTTTCTCCATATTGGGAGCTAGAGGATATGCTCCGCTCGCCAGCTCGCCGCCAAAGATCGTCGCGTAAGGCCGGTTCGGTATGGTCTAGTACAGAACGTTTGGACTGTCTTAAAGCTCTCTTGACCTGATCCGTTGACTCACTATATAAAGCCTCTTCAAATTCCTGTGACCTAGAAAGCACTTGCCCTTCTTGCTCCTCCATCTCAGCTACTAAGCATCCTAGACACAGTATCCGGGACGGGTCATCTAACCAGTTCGTTTGAAATTGTTCGCCGCCTAATTCACGCCAACTGGGAGGCCAGTATTCGTTAATTGCTTGCTTCATTGTCATTCGATTGAAGCCTCGCCCGAAATCGATTTCATGTCCATCGTAATAAGTGCGCGTACTGCCTAATGTTCTATCAATAGTCGTTCTCAGCATCTCTTCGCAGAAATCCATCATCCCGTTCACGTCCATGTATGCGCAGTAAAACTCCAGCATCGTGAATTCGGGATTCCAGCGGTAGCCGATGCCCTCGTTGCGGAAATTCCGGTTGAGTTCGTAGACGCGTTCGAAGCCACCGACGACGAGACGCTTCAGGTAAAGCTCAGGAGCAATACGCGCGTAGAGGTCAATATCAAGGGCGTTGTGATGTGTCTTGAACGGCTTTGCCGCCGCGCCCGTCGCCAGCGGCGTGAGCATCGGGGTCTCGACTTCGATGTAGCCGTGATCCTCAAGAAAGCGTCGCATCTCGGTGATGATCTTTGATCGCCGCTCGAAAACTTGGCGCGGAGTGAGCTCGCCTTCTTCATGCTCCACTTTCAGGCTCCCGGCAATGAGGTCGGCGTAGCGTTGCCGACGGCGTAGCTCCGCGTCCGCGATGCCGTGCATCTTGTCCGGCATCGGGAGCAGCGCTTTGGCGAGAAACTGCAATTCGCGCACGTGGACAGAAAGCTCGCCCGTCTTGGTGACAAAAAGATAGCCCGCAACTCCAATGAAATCACCATGATCCAGCAGACCAAACAGTTCCCAGCCATCCACTGTGCCACCCTCAGCGTCATTACGGACGCCTACGACGTCTGCCTTGCGCACGTATATCTGCAGGCGCGAAACGCCATCCGAGAGATGCACGAACGCTGCCTTGCCCATCACGCGTGGAGGGGTTGCGATGCGCCCGCTGATGCGGACCTCGATCTTATTCAGCTCGGCGTTCACTCGCTCAAGTTCTTCCGGCTGAGGCCGCCCACCCTCTGCGACGTGAGGCACAAGCCCCTTGATCTTTTCATTCTCGATAATCGCCGTAATCGTATCCTCCCGGCCCGTCACGCTGCTGCGCTCGAACTTATTCGGGTAAACGTTGCCGACGAGCTTACGCAGTGCTTCGAGGTGTTCGCGCCGTGCGCGGGTTTGATCGTTATCTTCGATGAATGGGATGTTCACCATCGGTTTTGTCTCCCCTGGAGTAAATGGCGATTATAGGAAGCCAGGATTCGCAGTGCAAATCCTGAGTGTTAAGTCCAAAGTCGAAAGTTCAAGGTCCAAAGTCGATGTGGCCTCAAACGGCTTTAGATAATAGTGCTTTGGTCATGCTGACTTTGGACTTTGGACGTTGGACTTTCGACTTACTTGAAGACTTTCGACTGACTCATTTACTGAATTGGCATCCGTCGTGTTAGATTCTTTCTTGTCAAATGAGCGGAAAAATAGTCTCCTCCGAAGAGCTGCGCGCTGAGCGTGCGCGTTTGCGTGCGGCGGGCAAGCGCCTGGTTTTCACTAACGGCTGCTTCGACGTCCTGCACGTCGGTCATGTGCGCTACCTGGCGGCGGCGCGCTCTCTCGGCGATGCGCTGCTGGTCGCGATCAACAGCGACCGTTCCGTGCGAGAGTTGAAGGGTATGGGCCGGCCAATCATGAGCGAAAGTGAACGCGCCGAAATCCTCGCCGCTTTGGATGCGGTGTCGTATGTGCATGTCTTTAATGATCTTAGCCCGCGCTCTTTGATCGCCGAGATCTTGCCGGATGTGCTCGTTAAAGGCGGCGACTATGCGCTCGACGAGATTCATGGGCGCGAAGAGGTCGAGAGAGCGGGCGGTCGGGTCGTTGCGCTGCCATTTACGGAAGGCGCGTCAACGAGCTCGATCATCGAGCGTATTAAGAGGCAATAGTCACGCTCTCGGACGCGACGAAGTTCGCCAGATAAAAGGGCGAAGGGCGCAAGGGTAGGGACGGGAAAGTTAAATGAGCAGTACGGTTAAGTCTGTGTCGGTTATGCAAGGCGTTCTCCGGCGGGTCACCGAGAGCGCGGAGTACGCGCGACTCGTCGCGGAGATCAAACGCGGCGCACGTGTGATCTCGATCAGCGGGCTGGCCGTCAGCCCTGCGCGCGCTCTCGCGGTTGCGGCGTTGCAGCGCGAGGTCGGTAAGTGTTTTACGGTCGTCACACAGGCGAACCGCGACCTGGAGACCTGGGAGCAGGATCTGCGGTTCTGGTACTGCGCGCTGCGCGGAAGATCCGAATGTGAAGATACTGTGGTAACGCTGCCCGCTTCGGAGAGTGATCCCTATGCCGGCGCATCGCCGCACGCCGAGACGCTTGAGAAGCGCGCGCTGACATTGTGGAGCCTCGCTGCGCGCCGCGAGACACAGGATTTCGTATTGCTGACGGTGCGCGCTCTGGCGCGACGAACGGTAACGCCCGAAGAGATTGCGCGCTCCGGCGCAGTGCTCAAGCGTGATGTGGATCAATCGCCGGAGGAACTGGTCGAAAAATTGATCGCTTCCGGTTACGTACGCGAGGACCCGGTGGGCGCGGTAGGCGAGTTCTCGATGCGCGGCGGCATCCTCGACGTGTGGTCGCCGGGAAGGGAAGCCCCCGTGCGCGTGGAATTTTTCGGCGACACGGTAGATTCGATTCGCGAGTTCGACGTGGAGACACAACTTTCGACGGCGCAGTTGAAAGAAGTGATGATTGCGCCCATGCGCGAGCTGGCGGTGACGAGCGACGACTTTCGCCTGTGGGCAGAGAGGGCGCGCCAGCGTTGGGGCGACGAGCGCTATGCCCGCGCACTGCGTGACCGCACCGTTTTTGCCGACGAAGGCGAAACTTTTCCCGGGTGGGAATGGTTAATGCCGCTGGTGCGCGGGAGAAACGCGAGTGCCTTCGATTACCTGCGGGATGCCGTGCTCGTGATTGATGAGCCGAGCGCGGTCGAGACCTATCTTGAAGGTACGTATGGGAGACTTGCGGCACATTACAGCGAGATCGAGGCGGCTGACGAGCTGGGGTTGCGGCCCGGCGAGCTTTACCTGACGGCAGAAGAGCTGCGCGGGGGATTGGCTGAAATGCAGCGGGTCGAGTTGCGCACGCTGGGGCGCGCCGCCGCCGTGATCGACCAGAACATCGCTCTCGACGCGGAACAGCCCGATGTCCAAATCGGAAAGTCGCGCGGGCATGGCGAACGGCTCTTTCTTTTCCCGGCGGTTGAGACTGCGCCGGAGGTCGAATGGATGGCGCAGTCGGCGCGTCGTTATCACGGTCGCCTCAGTGATCTGGCAAACGATGTCCGCCGGGCCAGGGATGAGCGTCACGCGGCAACGTTGTTCGTCATGCCAAGCCTCGGCATTGCCGAGCGCGTTGCAGAGATTCTGGCCAATTACGGCGTTGAATCGCGTGTGGCTCTGAGCGACGAGGGCGGCGGGCCCGTGGCAGGGCAGGCGGGCACGGTGGTCGTGACGGTGGGTCGCACGTCGGGTGGATTCGAGTTGCCGGAATCGGGCCTTATCGTGCATGTCGAGAGTGACCTGTTCGACGAAGCGACCGACACCGTTCTGGATCGCCGCCGCCAGCCGCATGCCGAAGCCGCGAAGGAAAAAGATAAGAGGCGCAAGTCAAAAACGGCGGCCTTTCTTTCGGACTTTCGTGACCTGCGCGTAGGTGATTATGTCGTCCACGTGGACCATGGCATCGCACGCTTCGGCGGCCTCCAGACGCTTGACCTCGGCGGGCGGAGCGGCGAGTTCATGCTGCTCTATTACGCGGATGATGCGAAGCTGTATGTGCCTGTCGAGCGGCTCGATCTGGTACAGCGGTATTCCAGCGCGGAAGGGAATCAGCCGGCGCTTGATCGTCTCGGCGGTCTGGGGTGGCAGAAGACGAAGGCCAAAGCCAAGCGCGCGATGCGCGACATGGCCGACGAGCTTCTGCGCCTCTATGCCGAGCGCAAGCTGGTCGGAGGGTTTGCTTACCCCGCCGACAGCCCGTGGCAAAGGGAGTTCGAAGAGGGCTTCGAGTATGTCTTAACGCCGGATCAGGAAACGGCCATTGAAGACGTTAAGCGCGACCTGGAGGAGCCCGTCCCGATGGATCGCCTGCTCTGCGGCGACGTCGGCTACGGCAAAACCGAGGTGGCCATGCGCGCCGCATTCAAAGCCGTGATGGAAGGTAAGCAGGTCGCGGTTCTGACGCCGACAACGGTGCTCGCCTACCAGCATTTCGAGACTTTCCGTACCCGGTTCGCCCCCTTCCCGGTGAAAATCGAGCTCCTCTCGCGTTTCCGCTCGCCGAAAGAGCAAAGGGATGTCGCGAAGCGCGTCGAAGCGGGTGAGGTCGATATCGTCATCGGCACCCATCGCATACTTTCGAAGGACGTGCGCTTTCGCGACATCGGCCTCGTCGTCGTCGACGAGGAGCAGCGCTTCGGCGTCGCGCATAAGGAGCGCCTCAAGCAGTTGAAGAAGCGTGTTGACGTGCTAACGCTCTCGGCGACGCCGATCCCGCGCACGCTCAACATGTCTTTGATGGGCCTGCGCGATATGTCCGTCATCGAGACCCCGCCGCGCGACCGCCTCGCCATCCAAACGCAGGTCGTGCAGTTTTCGGAGCCCGTTATCAAGTCCGCGATTGAGCTGGAGTTGGGCCGCGGCGGGCAGGCCTTCTTCATACACAACCGCGTCGAGTCGATCGAATCAATCGCCGCGCTCGTCCAGCGGCTCGTGCCGCAGGCCAAGCTCGCCGTCGGCCACGGGCAGATGAACGAGAAAGAGATGGAGCGCGTGATGCTCGATTTCGTTGATTATAAATATGATGTGCTGGTTGCGACGACGATCATCGAGAACGGCATAGACATCCCGCGCGCCAATACGATCATCATAAATCGCGCCGATCAATACGGTCTTGCCCAGCTTTACCAGTTGCGCGGCCGCGTCGGGCGCTCGAACCGCCGCGCTTACGCCTATTTATTAATTCCGTCGGAACTGGGCCTGTCGCCGATTGCGCGCCGACGCCTCGCGGCAATTCGTGAATTCTCCGACCTGGGCGCGGGCTTCCGCATCGCGGCCCTCGACCTCGAATTGCGTGGGGCGGGAAACTTGCTGGGCGGCGAGCAGTCCGGGCACATGGACGCGCTCGGGTTTGATCTTTACACGCAGATGCTTGAGCGTACGGTCGCGGAGTTGCGCGGCGAAACGGTCGAGGACGAAACGAGCGTTTCGATCAACCTCGAGGTTGACGTCGCGATCCCCGAAGACTACATCTCTGACATGGGCCAGCGTCTGCGCACTTACAAACGGGTTTCGTCGGCGCGCGATGAGGAGACGCTGAGGGGCATACGGGCGGAGACGCAAGACCGTTACGGGCGCATCCCCCCGCCCGTCGAAAGGCTCTTCGAGTATGCGCGGTTGCGTCGCTTGGCCGAAGAACTGAAGGTTATCTCGATTGACCGGACGCCGGGTGGCATCGCCATCAAGTTGAGCGAAAATGCGCGCGTCGCGCCCGAAAAATTGACCGCCGTGTTAACCGCTCGCGCGGGCGCCGGTTTTACCCCGAGCGGGGTCTTGCGCGTCGATCTGAGCCAGGAAGAGACGGACCGCCTGCTTGAAACCGCCCGCGAGTTGTTGCTGGAAATCCGGGCGACGGATTAAAATCGAAAAGTTGTCAGCAGTCAGTAATCAGTCGCCAGTAAAGAGCTGAATTACCGATTACTGACTGCTGACTACTAACTTAAGGAGTAGAAAAGCTGTGAAATCAAGATTTCCCGCGCTCGCGCAGGCGACGCTTGTCGCGTTGGCCTCGCTGCTGTTGTCCATGGCAGCTTCGACCGTATTCGGGCAGGAAAGCAGCGAGCCCGTAATCGTCGACGAAGTCGTCGCGCAGGTTAATGATAGCGTGATTACGCTCTCCCAGGTAAAGCGCGCCATGAAAGAGGCGGTGGATGTTGCCAAGCAACAGGGCATGCCGGAGCAGCAGGCGAATGATGAAGTTACGCGCCACAAGCCGGAGCTCATCGCCCGTCTGATTAACGAGCAACTCCTTTTGGAAAAGGGCAAAGACCTGGGCCTGACGGATGAGGTCGAAGCCGAAGTCAACAAGCGCGTGCTGGAAGTGGCCAAAGAGGAAGGCTGCAAGACCATTGAATGCTTTGATGAAAAGATGCGAGCCAACAACGTGGACCCGGCCGGCGTCCGCCAGACGCTGCGCACGGAAATCATGAAAAGCGCTGTCCTGCAGCGTGAAGTCGATGCCAAAATCTTCTTCGGCTTGAGCAGCGATGAGCTCAAAAGATACTACGATACGCACCGCGACAAGTTTCGTAAGCCGGAAAGCGTCAATCTCTCGGCCATCTTTTTGAGTCTGGCCGGGCGACAGGAGGCAGACGTGCGCGCCAGGGCCGCGAAACTCGTCGCACAGGCGCGGGGCGGGGCGGATTTTGGGTCACTCGCCGCCGCCAATTCCGAACAGGAGCAGAACGGCCAGCGCATCGCCCCCGAGACCAAGGGAAAGGTTGGCGCATTTCCGGTCCCCGAACTGCGCGCGGACTTCGCCGCGGCAATCAAAAACGTCAAGGCTGGTGGCGTCACAGACCCCATACGTACAGAAGAAGGCTACTATATTTTGCGCGTGGATGAACGCACGGCGGGCAGCGACGCGTCAAGCTTCAACGAGAATCAGGTGCGTGAAGCGATCACCATGGAGCGCTCCGACAAGGAGCGCACAGCTTACCTGCAAAGCCTGCGCAACGAAGCGTACATCAAACTCGGTCAAAATTATGAGGCGAGCGTCCAGCCGCTACTGTCATCTGGTCCTGCGGCTTCGGCCAACGCAACAAGTAAATCTTTAGCGCCTGCCCCCAGCAGACCTGGGGAGAAAAGATCAGGCAACAAGGGCAGTAAGCGTCCATAAGCCTCAACCCATAGTTCCGGGTTCCGCGTTTAGCTGCCGCTTTTAACTCGGAACTCGAAACCCGGAACTTTTTAATGCGTCTTGACCTGTTCCTCAAAGCGAGCCGCCTCTGCCCGCGCCGCACGGTCGCGCAGGAATTGTGCGAGGCTGGCGCGGCTCTGGTTAACAATGCATCCGCTAAGTCCTCACGCGCGGTTCACGTGGGAGACGTCATCACGCTGCGCCGCCGACAACGGTTGCTCACCGTGCGCGTCCGCGCCCTGCCTGCTGTGCGCCAACCCTCACGAAGTGAGGCTTCTACCCTCTACGAAATTCTCAACGACAGTCAAGTCTCAGACGAGCTTCTCTAAAGTTAAGTGTTGGGCGCCACTTGAATAAAAGGACATCCCCACGCCCCTTTCTCGCCGAGCAAATCGAAAATCACGCGCGCCACGACGTCTCTCCAGCATAGCGTTCGTTTTTAGAGCGCGGGATGAATTATTTTCCGACCAAAATCTATTCAACGGAAAACCGCACCCCCATTTTGTCGGTTTTTGCCAGGAATAATTCTCACCCGCGAACTGGCATGCGACTTGCTCATATTTTTTGTAAACGGCTTGCTTTTAACGGTGTAAAAACCATTTTTGGTGTGGTTTCCTGGAAACTTAGGAATATCCTTTCTGTTTAGCATTTCTTACATGTATGAACATACTGAGCAACTTTTTTACAGACGACCTGGCCATTGACCTCGGCACGGTCAATACGCTCATTTATGCGCCCGACCGGGGTATTGTTTTGAACGAGCCATCGGCAGTGGCGGTTCATAAATATACGGGCGAAGTCCTTTCCGTCGGCGCCGAGGCCTATAAAATGCTTGGCCGCGAGCCGCATGATGCGGAGGTGCATCGCCCGATCCGCGGGGGTACGATCAGCAATTTCGAAGTCACGGAAAAGATGCTGACCGCGTTCATCAAGCGCGTGCATGGTGGCAATCAAAAGCGTAGCCACTTGGTGATCGGCGTGCCGGGTTCATCCACCGCGCTGGAACAGCGTTCGGTGCGCGACGCCGCCCGCGACGCGAAGGCCACGCGGGTTGATCTGGTAGACGAGGGCTTGGCCGCCGCGCTCGGCGCGGGACTCAGTTTTGACGACGAGCGTGCGCATCTCGTGGTGGACATCGGCGGCGGCACGACCAATGTTGCGATCATTGCTTCGGCGGCAAAAATTTCTTCGACAAGCCTGCAGGCTGCGGGCAATGCGATGGATGAAGCGATACGCGACTACGTGCGCAACAAGTATGCGATGCAGCTCGGCGAGCGCACGGCGGAACAGGTTAAGAAAGAGCTGGGCACAGCGCGCGTCAATGACAAGCCGGCGTCGAAGGAAGAGAAACGGATGGAGGTCGTCGGCAAAGACCTCCTTGACGGCTCGGCCAAGGCCGTTGAAATCAGCAGTTCGGAGGTGCGCGAAGCGCTCGAGCCCGTACTGGGAGAGATCATTGCGGGCGTGCGCCACGCCATCGAAGAGTCACAGCCTGATGTGACGGCGGATATATATTATACCGGTGTCATCCTGACGGGCGGCGGGGCGCTCCTCGAAGGTATGGCCGAGCGTTTACAGCGCGAGTTGCGCTTGCACGTCGCCGTTGCCGATGATCCGCTGGCCGCGGTAGCGCTCGGAGCCGGGCGCTTGCTCGCTAGTCCCGACAAGCTGCATCGTGCTTCGATCCGGCACGACGTTCCGGCGTGGCAGGCTTCTGAAGAACTCGTCGTTAACTGGTAAATATCATCACCCCGGCAGTAAAAAAGTGAGGCCCGGAATACAGGGGCCGCATGAGCCTTACGATTCATGCGGCCCTGCCTTTTGGAATAGTCGCCGCACGCGATTATTTCCTTTGCGGTCACTCTTCCCTTTCAACAAGCGCCTCGGAGTCTATCGCCCCTGGCATTGCTTGGCGCGCACCGTCAGTCAGGCCTCTTTGATCTTCCGCAATTGCCTGACGAACGAAAAGACGTTCGCCTGACGAGAGCTTTTGATAGGCCTGAATAAGGTGAAGGGCGTCCTGCTCGTCCGATTCGCTCTCCGGTGCGGGTGCGAGCAAAACGAGACCGGCGACGTAGAGCGCAAGTGTGAAGAAGGAGATGTAGCCGGTCGCGGGCGCAAACACCTGTGTATCGAGCGAGCCGAGCGAAACACCTTCCAGCAGCACCCCCGCCAGCCTCTTCAGCCAACCGCCGGCCGGATCATAAAGACTCGCCAGCAGTATGTGTTTGAGGACGAATGCCGTCCCGAACAGAACCGCGAGACTGCGCAGAAGTCTACGCGCGTCAAATGATGAAAACTGATTGTTCCACAACGTCCACAGAAAGAAGAGGGAGAACAGCCAGTGAAGCACGCCGCGCTCAGGCAACACGGAGTTGAACGCCTGCGCGGAGGCAAAAAAGAGCGCGATCAGCGTGAGCGCGTGCGAGACGTTGGCCAAGGGAGGCTGATCGGTCGATATCCATCTATGTATTTCGACAGCGCGGCCGCGCACGAAAAGCATCATCAGCAGAACGGCGAGCAAGAGCGTGATGAGCGGCGGCGCGATGAAGATGAAGGCCTTCGCTTCGGCGCTCACGCGCAGGCCGCCCAGCAGCGCGACCGTCAAAAAGATCGTGGGCAGCACAAAAGAGCGCGCGAAGGCCCGATTTCTTGAGCGATGATCGGTCATTTCCGTGTGCGCAGAACTTTGAGGGGGTTAAGATCGCCCCAACTCCGCTCCGTGCCCTGTTCTAACTCGGCTTTCAACTCCGCCGCCGTATGCATCTGCAAGTTCGGATCGTCTACGGTTAACGTGCCGTTCGACGTGAGATTGATGGCGCGATCGACCGCTTCAAGGCCCTGCCTGAACAAAGCATTATCGTTGTAAACGCGACCCCAGCCCTCGCGGTAAAACGCGTAAGCGATGTAGAACTGCGTGCGCGCATCACGCTGCGCCGGGTCGGCGCGTCCCCATTCCTCCCGTGCCGCGCGAAACTGCTCGGCGTGAAAAAGCGCCAGCGCATGATTAAACTTTTCCTGGTCTATCCGGTAAGTTCCGGCGGTGACCTCTGTGTTTGTTGCGACCTCTTTGAGCGTACGTGGTTCCGTGGCGTAAATCCAGATGATGAACGCGGCGTAGAGGATCGTCCACGCGATGCCGATGCTTTGGATAAGCCTGTGCTGCATTTGCTATAATCCGATGTTTCAAAGGAAGCTAGAGGATGCTTATGTGTTATGTCAATACGACCGAGCCCGCCGAGGCTTCTGATGGGAAAGCGCTTTCTTATTAAATATGAGGCTGAGTAATTTATGTCACCCGTGACGGATGAGGTTATTCAAAACCAGATAAATCAATACCGGATCACTGCGCAGTCAATGGGCGCTACTGCTCTCGAAGCAATAAGCCAAGGGGATATCGGATTAGCACGCACCGCGGCAAGGCAAGCGGCTCAATATGCGCGGGCAGTGATGCAATTAGAGACCGGGGAGAGGCAGGTCGAGCCTCAAGAAATATAGATGACGAATTCTCAACCTGTTTCTCGGATAGATTAATTCAGTCCGGGATCATTCCCCCGCTAGCCAAGCTGATAACTGGTAATTGCTGAATGATTAAGCCGTTCAAGATTCGCGACATCGAGATTAATCCGCCGCTCGTTCTATCGCCGATGGCGGGCGTCACCGACGTGTCATTCCGCCGCCTGCTCAAGCGGCGGGGCGGCATCGGCCTGACCGTCTCTGAATTTATCTCCGTCGAGGGCCTGACGCGTCACAACCCGAAGTCGAAACGGCAGATGCGCTTTTACGAAGATGAGCGCCCGTTCGCCGTGCAGATTTTTGGCGGCCAGCCGGAGCGTATGCGCATGGCGGCGGAGATGGCCGAAGAAGTCGGCGCGGATATTTTAGACATCAACTGTGGCTGCCCGGCCCCGAAGGTCGTCAAGCACGGCGGCGGTTCCGGTCTTCTGCGCGACCACCCGCGGTTAGAAGGGATTCTCAAGGAGATCAAAAAAGCGATCACGATTCCGATGACGGTCAAGATTCGCGCCGGCTTCTACGACCATACGATCAACGCGGTCGAGACCGCGCGGCTCGCCGAAGCCTGCGGCGCGGAGCACATCGCGCTGCACGGGCGCACGAAGGAGCAGGGCTATAAAGGGCTTGCGAACTGGGATCTGGTCAGGCAGGTGAAGGGGGCTGTCAGTGTGCCAGTCTCGGGCAGCGGTGATGTGACGACAATCGAGGACGCTTTCGCCCGCTGGCGGGAAACGAGTTGCGATGGGATTTTAATCGGGCGCGGCGCGATGGCAAACCCGTGGATATTTCGCCAGATCGAAGACGCCATCGCTGGACGCGAGCCGTTTCGGCCGACACTCGAAGATAAGCGCGCCGTACTACTCGAATACTTCGAGATGCTGCGCGAAGACATGCCTGAGTTTGCCGCCATCGGACGGATGAAGCAGCTCGCCGGACAGTTCACGCGCGGCCTGCAGGGGGGGGCGACATTCCGCACTTCGATCTACCATTCTCATTCGGTCGAAGAGATCCTTGAGCGCATCGCAGAATACTTTGAAGCCATCGCTGCCGGTCGCGCCTACGGGGATGCCCCGAGCGGACGGGAAATCGAAGAAGCGCCGGTGCTCGATTCGTGCGAGGCCGCAACTGCTCACTCGTAATCCAGAGTTAAAACTATCGCCCGGGCAGTACACAACCTTGTCTGGTCTGCCTCCGTGACCTCTGTACCGCAAAGGTACGGCTTCTGGTTTTCTAGCAAGATTTCAATCCTCCTGAATTTATTCTGCCGTACCCTCAAACTAAGGGGCACGATACTCCCAGTGCCACGGCTCGTAGAAGTACGGGTAGAACCCAAACCTCCCGGCGTTCTTCACGAGCCATTTGTAAGCCAGGGTTTGCGTCTGGAGCGCACGGTTACGATCGTCCGTGCTCACAGGATCTCCGCCGACGTAAAGGTCAAGCGCTCGCCCGGTAAAGTGCGGGCTGTTCTTCGCCAACCCGGCCGAGCCCGCGTTGGGCGATTGCTTGCGCAGCCGGTCTTGATACTCCGGCGAGCGGAACGCGGAAACGATCTTCAGGAACTGACCCGCAGGAGTAATCTCGCCATCGCGTGTTCCTTCGGCCCCCAGCGCGCTTTGATCTGCCGCCGCAGCCGCCACCATGCGCTTATAAGCGGCGTAAGCTTGCGGCTCGACTTTACGAAGCTCATCGGGTCGCGACGGGTCGTAAAAGTCGGAGGCCGGAGCCGTGAGTAGCTGGTTGGGTGAGGCGACCGCGTGGTCTTTGCTGCGGCGCGACTGCCACACGGAGATCATACGCAACCATGTCTCACCGTCGAGAATCCCGCCGGGCGCAAGCCCGACGCTTCTTTGCCAGCGGGCAAGCGCCGCGGCAAAGTCGCTGCTGTCTGCATCCTTATTCGTGCCGATTAGCTCACAGATCAACGGCGTGTAGAGGTACCAGCCGTGTTGTGCCTTACCCCCGAAGGCCCATTCCAGATCGGTCTTCAGCCTAACATTTTGCGCGGCTGCCGGAGTCATCTCCGAGCCTTTCGCCGGGCCATTGGCCGCCGGCATGTCGTTATTACCGCTGACGGAAGAGGCTTGGATGGGTTCAAGCCGCGGGCCCTGTCTGGCAAAATTCCCGGTGAACACAACGCTTAAAATCGTCGCCAGCAGCAAAACCGCCAGCCCGACATAGAACCCCGTTGATAGACTTCGCCTCTTCATGAGCCGGCCCCCTTACTGCCGTCAGATTTCACCGTGCGTCTCCGGGCTGACCGGCCGCCGCTTGCCGCCGGGTTTTGCTGTCGCGGGGGCCGTCTGTTTCTTCGGCACGCCGGTGTCTAGGTTAACCGGCGCAGGGTACCCTTTGCCCTTCAGTGCCGCGATCTCAATGACAATCTCTTTCTGGCCTTTGGCCACCCGCAGTGCTTTACCGCCAGCTGCGGCTGCGCCACCCCGCTCGCCGCGGTTACTATTCGGAGAATCGCCTTCCGACGGGTTGGAAGACGCGCCCACCTTGACATTGCCAGGCTTTCCGTTCCCGCCGCCCGACATCAGCCTGAGCGCATTCATCACCTGCGCCCGTTCCTGTTCGCTTAACTGGTCAAGGGTGACGCCGTTTGCTTCGAGCACAGCGCGCAGGTTTGCTTCGGTGTTAGTGTTGTGATCGTAAACGTCGCGGTAGATGTGAAGCTTGCCGTCCTCGGCAACAATCGTTTCATAACGCAGCTCAACCGGCACCGGCTTGCTCAGCTTCACCTCCTTTGTTTCCGTCTTGTTCTGCGCGTATGCGGCGATGTCTGCGTCCGACAGTTCAATGCCGCCTGCCTGGGCCAGGAATTTGGAAAAATCCTGCACCTGCGGGTTGGTCAGCCCGACGCATCCGTGCGAAGCGAAGCCCCCGAGTTTCGCCGGGGACTTGCCGCCGTGGATCAACGACGGCAAGCCGATCGGAATTTTGATCGGGCCAAGCGGGTTCAACTTGCTGCCGGCCTCAATCTTCTCCCCCGCCTTCACATTCTTCATCGATGCGACCCACGGCGAGTCGGGCGGCGTCCACGTCGGGTTGAAAATGATGGTGCGCGCTTTGCGAAGTCCCGCCGGTAACGGGAATTCGGGATAACCGATGCCGATCTTGTAAGATTTGACCAGCTTGCCGTCTTCAAAAATATCCATCCTATAAGCGGGCGTGTTGACGACAACGCGTGTATCATTAGGGACGGCATTAGGCATCCGCGCCGCAGTTGCGCCCGGCGTGCTCGGGTTGTCCGCATTATTGGTGTCGCCTGTAGCGCTTGCGCCAGAACCTCCTTCACCGGCGCCGCCCCAACGGTCGCGTACCAGGGCGGCGAGTTGCCGGGCTTTATCTTCACCAACCACGGCTTTGATGCGTTCGGCGGCGAGGTTGCGCGCCCCGGCCGCTGTGCCGGGATAGTTGCCGGCACCGGCCTCGCGCAGCTTGCCCGTCTCCTCGTGTGCGATGGCCCGGAGCTTGCTCACCTGCTCGTCCGTTAATTGCAGTTTCGTCTTCAACTCGGTCGCAAACGATTCGTCGGCGAAGAAGGCATCGAGAACAGGCATGGTCACGGGGAGCGCATTCGCGTCCGTGATGCTCGCCGGTGTCGGCGACGGTACGGCCGCGGGTGGGGTGGCTAACGGCGAAGACGCCGGTGACGCGCTCGGCGTAGCAGTCGTGGCGATTGTGCCGGAGTTATCTGTCCTTGTTTGAGTAACACAGCTAATTCCACTGAAAGTGAGCGCCAGCACAACGACTGAGCCGGCCGCTCGCCAAAGCCTCTTCATATTTGATGCTCCTAAATCAATTTAAAAGAGTCTAAAGTCTCCTGCACCTGCCTTTAGATGAGCTTTCGCGCTCTTTATCGGATTTGTTCATATGCGGATAGACTCAGGAGATTAAATTACGCCTCCCGTCATGTATAGCAAGAACCGTTCCCTTAGCCTGACACTTTCAACCAGCACTGATTTTGCATTTAGATGCAGACCTGTGCCAATAACTTGGACTATAAACGAACGATCTCTGCTTGATGCGTCTAAATGGCGAACGGGAGATACGGATTAAGTATCGATTTTATCCGCCGCGCGTCGCTCGTTATTTGTGCAGGAGAGGGTAGGGGTTGATGTTCACACCGTCCCAGTAGCGTTTGGGGTCGGAGACAATTGAGATTGAAAAATGGAGATGGTAGTTGCCGGGCCCGGCGTTGCCCGTGTCACCAACATACGCGATCACTTCGCCCTGACGCGCGAAATGCCCTTCGGTCAGACCATCGGCGTAATGGTCTAAATGGGCATAGTAATAGACCGTCTTGTTATCAGTGCTGAGTTGATAAATGGTTGTCCCGCCCCTGTCGCTATGAAAGAGCTTAACGATAGTGCCGTCGGCGGCGGCAAGAACGGGCGTCCCTTGCGGCGCGGGAATGTCTATGGCGTCGTGGACGCGTCCTTCAGAGCGCGCCGCCGTGAATGTATCCTGCAACTGATCCGGCCTTACTCCCGCCACCGGAATGATTAGGTTTGCTGAAAGCGACGGTGAAACAGTGGGTGATGCCGGGCTTTGGGTAGAGGGCGTAGGCTCAGACGGTTGTGCGCCCTGTGGTGTGCCGGCGGGCCGGGTTGGATGCGACTCGGGAGTATCAATTGCCGGTGGGGCTGTTGAGGGGGCGGCGACCTGTGGCGTCGGCTCAGTAATGCTCGGGACGGCGCGCGGGTCGTTTGCGGATGCTACCGTGATCGCTTTCGACCGGTCCATCTTTGACCTGTGGCTTAGAGTCCATAACAGGGCCGCCATAGCAGCCATGATTACTACGCAAGCGATGAGTATCCGAGCGCGCGGATGATTGATCATAGCTACAGACCGAGCGGTTGCAGCGGGCGCGGCGCATGGCCACCGAAAAACCAGCTCGCGCCAACGCGCAGGCGATGATGCCATGTCGGGAGGCGCGCCGTGTACATCGCGAAACGTGCCTGGCGTGCGAGTGCCCCGCCGATCACATGGCCCTCGACCAGCACGGCGGCGCGCTCAGTGCCGAGGCTCATAGCTTCGCCAAGCTCCGTGAAATGCTTTGTCTGGAGCTGCTTTCCGGCCAGTAGCGCACGAATGTTGCCGGCAACCAGCGACGCCTCCTGGTAGGCCAATTGTGCCGTGCCCGCCAGAGTCGGGTCGGCATCCTTGTAATACGCGATGTCGCCGAGAGCGAAAATCTCCGCATGCCCGCGCGCCTGGAGCGTTGGTTCGACAAGAATAAGACCGCGCCGCTCTTTTTCCAGCTCAAGTTTTTCGACGAGGGGGTTGACGCGGACGCCGGCCAGCCACACGACCGCCGCCGCCCCGAGATCCGTTTGCTCGCCGTTGTGCTCGAATGTAATGCCATCTTTTGTCACGCGGCGAACGCGCGTTTGCGTATAGACCTGGACTCGCGATTGGCGCAGCGCCCCTTCGACATAGCTGCGGATTTCGTCGCCCATCCCGGGCACGATCCTGTCACTCATTTCGATGATTAACACGCGCGGCTCGCCCGGCAGCGCGCGCCGCTTGAAAGCATCGTTTAGCAGGTCCGCCATCTTGGTCGAAAGCTCAACCCCGCTTGCGCCGGCGCCGACCACGACAAATGTCAACGCCGCGCGGGCATCTTGCGGCGCGAGGTCGGGCGGAACGCGGTCAAGCGCCTCGACCATACGCCGGCGTAGCGCATCGGCGTGCTCGATCTTACGGAACGGCATCGAGTACTCTTCAGCGCCCTCAACACCGGCATAGTTGCTGACGCCGCCGACAGCGAGCACCAGCACATCGTAGGCGACACGACGCGCTTGGCCGTCAATGGCAACTTCACGCGCTTGCAAATCTATCCCGGTCACGGCGCCGCGAATGACGCGGACGCGGTCGTCCAGCAACTCATTGTAATTAGGCGCGATGTGCCAGGCTTCGACTTCACCGCTCAGGTATTCGTAGAGCATCGGCGTAAAAGTAAAATGATTCTCACTGTTGATGAGCGTCACTTCGCCTATGCCCGCCAGATCGAGCGCCGTGAAAAGGCCGCCGAAGCCGCCGCCGATAACTAGTATGCGAGCCTGTTTGTTTGCCATGAGTTTCTCCCCCTCCTTGATCTTGAATGATCATTTATCACATCGCGAAGCGAAGACAGATCGTCAATGAGCAGCCCTTCGCTTCTTTACGAAACCTGTTTATTCGCTATTGTGGGCAATGTCAACCTCGGCCGGGCGGGGATCGTAATTCGGTGGATCGAAGGGCTTTGCTCATGAGAGTGAAATCCGCTTCTTACCCGAGGTATTTCTCATGCGAAGCGTCGGGGATCAATACCGGGCTCCCGGACGTCTCTCATCGAATAGACGGTAATCTTTGTCGTTGATGGCAGCTTTGGGAGCATTACGGTTGACGTAGAGAGACGTGCGAAAAAGATTGTCAACGGCCAAACCGATGTGAAAAATTATCCCGCAAATAATGCATACCTTTGCGAACTTTTGCCAGCCCCGTCTATTCAGATACCCGCTCCAGCAGTAGAAGCCGTATATCATCGCAATCGGTAGGGTGATGTAAAGCTTATGAGAGTTCGGCCCGCTGAAGGCGAACAAGAAGATTACGTAGAGAAGACATACCGTGAGCAGCGTAAGATACTTTACCGCCTTCCAATCCTGATGACGGTGATGTTTAGAGAACCATAAGATGAGCATGGCGATAGGTTGAAGTATGCCGACCACGACCAGGACTGCAACAAAAGGGGTCAGCCATGGCTCTCTTCTTAAGAATGCCAGGCGGGCTGCGGTGTGATTCCCAATAAAGCGCAGGGTCTCGAAGCTGGCGAAAGATAAAAAGCGGCCCAGTATTCCCTCCGGAAGATTATAGGCTTGTAACAAATTGCCGGGGTTGAATTCGGCCGCCGAGTTTATCCCTCCCAGGCCGTCTGCCAGACCGTACTTTAAAAAGGTCGGCACCAGAAGGCTACCCGTCAGCGTCGACCCGAAAGCAAACCAGGCGATGGAAGTCAAAATGTTCTCGCCCCTGGTCCTGTATTGAAAATAGAAAGAGATCAATAAGTAGGGTAATAAGATGATCCATGACAGGTGAAGCTGCATCACCCAGAAAAGCGCAAATCCCATCATGAAATTGGCCCACTTGAGCGGGATGAGCTTCTTGCTCGAGAATGGATAGGTTTCCAGAGCCCCCACAAAAAAAAGAATACTCCCCGGTAAGACGTATGAAAGATTATAAATATGGGTTGAAACATTCAGTGCCCAGGGGGCCGTTAGCAGCCATGACCAGACGAACCACGTGGGTAATTCCGGCAGTCGTTTGGCGCAATACCAGGCCAGAAAACAGAGGCTTGAAAAAGTCAGAATGTTTAGTAGTAGGAAAGGCGCTTCAGGAATGGGAAGAACGAAGAGCGGTAATCCTACTAAAAGTCCCTGCAATGCCCCGGGTATCTGTATGGTCGCCGGGTAAGAAACATCGGGTCCAAAGTAGGGCCATTCCCCTGTGGTATAAAACTTAAGGCCCAGCAGATAGATCTGTCTTTGGTCATCATCATCAGACCAAAACGGTGTACATAAGCCAAAGCCCAAGCGAAAGATGAAGGCAATGATCAAGAAGATGAGGAATTTCCTACGAAGTTCGGAAATCTTCATAAAGACTTCGCCCCATTGAATTCTGCTGCTGGTCTGGTCCGCATCCTTTCACCGTAGATAAGGAATTTTGTTACTGGCTTAACCCATTTCAAGAAGGCTTGTCCAGCGGGCCGTAGTGGGATAGAATTTAACCCGAGGTTAACGCTTGCCCTTTCTCACCTAGCCGATACCGAAACAAGTAGTCATTTCCCCTCAGTTAATTAAGGAGCCTGGGTGATGTTATATCGAGGGTTGGCAGCGTTTCTTTGTCAGGCACTATGCCTCATCGGCCTTCCCATATTAGTGGTCAAGGCGCAGAATCCGTCAATAACTATCAGTATTGATGCTGCTGTTAATCGCCACACCATCAGCCCTTATATCTACGGGGTGGCCTACGCCAGCGCCGCCGCATTAACGGATTTGAACTGCCCTCTCAACCGATACGGTGGCAATAATACCAGCCGCTACAACTGGCAGCTCAACGCCGACAATCGTGGTAACGATTGGTACTATGAGAGTATCGGCGACGGCAGCGCGACGGCCGGAGAACGCGGCGATACCTTTATCTCTAACGCCAGAGCAACAGGCGCGCAGGCGATGCTCACCATTCCCATGATTGGCTGGGTCGCCAGGCTCGGCCCCAATCGCAGCAAACTTGCCAGCTTCTCCATCGCCAAGTACGGCCAACAGACGGGCAATGATTGGCAGTGGTTCCCTGACGCGGGCAACGGCATCAGAACCTCCGGACAATTTGTCACCGGCAATGATCCCAATGACGCAGATGTGCCTTCGGACTCTCGGTTTCAGCAGGCTTGGGTGCAGCACTTAGTCGGCAAGTGGGGAACGGCGTCAAACGGCGGCTTGCGGTATTACATTCTGGATAACGAACCGAGCATCTGGCATTCCACGCACCGGGACGTACACCCGACCGGCGCCACGATGGATGAAATCAGAGATAAGATCTTTGACTACGCCTCAAAGATCAAGTCAACCGACCCGTCAGCCCGAGTCGTCGGGCCGGAAGAGTGGGGCTGGAGTGGCTACTTATTTAGCGGATATGACCAGCAATACGGCAGCCAGCATGGATGGAGCAACCTGCCCGACCGCGCCGGTCACGGCGGGTGGGACTATTTGCCCTGGCTTTTAGATCAGTTGCGTCAACACAACGCGGCGACGGGCCAGCGGCTGCTCGACGTCTTTAGCGTGCATTACTACCCGCAAGGTGGCGAGTTCGGCGATGACGTCTCCCCGGCGATGCAGCTTCGGCGCAACCGCTCGACGCGTTCGCTCTGGGATCCCAACTACGTGGACGAGAGCTGGATCAATGACCGGGTCCAATTGATCCCCCGCCTGCGAAACTGGGTTAGCGCCTACTATCCTGGGACTCAGACCGCGATTACAGAGTATAACTGGGGTGCCGAAGGGCACATCAATGGTGCGACGACGCAGGCCGATATTCTTGGCATCTTCGGGCGTGAGGAACTGGATATGGCCAGCCGCTGGACGACGCCTGATGCCTCGACCCCGACTTACAAAGCGATCAAGATGTATCGCAACTACGATGGCAACAATTCCACTTTCGGCGATACGAGTGTTTCCGACACAGTACTTGACCCGGATAACGTCTCCTCGTTTGCGGCAGTGCGTTCAACCGATGGCGCATTGACGATTATGATTATCGGCAAGTACCAATCGGGTAGTACTCCCGCAACCATCAATCTTGCTAATTATGCGAGCAGCGGCGCCGCACGAGTCTGGCAGCTAACTTCAGCGAACGCGATCAATCGCTTGGCAGACCTGAGCTTCAGCGGCATGAGCTTCAACATCGCAATCCCGTCACAGAGCATCACGCTGCTGGTGATTCCGCCGGGGTCAACTCCGACACCCACTCCGACCCCGACCCCAACGCCGACACCCACACCCACTCCAAATCCTGCCCCCCAGCTATTCACGGAAGGAACCTCGGCGCGGGCAATTGCCCTCGATTCTGTGACGTTTGTGCGCGACCCTTTCCCCATCGTTACGACGCATAACTTCAGCACAGATCAGCGTACCCGCATCACGCTCTTGGCCGGTAATGTGGAGTTAACGCCGGGGGAGACCGCTTCGGCTGTAACGGCGCAAGCCGAAGATTCCCAGCATCGAATCTACCCGCTGGGGGTTGAATTCGTTGGCAAAGTACCGAGTTTCGACCGGCTGGCACAAATTGTTATTAAGCTGCCGGACGAGCTGGCAAACGCCGGCGATGTGTGGGTGAGTATTAGTCTTCACGGACAGGTGAGCAATAGAGCGTTTATCAGCATTAAACCGCCTGGGGGCGGTTAATAACCGGGCTTAAGCCCCCAAATCCAGGCAGGTCTAAGAGTCTGCGCTGGACAGCGGCGCAAACGGCGTGTTAAATTGAACTGTATTTTAAGTTTAGCGGTTGCCGCTACCGAGCGGACCGACTGCTGTCTAGGAGGGCCATCAAGAGCAGTGCCGTTAGCAAAAGAAGCAAAACAGAAGATCGTCAACGATTTCCGAACGCACGACGCCGATACGGGCTCACCCCAGGTGCAGATTGCGCTGCTCAGTCAGCGCATCAACGAGCTGACCGAGCATTTCAAGACGCACAAGAAAGATAACCATTCGCGGCGCGGGCTGCTCAAGATGGTCTCGCAGCGCAGGAGTCTTCTCGATTATCTCAAGCGTAAAGATATTGAGCGCTACCATGAGGTCGTTAACCGGCTGGGTCTGCGCCGCTAGGCGAGGGTTTACGGCGCGACTGCGAGCGTTTCAAGGTAAGACTGAGAGAAATCTTCGAATCTCGATTTTCAAAAGCACGCGTCTCTCGAAGAGCTTGGGCAGTGCCGAACGTGACGGCGATGACTGAAATCAAGCAGACGCAAAGTGCCCTGAGCAGACACTCTAAGGCGGCGCAAGCTTCACGGTTAAGATGCTTGCACCGCCTTCAGATTTAAGGAACTAAATCACGCCCGGCTGAACCCGCGTTCACGTGGCACGGTTCACAGGCGAGGGCGAAGAAAACAGATGAATGACACCGGACGCGCGGCGGATGAGACGGCGCGCCTGCGCCACAAGCAGGAATCGTTGTCCGAAGGAGACAAACTAAATATGCCAGTAAGGAAATATCTCAAAGAATCGATCAAGTTAGGCGACAGAGAGTTGACCGTTGAGACCGGTCGCGTCGCCAAACAGGCAGACGGCTCAGTCATCATCCGCTACGGCGACACGATGTTGCTGGTCGCTGCCGTCAGCGCACCCACACCGCGTGAGGGTGTAGACTTTTTCCCACTTACAGTTGAGTATCGCGAATCGAATTACGCCGCCGGGCGCATCCCCGGCAACTACTTCCGGCGCGAGGGCCGGCCCAATGAAAAAGAGGTGTTGACCAGCCGCCTCATCGATCGCCCGTGTCGCCCGCTCTTTACCGAAGGTTATCGCAACGAAACACAAGTGATCGCCTCCGTCATCTCGGCAGACCCCGACAATAACCCGGATGTGATTGCCATCACCGGCGCATCGTGCGCGCTCTATCTCTCCGATATTCCCTTCCCAAACCCGATCGCCGGCGTGCGGATCGGTCTGATTGAAGGCCGCTATATCGTCAACCCGACTTATGATGAGGTGCGCGAGTCGCGCCTGAACCTGATCGTCGCCGGAACGGAAGAGGCCATTGTGATGGTTGAAGCGGGCGCGCACGAGGTTTCGGAAGAGATCATGGTCGAAGCCCTGATGCTCGCGCACAAAGAGATCAATCGTCTCTGCCGCTGGCAAAAGGAGCTTTACAAGGCTCTCGACGTGCAGAAGCGTGAGGTCACGCCATCTACGCTCAATGAAGAGATGCTGGGCGAGATTGAGAGAAATTACTCCGAGCGTCTGCACGCCGCTCTCGATACTTCGCAGCAGGATAAGCGCACCAGTTACGCCGCGGTCGACGCGCTCAAGAAAGAGGTCGTCGAATCTTACCCCGAAGATCAGGTGGAGCAGCGGCAGATGGCGAAAAAGATTTTCGATCATCTGAAGGAAAAGTTTTTCCGCGACGACGTTTTAAACAACCGTCGCCGCCCGGACGGCCGGCGGTTTTCGGAAATCCGTCCCGTTACATGCGAGGTTGGCTGGCTGCCGCGTGTCCACGGCTCTGCGCTTTTCACCCGCGGCGAGACGCAGGCCATTGTGACCACTACGCTCGGCACCAAGGACGATGAGCAGTTCATGGACGATCTTGAGAAGGGCGAGATTAAACGCCGGTTCCTGCTTCATTACAACTTCCCGCAGTTTTCGGTCGGTGAGGTCGGACGCTTCGGCTCGTCCAGCCGCCGCGAGATCGGGCACGGCGCGCTTGCCCGCCGCGCCATCGAGGCAGTGCTGCCCGATGAGTCGAAATTCCCATACACGATTCGCATCGTCTCGGACATCACTGAATCCAACGGATCCTCTTCGATGGCATCGATTTGCGGCGGCACCCTGTCGCTCATGGACGCGGGCGTGCCGTTGAGCGCGCCGGTCGCCGGCGTGGCGATGGGCCTTGTGATGGAAGGCAACAAGTACGCCATCCTGAGCGATATAGCAGGCGCGGAGGACCACTACGGCGACATGGATTTTAAGGTCGCCGGCACCCGCGAAGGCATCACCGCGCTGCAAATGGATATTAAGATCAGCGGCATCAACGCGCAGATCATGGCTGAAGCGCTCGAACAGGCGAAGAAGGGGCGCATGCATATTCTCTCCGTCATGGAAAAGACGCTGGCCAAGCCGCGCGCTGAAATTGCCCCCCACGCGCCGCGCATTATCCAGATCAAGATCAACCCCGATAAAATTCGCGAAGTCATTGGGCCGGGCGGCAAAATCATCCGCGCCCTGGTCGAAGAGACGGGCGCTAAGATTGATGTCGAAGACGACGGCACCATTTCGATTGCCACCGCAAATGGCGCGGCCGCCGAAGCTGCCGTGAACCGCATCCGCGGCCTCACCGCCGAAGCCGAGATCGGTCAGACCTATCTCGGCACAGTCTCGCGCATCGTCGATTTCGGGGCTTTTGTCGAAATCTTCCCGGGTACGGATGGCCTGCTGCATATCTCCGAAATCGCCGACCGCCGGGTCAAGGATGTGCGCGATGAGTTGAAGGAAGGCCAGCAAATCCTGGTCAAGTGCATCGGCAAAGAGGGCAATAAAATTAAGCTCTCGCGCAAGGCCGTACTGCGCGACGAGAAGCAAAAGGCTGAGGCCGCGGGCGCGGGTGAGGGTGATTAATTGTTAAACGGAGTAAACTTATGAGACAAGAGAGGTTCACGCCAGGGCGTGGGCCTCTTTTTTTTCTTGACAGAGGGGCCTAAACGCGATTTTAATAACTTACCAAAACTGGAATTCTGATAAGATTAGGCGTCTTTCTCTATCAAGTATAGGAGTCCCCCTGTCGTTTTACCCGGCGAAGAGTTCGCTATGGTTGGCGAACTGTCAAGGAAGTTTTAAGGTTAGTGGGCGAAATGCGCGGTGGATTATGGTCCTTTGCGGTCTTTGCGCAAAGGGTAAGCGTTAACCTGAGCGCTGAGGTTGTCAGAGCCAAACCGCTTTCTTTGTTGAAATTTTTTGAGTGCTTAAGGTTCGGATCGGAACCGTGTATTGTTTTCGGTTCCGAGCCGGATGAATCAAGGAGGAACTCCAGTGGTGAGGAGTAGAGCTTTCCGCTCTTTAGCAATGCTAGTCGGCCCCCTGTTTATGACCGCGCTGGTCGTCAGCCCTGTGCAAGCCCGTCCTATCCAGTTTGGGGATGTCGTGCAGAGCTTTAGCGGTGTACAGTATGCCGGCCAGAATCCGGACCTCCGCCTTCGTACCGTCTCGCAGAGCGGAAACCCGGCTGCGGCCGGGGCTGCTTCAAACTCTGGGGCTACGCAGGGAGGCGGCACCCAAGGGCCGTCTTCTATTATCTCCGGCACCGCCGTGTCTGGCGGTCAGCAGGGTAATGTCCAGACCATTGAGCAGGGCGACATCTCTGGAACGATCTGCGATTGCGGCGAGATCATCATTCCGGGCGGCGGATTCCCCCTCTGGCCGTTGCTTGGGCTGGCAGCAATTCCGATCCCTTTTATCCACGGGCATGAGTCTACGCCGCTAGCGACGCCAGTAATACCCCCAGTAATACCCTCCGTAACGCCTCCAGTAACTACACCCACACCTACACCCCCAGCGCCAATTCCAGAGCCCGCTTCTCTTCTGCTATTCTGTACCGGCCTGGCAGCGCTTGGCGCCGGCGCATGTCGCCGCTACGTGCGCACAAAATTATCACATGGTACAGCGACTACGACGGAGGTGTGAGCACATGAGGGGAAGACAGATGGTTGCCGGCAGCTCACATGCTGATTCTACAAAATTCGCTTTCGCCGTTTTGATTGCGCTTTCATGCTTCCTTGTCGCCCAGACGTCTTCCGGCGTATACGCTAAGTCCAAGAGACCTAACTACGGTCGCCTGGAGATTACGACGCTTCCGACCACCTATCCGATTCTGATCGACGGCAAGCCTGAGGGCGAGACGAGCACGACCGGGCGCATCGTGGAGCTCCCGCCCGGCCCGCACACCGTCGAGATTGTGTTGCCGAACGGCGCCCGCTGGACGCGCCAGTTCAATATCGTCGCGGGGCGGAGAAACTGCATCGCCCTCAACTACAGATCGAAGACGATCACTGTTGTGAAGTCGCCCTGCCCATATCCGGTCAGCGTTTCTGCGCCGGTGACGGTCAACGACGGCGACGTGATCACCTTTACTTCTGACGTCACGTACGGCGGTACGGCGGCGCTTAATTACACATGGACGGTCAGCCCTGCGACGGCCAAGATCATCAGCGGCGCAGGCACGCCGACAATTACGGTAGACTCGACTGGGCTCGGCAAACAGCGCGTTACGGCAATCCTCGTCGTTGATGACGGCTCGGGTGACCGCGTCTGCCGGCAGACGGCGCGGGCTTCGACCGATGTCATCGCGTCGCCGCCGCCTCCCGTGCAGCCGAGGAAGTTTGATGAGTTCCCGTCAATCTCTTTCGATGATGACAAGGCGCGTTTAGACAATCTGGCGATTGAGTTGCAGAACGCACCAACCGCCCAGGGCTATATCATCGTTTACGGCGGGCGTACGAGTCGTCCGGGGCTGGCTGATCGTCTCGGCGAGCGCGCGAAGAACTACCTGGTCAACGCGCGCGGCATTAATCCGAACCGGCTGACACTCGTCAACGGCGGCTACCGCGAGAGCGACTACATAGAAATCTGGCTTGTGCCACAGGGCGCACAACCGCCGCAGCCAACACCGACCGTGCAACCGGGCGATGTTCGACCCGGGCGGGATATACGGCCGCGTCGCTCGCGCCGTCGCGGCTGATAAAACCTGTAGGGAATGAAGAGTGACAGGCGGCGAGAATGGTGTGCTTTCGTCATCTGTCACTCTTCGCTTGTCATGGATGAGGGCATGTGATAACAATCTTTGCGCCCGTTCCCCCCTGAAAAGTGATCTAACCCCCCCGCGCTATTAGGCATAAATATTTAAAGGAGGATCTGTTATATGGGTGATGGGGATGGCGGCGGCAGCACGGGAGTTGTTGCTGTGTTGGTGATCTTCGTGATCATCATTGTAGCTTTGTTCTTAATATTTGGCCGGGGACTGCTTGGTGGCGGTACTAAAAAGGTTGACGTTAACGTCACGACACCGTCGGCGCCTAAGTAGAAGCTGTAAAGAAGCATTACCGGGTTCGCTTATCGACGAGAGGAGCACATCAGGCGTGCTCCTCTCTTCTTTTCATCGGGCGTGTGCGGCTGTTAACATAGCCGTTAAATAGTAGATGGTGAATTGACGGATGTCTTTTGTCTGATCGCCATTTACGGCTTAAGGGGATCGCCAATGTCAGCACCGAATATTGAAACAATCGTTTCGCTCGCCAAGCGACGCGGCTTCGTCTTTCCTTCATCGGAGATTTACGGGGGATTGGGCAGCGCGTGGGATTACGGCCCGCTCGGCGTCGAACTCAGCAATAACGTCAAGCGCGTGTGGTGGCGCTGGATAGTCTACGAGCGCGACGACATGGAGGGTATTGATTCCTCCATCATCCAAAATCGGCTGGTGTGGAAGTATTCGGGCCATGAGGACACCTTCAGCGACCCGCTCGTTGATTGCCGAGGGTGCAACAGTCGCCTCCGGTATGACAAGCTGGAGCCTACGGGATTTGCAAATCCCGTAGGCTCTGGTCCGACCGGGGCGGCGGTCCAGAGTAGATTATTCAAATGTCCGAACTGCGGCTCAACCAACCTGACCGAACCACGCCCTTTCAATTTAATGTTCCGTACACATGTCGGCGCAACCGCCGAGGATGATCCATCCGCGCTCGTCTACTTACGCCCTGAAACAGCGCAGGGCATCTTTATCAACTTCTTGAACGTACAGACAACGATGCGGCGCAAGTTGCCCTTTGGCATCGCGCAGATCGGTAAATCTTTCCGCAACGAGGTGACACCCGGCAACTTCATTTTTCGCACGCGCGAGTTCGAGCAGATGGAGATGGAATACTTCGTTCGGCCCGGGGAAGACGAAGCCGTGCATCAGGAGTGGATTGACAATTGCTTCAGATGGTTTTTGAGCCTCGGAATCTCACGCGACAACTTGCGTCTCTACGAGCAGCCGAAAGAAGAACTGGCCCACTACGCCAAGCGCACCGTCGATATTCAATACCGCTTCTTCCCCGAACGGGAAGAGGATGAGCGGCAGTGGGATGAGTTGATGGGCATCGCCAACCGCACGGACTTTGATCTGCGCGCGCACTCAAAGAAACCGGAGGACGTGGAAGGCAAACGCATCAACCCTGACTCCACTGAAGACCTTTCGTATTTCGACGATGCGACGAAAGAGCGCTTCTACCCCTACGTCATTGAGCCGGCCGCCGGAGTCAACCGCACCGTGCTCGCCGTTCTCATGGATGCGTATTCGGAGAAGACGAACGATAAGGGGGAGAAGCGTTTGATCTTAAAACTTCATCCCGAACTCGCTCCGATCAAGGCGGCGATTCTACCACTCGCCAAGAACAAGCCGGAGATCGTCGGCATGGCGAAGGCCATCAAGCGCTCGCTGCAGCCTGTGCTGCGCGCCGTCTACGACGACACCGGCGGCATCGGCAAGCTGTACGCGCGCCAGGACGAAATCGGCACGCCCTTTTGCGTCACGGTAGACCACCAGTCGCTGGAGGATGAAGCCGTGACCGTGCGCGACCGTGACACGTGGGAGCAGGAGCGCGTTAAGGTCGCCGATCTTCCGCAGCACTTACAAAGCCGGTTAATAGCCGGTCGTTAATCGTGGACGGTCTGTCTTTGACTATTGACGATTCACGGTTTACTTTTTGGTATGCCGATCACAAAGAAACGGAACGAGCAGACGGAAACGCGGCTCCTGCTTGAATCGGACGAGCCGGTCGAGCTGCCGCCCGCGGAGGTTGAAGACAAAGCCATACTGGTGCAGTTTGATAAATTCAAGCCCTTTATTCCGGAACTGCTGGATGCGTTGCGCGCGGGCACCATGGCCGAGCCGGTGCCGGTAATGCTCGACGGCTCGACCTTCGCCGTGCACGGCGTAACGCGTACCTTCTGGGTGAAGCTCTGGCACACAGCTTCGTCCGACATGACGCGCATCGAGCGCGTACAGGTGATTAGCTGCCTGCCATCGACGCGCGGCGTTCAGGTGATCGTTGATGATCTCGACGGTTACCCGGATGAAGAGTTCGAAGAAGACGATTCAGAAGATACCGAAGAATAGAGACCCTCTTTGCCTCCCCGTAGCCTTTCCATGCCGGCCCAAGTCCCAGAAAAAGTGTTTGAGCTTGCGCGCGCAGCTCGCGCCGCGGGTGGCCGCGGCTTTCTGGTCGGTGGCTGTGTGCGCGACCGTTTGATGGGCGTTCAGCCGAAGGATTGGGACGTAGAAGTTTACGGTATCGAGCCCACGACGCTGCGTCAGTTGCTGGATCAAATCGGCAGCGTCAATGTCGTCGGTGAAGCCTTCACCGTTTACAAGATCGGCTTCGACTTGGACGTATCTCTTCCGCGGCGGGAACGCAAAGCCGGTCGCGGGCATCGCGGGTTCGTCATCGAGGGGGATCCTTCGATGACGTTTGAAGAAGCAGCGCAAAGGCGGGACTTCACAATCAACGCGATCCTTGAAGACCCCCTCACCGGCGAGATCGTTGATCCGTACGGCGGGCGCTCCGATATTCAGAACAAAGTCTTACGCGCCGTCTCGCGCGAGACTTTCGGGGAAGATAGCCTGCGCGTCTTACGCGCCGCACAGTTTGCAGCGCGCTTCGGGTTCGATATCGAACCCGAAACGGTCGATATGTGCCGCGCGATTGACCTCTCAGACCTTCCGCGCGAGCGCATCTGGGGCGAGATGGAGAAGCTTTTGCTTCGCGCACGATGCCCTTCAATCGGCTTTAAATGGCTGCGCGAGTTCGGGGCCCTCAAACAACTGTTCCCGGAGCTCCAGGCGTTGGTTGGTGTGCCGCAAGACGAAGAGTGGCATCCCGAAGGTCCAGTAGACATACACACATGGCTAGTCCTTGATCGTGCGCGTGAGCTCGTTGATGACCTCCCTTACGCCAAACGGGCCACAGTCATGCTGGCGGCGCTCTGCCATGACTTGGGCAAGCCCGCGACGACCGAATTTCTCGAAGGCCGCTGGCGCTCGCGCGGGCATGAAGAGGCTGGCGTAGCGCCGACCGAAACTCTTCTTGATCGGCTTAATATATATACAATCGACGGCTACGACGTGCGGGGGCAGGTCATCGCTCTCGTACGAGACCATTTGAAGCCGGGCGAGTTCTACAAGAAGCGTGGCGAGGTCGGCGACGGCGCGTTTCGCCGTCTCGCGCGCAAGTGTGAGCTTGATCTCCTGTATCGGGTCGCGAAAGCGGACTCGTTGGGGCGCAACGCCGATTGGATTCCGCGGGAGAAGTGGTACGGCGCGGAAGCGCAGGAGTGGTTCATCGCCCGCGCCGAAGAATTAGAGGTTGAACAGCATGCGCCCGCGCCGATTCTGATGGGCCGTCATTTACTCGAAATGGGGCTGAAGCCTTCGCCGCTCATCGGCCGGATCACGAGCGCGGTTTATGAGATGCAGCTCGATGGACGTGTGCGAACTCTGGAAGAAGCAAAGGAAGCGGCGCGAAACATACTTGAGACCGAGGCCCCACCGTTTTAAGATTCGTTACACCTCGAAGCTGCGCCTTTCACCGATTTGCGCCGATGGTGTAAGATACCGAAGCACCATCACTTCAAGTCGCAAGTTTACAAAACGTATGCGTGCCCGCCGAAAATTGGCGCGCTTATTCCAAAATTTCGCTTGCGAGAAAGAGCCTCAAATGATCGATTTTGAACTGACCGAAGACCACAAGGCCATCCGCCAGACGGTGCGCGATTTCGCGCGGAAAGAAGTCGCGCCGCGCATCAAGGAGCTTGACGAGAAGCAGCAATTTGACCGCTCGATCCTGGATAAAATGGCGGGGCTTAATCTGCTCGGCGTCTGCATCCCGGAAGAATACGGTGGTGCGGGGTTCGATTACATCTCCCTCGGCCTCGTGTGCGAAGAACTCGAAGCGGTGGACACTTTTCTGCGCGTCGTCATGTCTGTCCACACGGGCCTTAACTCGCTGACACTCTACACGTGGGGCACGGAGGAGCAGAAGCGCAAGTACCTCGTGCCGCAGGCCAGGGGGGAGAAGATCGCGACCTACGGCCTGACGGAGCCGGGCGCCGGCTCCGATGTGGTTGGGACGCGTTCTGCCGCGAGGCGCGAGGGGGATGAGTACGTTTTGAACGGCGAGAAGATGTGGATCAGCCTTGCGGATGTCGCCGACAACTTCCTGTTCTTCTGCTGGACTGATGAGGGGAAACGCAGGAAGCGCGACCACACAGGGATGTCTTGCTTCATCGTCGAGCGTTCGATGAAAGGCTTTTCATCGGGCACGATTCACGGCAAGATGGGGATACGCGCGGGCAACACCGGATATTTCTCGCTGCAAGACGTGCGCGTGCCGAAAGAAAACTTGATCGGTGAAGAGGGCGAGGGGTTCAAGATCGCGATGTTCGCGCTGGAGCAGGGGCGCTTCACCGTCGCGGCGGGCGCAACCGGAGTCATCCGCGCGTCGCGTGATGCATCGGTCGCTTATGCGAATGAGCGCGAGACGTTCGGCACCAAAATCGCCAACCACCAGCTCGTCAAACAGAAGATTGCGGAGATGGAAGCGGATTACCAGATGTGCCATCTCCTATGGCTGCGCGCCGGGGCGTTGAAGAACGCGGGCCAGCTGAACGCAAAGGAGACCTCCCTCGCGAAATGGCAGGCCACCGTCCGCAGCGAAAAGGCCGCGTCCATGGCGGTCGAAGTCCACGGCGCAAACGGCTACTCAAATGATTATCCGGTCGAGCGTTACCTGCGCAACTGCAAAGCGGCCGTCATCTATGAAGGCACGCGCGACATACACACGCTGATGCAGGCAGACTGGGCGCTCGGGTTAAAGAAAGAGAAGCCCGCGCGCAGGACGCTTCCGCCCTGGCGACCCGCGGAAACACGCGAGGCTGTCACGGCGGATTAAGTGTTGGGCGAGGCTGTCGCTGCTCACCCGCTCCACTCATGCTGTAGACAGAAGCAGAGGCAAATTTAAGAAACGTGAACAGCAGATCGATACGTGAGATAAGACCTTGAGGCGCAAGAACGCCTTGGTCCCTTGCTCCTGTATTAGGACAGTTGACAGTCAGCCGTTACAAAGTATAAAGTGCGCCTTAACTCTACTAGCCGGTTATTTTCAACCCGCACGGCGGTGGGTTGCCAGTTAGGTGGTGTTTAAGCGTGTGGCCGCGCAAGACACTTTTCACAGCTCTGCTTGCCTCGTCCGCCTCGCGTCTTCCACGTTCAAATGTTTGTGGTGCGCGTTGTTGCCATCTACGCATAATCCGCTTTTTAGCAATGTAGGGCTGTTCTTCTCGCTACGGTTGGGCGACAGGCATTGAGGTCGCCCTGGGATCAGGATAATAAAATTTCGTCCGGCATAAGGTTTATGAAAGATATTTGATTGGTTGTTTTTAGTTATGCCAAAAGGTGTGAATGTTGGCTCTATATGGGCCTCAACGTGCGGCACTCCTTCCTACTTGGCTGGTCTTCTGGCAGTCTCAGGCGCTTTCCTATCAATCGCGTCGCTTGGGCTGTGGCGCTTATGAAGACATCATAGAATACAGCCACCCAGCTAGAGGCCAAGAAAGATCATAAGCATCTGCGCCGGCATTGGTGTCAATGCCGGCGTACCGAAATCCTATTGATTCCATTTTGTGGGATCGATGGTGAGTATCGTATTCACATTAGAGATGAAATTGGTCGAACGGTATTTTCAGCCGCACCGTCGAACACTGTTTGACATTGCTCTTCAGAGCATGAAGATAGATCAACGGTGATTTTAGAGCTTGAGAGGATGGCCCGCCATTGGTGCGACCGCTTCTGATCAGAATGTATCTTCCCGGAAGGCGACAGTCTGATCGCGTATCGGTGTTGCTCGGTGAAAAAGATTTATCGCTGAAGGTCAGTGCATTTAACAATGGCACCTGCCATTTAACTTTGCCGGTTGTATGAGGTGGCCTAATACCATGAGGGTTGACCTGCCCTTCGCCAAACCCCGTACCGAGTGCCAGAACGTTAATTCTGCGGCTCCAGCGCTTTGCCTAGCGTAAAACCGTCTGTTTATCTTTTGTCAAAACGAGATTCCATTACTGGCGCCACATGGGGCCTTGACCATGTCGAGCAATTGGTGAATAAGTCAATGAAATAGGCCCGAATGAGGTTTTGGCGAAGGACGGGTTATTCCGGAGGTGTGATTAAAATCTTGACGCGATTTTCTTAGGTCGTCATTATCCTCTGGACATCGCCTGCGTCCGCTATAAAAGCAGTGTGGCGGGTTTATGCGCGTAGAAGCTTTGTGAGACTTCAAAATGAGTTCTCATACAGTCAATTGAAGAGATTAGACGCCCTCGAACCCTACAAATTCTATCCTTGCTCTGCTACTATACCGGCGCATTTCCTTCAATTGCACGCAGTTCGGATTGGCAGGCGATTCCGGCGTTCAAAGTTCTAAAAAATCAGGAGAACAAACGGATGGCACACAAGTTGAGGACTGAGCGCGAACTGTCGCTGGACTTCCTGCGCGTCTGCGAAGCGGCGGCGATTGCGGCGGCACGCACGATGGGGCAGGGTGACCGCAAATATTCCGACCACGTCGCGGTCGAGGCGATGCGTGAGGTAATGGACACCGTGCCGATGCGCGGCAGGATTGTGATCGGCGAGGGCGAACGTGACGAGGCGCCGATGCTATACATCGGCGAGGAGGTCGGCGGCGCTACTCACGCAGGTGAAGAGGAGCGCGACTCCTTTCCCGAGGTAGACATCGCAGTTGATCCTCTTGAAGGCACGAATCTCTGCGCGCTCGGAGCCAACAACGCCATCGCTGTGCTTGCGGCGGCGGAACGCGGCGGGCTGCTAAACGCGCCCGATATTTACATGGACAAGATCGTCGTCGGCCCGTCATGCCGCGGCGCGATTGATATTGACGCGCCGGTGAAAGATAACTTGAAGAACATCGCGCGGCGGCTGGGGCGGGATATTGAAGATTTGACCGTTATCACGCTTGACCGGCCGCGGCATAAGAAATTGATCAACGATGTTCGCGCTGCGGGTGCGCGCATCCGCCTGATCTCTGACGGCGACCTCTCGGCCGGCATCTCGGCGGCAGTCGCAGGCACCAACATCCACGGGTTGATGGGTATTGGCGGCGCGCCGGAAGGGGTCATTACGGCGGCGGCGATGAAGTGCCTGAATGGGGAGATTCAAGCGCGGCTGATTTTTGATCCCGAACGTCTAGGCGTTGATAAAGCCAAAGTGCCTTCTGCGGAAAAAGTCATCGCCCGGCTACGCGAGATGGGCATCAACGATCCCAATAAGATTTATGATACAGATGACCTCGCGCCCGGCAAAAAAATCATCTTTGCCGCAACCGGGGTAACGGACGGCGCGTTGCTTAAAGGGGTGAGATTTTTCGGATCCGGCAAGAGAACGCACTCGCTCGTGATGACAACCGAATCCAGACACATACGTTTTGTTGATACCGTGCACGTCGAGGGCGGCCCCGACGCTGTGATCAGATTTTAAAGATGAAAGAAGAGGCGCGCAGACGCGGAGATAAAACAGGGCACCGCCGCGCCTCCGTGTCTGCGTATCTCCGCGTCTGCACGCCACCCAGTGCCAGCGTCCCTTCTTTCATCCTTCATCCTTTCTTAACTTGGTCTGTGATTGCAATAATCACGTTTACCTTTGTAAGTTTAATAGTCGCCGCGCCTGTCGCCTACGCGCATGGCTATGGCGCCCTCGCCTTCGTCATCTACCGAACATTCGGTTATTTGTGCCACCAGATTCCGCAACGATCCTTCTACATCGAGGAACAGCCTTTAGCCGTGTGCGCACGCTGCACGGGTCTCTACTTCGGTTTTGTGGCCGGTGTAATGATCTATCCGTTGGTGTGTTCTGTGCGGCGCACGGGGTCGCCCGCGCGCGTGTGGCTGCTCGTCGCTGCCGCCCCGACCGTGATTGATTTCGCCCTCGGATTTTTCGGCGTCTGGGAGAACACCCACCTCTCGCGCTCATTAACGGGCGCTCTTTTAGGAGCCGCGTGCCCCTTTTACGTCGTGCCCGGCGCGGTGGATCTGAGCCGGATTAACTTGCGCCATTTCCTTGTACCCTCTTCCGCCGCCGCTACACATCAGACGTTGAATGCCTCCTATATCTCGCAGGGGCGCAGTGGGCCGAGCAACTGCGGGTTATCATCAAGGGACGTCGAAGCGGCACCGGAGGGCCCCACCACCAACGAATTTCAGGGCCCTACCGGAGAGCGGCGATAAGGGCGTCATAGGGGGTTAGAGCCACAGGTATGCGCGTGCAAGAAAAGTTGTCGCCGAGCGTTCATCCATACCGGGTAACATTTAGCGACGGTGGAAAGTTTTCGTTGCGACCGGTTTTAACGGGGATATCTGATGAGTTAGAATAAGCGTCCGAAAATACGGGCAGCGCAGAATGCCGAAAAGCGGATGCGCTGCTCATTTTGTATGAAGGTGCGACCGGGTAATGCTATTTAGCTCTCAGCCTAGTCCGATTAATACTTCAGAGCGGTCACTTTTATGTCTCTCGAATACACAAAAATGGCTCTTGATATATTTACCGTCATCTTACCTGAACCTGCCCCTGACCAGCTGTTTCAAAACTATTTCCTGGATGCGCTCAACAAGACGTCACTCAACATCAGTCCGCTCTACCGGCTTGACGCGTTCGATTGGACGGTCCTATCGCTCTACTTCATTATCCTGGCGGTGCTCTCAATATACGGCGCATATCGCATCAAGCAGGTGGCAGATTTCTGGCGTTACCGACAGATCGTGCCGCGGCCAAGGGCTTTTTTCCGCGAGTCGGAGCTGCCGAGAATTACCGTACAACTGCCTCTTTTCAACGAGATGTATGTTGTCGAAAGATTGCTCGTGGCGGTGACCAGAATAGACTATCCGCGCCACCTGTTGGAGATTCAGGTTTTAGATGACTCGACGGACGAAACGGTCAACCTGGCACGTACGACGGTTGAGCTTTACGCGCGCCGGGGGTTCAACATTCATTACATACACCGCGCGGATCGCAGGGGCTTCAAAGCGGGCGCGTTAGCGAATGGCCTTAAGACCGCGCGGGGCGAGCTCATCGCTATTTTCGACGCGGACTTTGTGCCGAGGCCGGATTGCCTGCGCAAGCTGGTCCACTACTTCACCGACCCGCTCGTCGGTTGCGCGCAGATGCGCTGGTCCCACATCAACGGCTTCTACAATCTATTGACGTGCCTGCAAACGATCATGCTCGACGGCCACTTCGTGGTCGAACAGACGGTTCGCAATCGCACAGGCGGTTTCTTTAATTTCAACGGCACCGCGGGGGTCTGGCGCCGCGACGCCATCGAGATGAGCGGCGGCTGGCAGCATGATACGCTGACGGAAGACACCGACCTCAGTTTCCGGGCGCAGCTAATGGGCTGGCGTTTCATTTACCTCCTCAACGAAGACGCGCCCTCGGAGATCCCGGTCGAGATCAATGCCTTCAAGGCGCAGCAGCGACGTTGGGCCAAAGGCGTGATGCAGGTCGGCATCAAATTATATCGTCGCATCTGGTTCGCGCCGCTGCCGCTTCGCGTCAAGCTGGAGATGTTTTTTCGTTTGACGGGCAATATCAGTTACCCGCTCATGATCATTGTGAGCCTGCTGCAATTTCCGCTGTTGCTCGTCCGCTACAATCAGGGCTTCTATCACCTGATGGCCTTTGACGTGCCGCTACTCTTCTTCTCGACAATTTCGGTCGTGCTCTTTTACGGCACGGGCGTATGGTATCTAGATCAGCGGCGCACAAAGCGGTTGCTTCATCTGCCGCTGGTGATGGCGATCGGCATCGGCCTCGCCTTCTCGAATACGAGGGCCGTGCTCGAGGCCCTGGTGGGCATGAAGTCCGAGTTCGTTCGCACGCCCAAATACAGGGTCGAAGAGGTGAGCGATGAAACCTGGAAGCGCAAAAAATACAGGCGCAAGCACGGCCTGCTTCCATTACTCGAACTAACTTTCGCCCTCTATTTCCTGCTCGCCATCCTTTATGCGGCGGGCCTCCGCATGTGGGGCACAATCCCTTTTCTGTTCCTCTTCTTCTTTGGTTACGGTTACATGGGCGCGATGAGCTTGTTGCAGACCGCGAGCGGCAAACGTTTGCAAAACCTCTGGCAGCCGCCTGCGCCCTCGACGCCGGGCTTGAGCAACTAATATCAGGATTAACACATCTACCCCTTACCAGTCGGAAATCACGGGCGGTGAGCTTAATTCATTGCTGCTGAAAACGTGGGCCAGAATACGTAGCCATCATTCATCCGAGGACTCGCGGCTGACTCGAAGGAACTCTTGAAACAGACTTTAATCTGACATGATATTCACGAAATCACTTCGCGCAACGGGATTCCCGGTTCTCGCGCTTCTTCTCGTCACAAGCCTTCTACTACCCGTCGTAGCTGCCGCCCGCGGCCCTGATTTTTATGACGAGCCGGGTGTGCGCCTTCTCAACCAGCCGGTGAGTGAATACCACTCGCGGCGTCAAAAGCTGCTCTCAGAAATCAAAGATGGCGTGATCGTCATTCTCGGCAATGTCGAAGAAGATTTAGGTGTCGAGGCGCGTTTTCGGCAGAACAACTGGATGGCCTATTTGAGTGGCGTCCGCACGCCGGGCGCCGCCCTGATGCTTGTGCCGCCCGGATTGCCGTCGCTTGGCGGCGCACGCGAAATCATTTTCATTCCGCCACGCAACGTCGGGACGGAACGCTGGACGGGCCCTCAACTTGCGCCGGGCGCGGAAGCGGCCAGAACGTTCGGTGTCGAACGCGTATTATCACGTAAAGATAATTCACTACCGGGCGAAGATGAGCTGTGGCTGAAATTAAAAGAGGCCGCCACGCTCCCGGCCTTCAAGAACGCGCAGGGCCAGAGCGCGATGAAACTCTATACGATTGCGCCGCGCCGCGTTAAGAACGGTTACGTCCACGAGTATGAATTCGTTGAGCGGGCGCGCAAAGAACTGCCCGGCGCCGAAATCGCCCCGGTCGCGAACCTCATCGCCGAGATGCGTAAACAAAAATCGCCCGCCGAGATCGCGCTGCTGCAGAAGGCGATAGACGTTACGGGCGAAGCGGAGCACGATGTCGCCCTTCATCTACGCCCCGGGATGTACGAGTACGAAGTGCAGGCGTTGGTTGAATCCGCGTTTACGCGCAACGGGTCCGAACGCCCGGGCTTCCCTTCAATTATCGGTAGCGGGCTCTACTCAACGATTTTGCACTACGAAGAGAACCACAAAAGGATAGACGCCGACGATCTGGTGGTCTGTGATATCGGCGCGGAGTATTCGCTCTATACGGCCGATATTACGCGTACATTTCCGGCGAGCGGGAAATTCAGCCCGCGGCAGCGGGCGGTCTACCAGCTTGTGCTCGACACTCAGACGGCCGCCGCCGCCTACTGGAAGCCGGGAATGACGCAGTACGACCTGCACCAATTCGCCGTCGAGTTCCTGCGCAAGAGCCCGTTGCGGGCACGCGACACGGATGGGCGCGAATACACGATGGACCACTTTTTCATCCATGGACTTGGCCATTACCTCGGAATGGATGTTCATGACGTCGGCAATTCCGCGAAGCCGATGCAGCCCGGCGAAGTGTTTACCATCGAACCGGGGATCTATATTCAAACGGAAAAGCTCGGCGTGCGGATCGAAGACGATTACGTGATCACAACCGAAAACACCGTCCGTAAACTCTCCGAGAAGATTCCATCAGCGCCTGATGAAATAGAGCGCATGATGGCTCAGGCCAAAAGCTGACGAGGGGGACGTGAGCATAAAGGCCTCCGATGCCGGAACGAAGATCGGTCGGAGCGCGATACAAGTCGGCACAGAGTGCCTTATCATCTGCCAAAGTGGAAGAGGCGCTTATGGTTACTGGGGTGACGACAAAAAACCGCACTAACTGGTCAGCCCTTGCAAGGAACTTTGCATTGACAGATAGGGTGAAGTGAGTAGAATAGGGCGCAACTGGATATATGCATATGTCCCTCACGATCTCCCATAGATTGTGAGCTAAGAGACCGGCGTGGGGTGAGGATACGACCGGTCTCATAATTTTTCGGGCGAAAAAGGAAAGGGGCGACTCTCAACAGTCGCCCTTTGATTATTTCCTACGCCCTCGCCATCGCGAAATCGTTCAAAGAAGCCGGCAGGTATCGGGATGCCCTAAAGAAAATCCCACGTCTGCCGAGTCGGGTTTGGCGCATTCAACGCCATGATATTTCTCAATGAGTTGAGGGCAGTAGTTGATACATTCGGGGGAAAAGTAAACAGAGAAGGAATAGTCTGCGTTGCTCTTCTTCATCGGGAATACGCCAACGCTTCGAGGCACTATCCTTTTTTTCATGAGCGATGAGAATTCATTGTGGATGTCAGCCAGCAGGGTTCCATCTATATTCTGATCATGGGTTAGTGTTACTTTGTACCACGGCATATTCAGTCCCTCCGTGATGAGTGGCCACAAAAGCAGGTGGATGCCTTATCGGGATTCACTAATATTTGGGGCAGGTGCTGACTTATCCTAGCAATAGCGATGCCGTGCTAAATTTCCTCGTAAAATTTGGGTCGGCTTCTGCCTTATAGATAAAAGGTGTCACTTTAGGTAACAGGTAGTGGAAGATCATTACTGTTGGCAGACAAGGGCCTCAAATACATGAGAGGTAGTAGTCGGTCAGTATTGTGCCAGCATGGCGCGACCAAATTGAGAGAAAGGAGAGCGATCCATGAAATGGTCCCTTTTAGTTGCTGTCCTGGTGATAGCCGCGCCAGCTTTGGCCCAGCGCCAGAGCGACGACTCTCGACAGTCCGCGGCGGCCCCTGAAGCGGTAGTTCGCCAATTTTATCATTGGTACCTGCATTCCCTTAATCAACACGTCGAACCCTTAGAGAAGCAGAAGACGGTGCTCAGAAAATATCTCACCCAAAGATTCTTCCAGGAATTGGAACGATTACTGAAAAGAGGGGAGCTTGACTATGATCACTTTCTTGAGGCGCAGGACTGGGATGAGGCATGGGAAAAGAATATCACTGTTTCAAGGGCAAGGATTCAAGGGGGCAAAGCGGTCGCGAGCGTTGCGCTCACAGGTCCGCAGATGTCTAAGAAACTGCAAGTGACTTTGAGGCAAGAGGGCGGTTTGTGGAAAATTGATAGGGTGGGTGATCGATAAAGTGGCGACAATGAGGTTAGTGATGAACAAGAGATCGATAACCTGCCGGAGGCTGTCTCACATTCCGGCCCCTTCTAATCTATGCGCGCCGTAGCAGCTTCAACATTACCGCTTCAACACACACTGTAGACTAGCTATTTAGTGGTAAAGAGGTAGCTAACAAAACGGAAAAGGGGCGACCTGGGTCTCCTTGTAAGGAACCCAAGTCGCCTTCCTGACCTAGTGGGACATTGGTATTGGCCACACACTCTACCTTAACAACGTAAATCTTCTGAGCGGTAGTTCCACCTCTTCTATCGCTCAGTCCATTTGTCCGGGACCAAAGCAAAACAATCTAAGCGCCCGCCGCCGCTGTTTGCGCCTGCGGTTGTGTCTCACTCAACTTCGGAGTTTGGCTTTCACCAATCGCCTTCAGCGTGATCACTGCGTCCTCATACGTGATTTCAGGCGTCTCCCCGGCGTGAATCACGATGTCGTTGACAGACAGGATGCCCCGAAGCGCGCCATCAGTATCGACGACGGGAAGACGGCGCACTTTCTCATCCTGCATCATCTTGAGCGCAGCCCTGACGTCGTCTTCCGGGGCACAGGTAAAGGCTTTCCCGGAGATAACCTCACCGACCGAGATTAGCGCGACGTCCCGATGCTTGGTTGCCGCAGCCATGCAGATGTCGCGATCAGTAATCATGCCCAGAACTTTCCCTTCGATGTCCACGACCGGAACCGTGCCGCAGTCGTGATCCCACATGGTCATTGCTGCGGCGGCGAGGTTAGTATCAAGGCCACAGGTTTTCGCATTGCTGGTCATAATGTCTTGGACTTTCATTACAGTACTCCTTTCATTGCTTATACAACCGCCCCAAGATTGGATTTCAAGGGGCTCGACAATAAGGCGAGGTGTTTCGAGGTAAGAGGGTTTTATTCCAACTCCCGCAGCAAGTCAATATCTTTACAAATAAGTTGTGTTCGGCCGTGTTATCCAAAATAGTTATTAATCTTCCACTATAGGGTATGGCTTACAGAGCCGGTTATTACGTAACTATTACAAACAAACCAGCTCAAAGTTGCTACGATACCTTACAGCCCACAGCGTCACAATGCAACGGGCCGCTAATTTTGATATGGGTTGAGGCAAAAATGCGCAACAAAACTCTGACAATTATAAAAGATGCAGGCATCAACTGGATGACCGCGGTCTTCATGGTTATCTTCCACTTAGGAGCGTTCGCCGCGCTTTTTATGTTTAGTTGGAAGGCGCTGGCGGTGAGCCTCTCGCTTATCTGGGTTAGCGGAAGTTTAGGGATCGGTATGGGCTATCACCGCCTTCTGACTCACCGTGGCTACAAAACGCCGAAGTGGGTCGAATACTTTCTGACAACCTGCGGCACGCTGGCGCTGGAGGGTGGCCCGATCCAGTGGGTGGCCACACACCGCATCCATCACTCCCACACCGATGCGCCCGGCGACCCGCACACCCCGCGCGACGGAGCATGGTGGTCGCATATCGGTTGGATTTTAACGGGGACCGCGCAGCAGCATGACAAGGAAGTGTTGGCGCGGTACGCTCCAGACCTGATGAAAGACCGTTATCAGGTCTGGCTATCAAGGTGGTATTTCCTGCCGCTTATCGTTTTGGGGTTGGCGCTGCTGGCGGTCGGCGGCGTGCCGTTCCTACTGTGGGGCGTCTTCATGCGCGTCACCGTCGGGCTGCACGCGACGTGGCTGGTCAATTCGGCGACACACATGTGGGGCAAACGCCGGTTCTTGACGAATGATGATTCGACAAACAACTGGTGGGTCGCGATGCTCACATTCGGCGAGGGCTGGCACAACAATCACCATGCGCATCCGACGGCTGCGCGCCACGGACTTGCCTGGTACGAGATAGATGTCAACTGGTGGGGCATTCGTACGCTGCAATTTCTAGGACTGGCGAAAGGGATCAAGCTAATCAGTCCCAAAATGGTTGCCCAATCTGAGACTGGAACTCTGCGCCGGGCAGCATGACGAAGGAAGAGACGCGGTGATGTGTTTTCTTCTCCGCGCCCCCAGGCCTCCGTGTCGCTCCCCGTTTGTCCTTACATCCTTCCGCCCTCATCCTTTACAATAGCCCTTATGCGGGTCAAAGGTCGGCGGACATCGGTTATCTTCTTCATCACGCTCGGGGCGTGCCTAGTCGCGCTGGCGGTTGCGCTCAACGTCGGGTGGATTCTTCTCAACTGGCGCCAGGTCGCGCTGTTAATTCTGGGAATCATTTTCTTCCTCTTCATTATCGCCGGCCTCGTCTTCAATACAACTTTCCTGATCCGGGAAATACGGCGCAACGAGCAGCATGATGCCTTCATCAATGCCGTCACGCACGAACTGAAAACCCCTATCACCTCGATCCGGCTCTACCTCGAAACACTAATAACGCGCGACGTGAGCGAAGCACAACGCCGAGAGTTCTACGACGTGATGCTTGCCGACAACGGTCGCCTCCTACAAACGGTTGAACAGGTATTGCGGGCCGGGCGCACAAGCCAGCGGCGGCGGCGCATCAACGTCTCGGTCATTGATCTTGGCGAGATGGTGCGCGAGTGCCTCGACCTGACGCGCACGCGTTATAATTTGAATGCCGACTCGCTTCGTTATGTCGAATCGTTGGATGAAGCGAGCGCGCGTGTCGCGGGTGATCTCGACGAGCTGCGCGCCGCCGTTTCGAACCTGCTTGATAACGCCATCAAATATTCGGACAAGGAGATAAGTGTATCAGTTGAGGTCAGGGCGCTCGACGCGAAGCGCGTTGCGGTGCGCATTGCCGACCGCGGGATCGGCATCCCCGGCTCGCAGCTCAAGCGTATTTTCAAGCGATTCTATCGTGTGCCCGGTCATTTTATGACGCGTGTAAAGGGAACCGGGCTGGGGCTTTTCATCGTACGTTCGATCGTTGAAAAACATGGCGGGCGCGTCTTCGCCGAGAGCGAGGGCTTAGGCCACGGCAGCACATTCACTATTCAACTTCCGAGGGCTTAAATAAATGAGCGCGGTGCTAATCGTGGAGGATGAGAAACACATCGCCGATGGTTTGCGGTTCAACCTCGAAGCTGAAGGATACAGTGTCGATGTTGTCGGCGATGGTGAATCTGCGCTCGAACTACTGATGACCGACAGGCGTCGCTACGATGCCGTTGTGCTTGACGTGATGCTTCCCGGCAAGGACGGCTTCACCGTCGCCTCGGAGTTGCGTGAGGCCGGGCAGTTCGTCCCCATATTGATGCTCACGGCGCGTGGTCGCCCGGAGGACGTGCTACTTGGATTCGAATCGGGCACGGATGATTACCTTCCTAAGCCATTCGAGTTGGCCGTACTGATCGCGCGCTTGCATGGCCTGCTCCGGCGGCGCGAATGGTTTCACCTTGATCAGGACGATCGGACCGCGACCGGCGAACGTCAAGCCGAGGTGGACTCCGGCGCTCAATCAAAAGACGCTGTCGAGCATGACGAAGCGAATGATCTGTATGCCTTTAACGGCAGGACGATTGATTTCGGGGCGCTTGAGCTGCGTACCGGCGATCAAATTGTGCGACTTACTTTGATGGAAGCAGAGCTGTTACGCTATTTAATACGGCATGCCGGGCGCGTCGTTTCGCGCAAAGCCATGCTTGAAGAAGTCTGGGGCCTGCGGGAGGATACCGACACGCGCGCGATTGATAATTTCATCGTCCGCCTGAGAAAATATATTGAAAACGAGCCATCCAAACCCAAGCACTTGTTGACAGTGAGAGGCATCGGGTATCGATTCGTCCCTTTAATCGGTGGATAAAACCATCTGAATTAAAGGGCGTTGACCGAAGAGAATCCGAATGAAGCTAAGCAGGTTCGCGATTTACTCATGGGTAGTATTGACCTACAACCTCGCGGTCATTTTGTGGGGCGCTTATGTACGCGCTTCCGGATCCGGTGCCGGTTGCGGCAGCCACTGGCCACTCTGTAATGGAGAGGTCATACCAAGGGCCCCACGCATTGAAACGTTGATAGAGCTAGCCCACCGGCTGACCAGCGGTCTGTCTCTGATTCTGATTGTTGTGCTGGCGGTTTGGGCGTTTCGAGCCTATCCCAAAGGGCACCACCTGCGATTAGGGACAAGCCTCGCGGTGCTGTTTCTAATAACTGAGGCGTTGGTGGGCGCCGGGTTGGTACTATTCGAGCTTGTCGCGACTAACGCTTCTGTTGCGCGTGCCCTTTTCATGTCCGTTCATCTCACCAACACGTTTATGCTTTTAGCTGCTTTGACTCTGACCGCATGGTGGGCGTTAGGTGGTCTGCCCCCACGGCTGAGAGAGCAGGGCAGTTTCGGCTGGATATTTGCGGTGGGCTTGTTAGGGACATTGATTCTGGGTGTGAGCGGAGCGGTGACCGCTTTAGGCGATACGCTATTCCCCGCGACGTCTCTTGCCGAAGGATTGAAACAGGACTTCTCTTCAACCGCCCATCTGCTGATCCGCTTGCGACTTCTGCACCCGGCGATCGCGATTACCGTGAGCTGCTATCTGGTTATAGCAGCCGGAGTGGCCTGCTTCCTGAAACCTGAAAACTGGTTGAGGCGGTTCAGCTTGATACTGGCGGCATTAATTCTGATCCAGCTTGGCGTTGGGCTATTAAACGTTACTTTGCTGGCACCCATCCGGTTGCAGCTTACGCATCTTCTGCTCGCTGATCTGATGTGGATCAGCCTCGTACTATTAACTAATACAGTTCTGGCGAAAAAGGTAAGACAGGGGGAACTGGTGGAGCGGCCGGGGCTTCGTCCGGCGTTGAAGGTATAGGAAGCTGTTGAAGCAAGATCTCGCCAGTAACAGACTAGGCGCCCATCACCCTGCTGATGGACGTTTAGATAGCCCCGAGATTTTAAAAGCAAAGGATAATGAACCGCCGAGAATTTAATCCGCGCCTATTAAGCTGAGCCGGGACAATTAGAGTGTGAAATTAAATTTGGGCGAAGTGCCAGAGATCATTAAGACTAGAAGCCATCCCTAAACCCGTTTGAGAGTGACCAAAGCACAAGCCAGATGG
>CAYLJO010000018.1:0-44664 GCA_964383905.1 uncultured Blastocatellaceae bacterium
ATCCGCTGAGGGCGCCGCAGGGAAGACGAAGGAAGAATTTCAAAATTGAAATTTGATATCTCAGAAGAATTTGGGAGTGGAAATTTGAGATTTCAGATGAAGAAATGAAGTCGACGAATATTACCAAAGTTACATCGCACCCGACGCAGAACGAAGCTCTGATTTTTGAGCGCTCAGAGACCGGCCGCGTAGGCTACCGGCTGCCGCCGCTCGACGTCGACGGTGTGCCGCCGGACGAGATTTTACCGGCGGATCTGCGGCGCGAGGATGATCTCGAAGGGATGCCCGAGGTGAGCGAGGTGGATGTTGTGCGCCACTTCACGCGCATGTCGACGTGGAATTATTCGATTGATCTCGGGATGTATCCGCTCGGCTCGTGCACAATGAAATACAACTCGCGTTTGAACGAGAGGGTGGCGCGCATCCCCGGTCTGGCCGGTCTGCACCCCCTCGCACCCGAAGAAGACGCGCAGGGCGCCTTGCAAGTAATCTACGAATTGCAACAGCACCTTTCGGAGATCACGGGACTCGCGGGCGTATCCCTGCAACCGGCGGCGGGCGCACACGGGGAGATGACGGGCGTGATGATGATCCGCGCCTACCTCGACGCTCACGACAGCAAGGGCACCTCGGCGCGGCGGCGTACGATGTTGATTCCTGATTCTGCTCACGGCACCAACCCTGCGTCGGCCCACCTCTCGGGCTTTACCGTGAAGACGATCCGCTCCACCGCCGAAGGTCTGACTGACCTTGATCACCTGCGCGAATTGTGCGCGCACGGCGATGTGGCGGGCCTCATGCTAACCAACCCGAACACACTCGGGCTGTTTGAAAAGAATATCAGCGAAATTTGCCGGATCGTACACGACGCGGGCGGCCTCGTCTACATGGACGGGGCGAACATGAACGCGCTCGTCGGCGTCGCGCGACCCGGCGATATGTGCGTTGACGTGATCCATTTGAATCTGCACAAAACCTTCTCGACGCCACACGGCGGCGGCGGCCCCGGCTGCGGCCCATGCTGTTGTACGAAGGAACTCGAACCGTTCCTGCCCGTGCCGCGCGTTGTTAAAGAGGGTGAGAAGTATCTGCTGGATTATAACCGGCCGCAGTCGATCGGCCGCGTCAAGGCCTTCTTTGGGAATTTCGGAATGATGTCGCGGGCGCTCGCCTATATCCAGACGCACGGTTTTGACGGTCTGCGTGAAGCGACAGAAACGGCTGTGCTCAATGCGCGGTACGTCGCGCACAAGCTGGCCGCCGATTACGATAAACCCTTCGAAGGGCCGCCGATGCACGAAGTGGTTTTCACCGATAAACGCCAATCACGAAAAGGCGTGCATACCCTCGACATCGCGAAGAGGCTCATTGATTATGGCTTTCACCCGATGACAATCTACTTCCCCCTGATCGTGCAGGGCGCGATGCTGATCGAGCCGACGGAATCTGTCGGGCGGCGGGAACTTGATCAGTTTGTCGAGGCGATGCGCTCCATTGCGCGTGAAGCGATCGAAGAACCGGAGACGGTGCTCAACGCGCCGCATTCGACGCGGATCGGTCGCCTGGACGAAGCGGCGGCGGCGCGCCGCCCTGTCCTTCGCTGGACACCGAAGAAGGCAGCAAACGTCGCGTGAGAATCCCGGGAAATGGCACCCTTGGGATTAATTGCCGGGCGTGAACGGAGTAGCATTTTGGTCTACCTCGTTCGCAGCTCGGGCGACCTGATGAGTGCTCGTCGGGTCGCCCGAATCTTGGCATGAGGGGGAAAGATGGTGCGCGCCATCAAGGTCTTCAATGCATGATCACGAAGAACATAATGGATCAGAGCGATCGATCCCGTTACCCGCCATTGCTCAGTAGCGTGAGCGATGACGGTTGTGATTGTCCTCACGGTAACGATAGGAATTCCACGTATCACGACGGTTGTAATCGACATCGCCGTCACGGTCGCGGTCGAAATTCCGAATGTTTCGACGGTTAAAATCGCCGTCACGGTCGTAGTTTCGGGTGTCACGGCGGTCGCGCCGGCCATCCCGGTCGCGATCATAATTTCGCGAATAACCTTGATGTGCGTAATTCCAGTTGCGTCCCTGCGCCGCAGCCGGCAGGGCGACCACCCCGACCAGCACCATGCCCGATATTGCTGCAATCAGTTTTTTCATAACCAAACCACCGGGCCTTCACTATAACAAGCCCCGTGCCGTAGCTCTTATGGCTTAGACGTTTTCCAGTAAGCCCAATAAACACTTGATTAAGGGGAGCCTCTTTGAGTGTCGCCCGCACGTACATCTTTTTCTCTCTTCAAAAACACGGAGCAAAACGTCGAAGTCACGAAGCTTTTGAGTAGGCTTTACGATGAGCGCTACTTGTAGTGCGGGTCTATTCAATGTATAAATGAAGATCGTTCCCCTGAAAGCCCCCGAGGTCTCTTAACTTTGACATCTGTCAGGAGGGGGGAGGACTGTGATCAAGAAAACCGGTATTGTGCTGGCGCTACTATTCGTTTTCAGCTTTGGGCAATTCGCGTTCTCGCTGAACACCAACAGCAGCACCACTACTGCACAAGATCCAGGACGTCGCGAGGAGAGGCGTGACAATGACCAGGGCCAAAGGCGCAGGAGAAGAAGACATCGTCGTCGCCGCGCGATGCAGAATCAGAGCCGCCGTGATGACAGGCGCGAGAACAGAGGTGATAGGCGCGATGAAAGACGGGAGAATCGTAACGATCGTCAATAAGCGCGAATAGCAACGCAGGTCTTGAGGGGAAGAATCTCTCCTATCTTCTCAAGGGTGGACAGTCAAACTTTAATCAATGAGCACCCGGCTCCAGTAAGAGCCGGGTGCTCATTCCGCTTACCTGCCAGTACTCAGTTTAGCGGTGATGGCGGCGACGCAGCATGTAGATGCCATTTTCGCTTCTCTTCAATTCTGAAAAATTAATCCCCCAGCCGCTGGAGCATGATTCACTTGAGTGTATGGGAGGAGGCGATTTGAACCACAGGGGGCACAGAGGTTCACAGAGGAAAAGCTTAATCAATTCAGGATAGATGGTAGCAACTCCCCGCCTGTTAATAATGATCCCTCCATACGTACTATTGCAAACTGCTCTAGAACACCGCAAATTTAGGAGACTGTCTGAATTAATGTTGCTTTAATCTTCGTAAGTGTATTGTGAGAAACGGATAAGCATGCGGGGCAGGCATCGGAACGAGCCCGCTTGCTCATCGCGATTGAGATCGATCTCTAAATACTGCGGGCGGTTGATGATCCCGGAGGAATCTTTGATGTTACGTCGTCTTTTTTGGCCGGCGGTTCTACTTTTAGTCATTTCTGCGGCCGGCAACTCTCAGTCCCCCTCTGATCGTTCTTCTATCACCGGCGTCGTACAGGACCAAACAGGCGCCGCCATAGTTGGCGCGCTCGTGGAGCTAAGCGGCGGGAACATGACGCAACGGTCGACAAAGACCGACCAATCCGGCAGCTTCCGATTCAACCGGGTACCACCCGCCAAATATCAGATTGAGGTCACGTACGAAGGCTTTGAGTCAACGACGGCGGATGTGACCGTCGGATCGCAGCCCCCCGCTCCGTTGCGCATTTCGATGCCGGTCGCCAGTGTCCGTTCGGAGACAACTGTCACGAGCGAGCCGGCGCAGATCAGCACCGAACCGAGCGAGAATAAGGATAGCGTCGCACTGACCGAGCAATCGCTGAGCAATCTACCGGTGTTCGACCAGGACTACATCGGCGCGATGTCGCGGTTCCTGGACCCCGGGAGCGCCGGCACCGGCGGAGTCACCCTCATCGTCAATGGGATGGAGGTCAATAATCTCGGGGTCTCAGCGTCGGCCATCAAAGAGATAAAGATCAATCAGGATCCATATTCGGCAGAATACCAGCGCCCCGGGCGCGGTCGCATCGAGGTGACGACCAAGCCGGGATCGACGGATTACCACGGGGCCTTTAACTTCATCTTTCGCGACGCGCATCTCAACGCGCGTAATCCTTTCGCGCTGACACGGCCTCCCGAGCAGCGGCGCATCTACGAGGGGGTCTTTACCGGACCCATTCGGCGGAGCAAGAAGACATCCTTTTTGGTCTCGGTAAATCGCAACGAGGAGGATGTCCAGGCGGTCGTCTTTGCTAAGGGGCCGGCCGGGACGGTCCAGGAGAATGTGCCCGCCCCCGTGCGTAACCTGCTAGTGGCGGGCCAGATCAGTCATGCTCTTAGCGATACGAACAGCTTTTCGCTGCGCTATTCTTATCTGGGCCAGAGCACGGCCAACCAGGGGGTGGGCGGCACCATCCTGCCCGAAGCGGGCATCAACTACCGGAACATGGAGCAGGAGATCACATACAGCCAGCAGACCGTGCTTTCACCGAAGCTGGTTAATAACTTTCGGCTTCTGGTCGGCGCCGAACGGCAGTCTACCATGAGCGTCACCCGTGATCCGAAGATCGTGATCCTCGACGCTTTCACGGGCGGCGGCGCGCAGGCCGATCAATTGAGGACGGAATATCATGCCCAGATGATGGAGATGCTCTCCTACTCGACGGGCAAGCACCTCATCAAGGGAGGCATCAACGTTCCTGATTGGAGCCGCCGCGGCCTGGATAACAACACTAATTCCGCGGGGACGTTCTACTTCTCCAGCTTGCAAGATTATCTCCAGCGCCGGCCCTACTCTTTCGTGCAGCAACAGGGAAACGGGCACATCATTTTCCTCCAGAAGGTGTTCGGACTATTTGTTCAGGATGAATACCATCCGCGCAAGAACCTGATGCTCTCGGTGGGGCTGCGTTATGACTGGGAAAATTACTATCACGACAACAATAACTTTGCGCCGCGATTCTCTTTCGCTTACGCCCCGGGCAAGGGCCAGAAGACTGTCGTTCGCGGCGGCGCGGGCGTCTTCTACGACCGGGCGGGCCCGCGGCCAGTTCAAGATATACAGCTCTTCAACGGCTCACGGATTCGACTGTATGTGCTGCCAAACCCCGGATACCCGGACCCATTGAGCAACGGCGCGTCTTTGACAGCCCAGCCCGTCAGCATGACGCGCCTGGACCCGAATTTCAACATTCCATATACCCTTCAATACAGCCTGGGGGTTGAACGACAGCTACGGAAATCTACCACTCTGGCCGTCACCTATCTCGGCTATCGCGGGATAGACCTCTTCCGCTCGCGGGATATCAATGCGCCATTGCCACCCGCCTATGCGTTGCGTCCTGATCCTTCGATCGGTTTACTGCGTGAGATCGAGCCGGCAGGGCGGAGCGCCGGCGATTCGCTGGAAGTGACGTTGCGCGGCAACGTGACGAAGTATTTCACCGGGGTGGCGCAGTACCGCCTGGCCTCGGCTCACGACAATACAAGTGGGATCAACTACTTCCCGCCGAACGCCTATGACCTCTCGGGCGAGTGGGCGCGCTCGGATTTTGACCGGCGTCAACGTTTCGAGCTGCTCGGTACGATAAATCCCGGCAAGCTTTTCAACCTCGGCGTCTCCCTGTCGCTCTCTTCGGGGCTTCCCTATACCATGACCACCGGCCTCGACGAGTTTCATACCGGCACAGCCAACGCTCGCCCCGCCGGTGTCCCAAGGAATAGCTTACAGGGGCCGGGTTACGCAGACCTGGATCTGCGCTGGTCGCGCGAGTTCTTCCTGGTGAAGGGGAAGAAGAAGGAGAGCGGGCTGAAAGGCACGTTGGCGGTAGATGCTTTCAATGTCCTCAATAGGGTAAACTTTGTCAGCTTCATCGGCAATCTGAGCTCGCCTTTCTTCGGGCAGGCGGTCGCCGCACAGCCGCCCAGAAGGTTGCAACTATCTTTCCGGCTGAAGTTTTAAGTCCTTAAATGGCTCCCGCAAAAGCGGGCATATATCCTATGCTTTAACGGAATAGGGTCATGCGGCTTCCAGATAAGAATCCGGTCTCACTATTCAATTCTTTAGAAGCCGAAGATTGGCTGTGGGAGAATGGGCGTCTGTATGGGCCGAACAAAACCTTTTGGATTGAAGGGACAATAGAGCAGCGCATACCGCGGCCGATGCTCGTAAACATGTACGGGGAGATGAAGGTGACGCTGGAAAAGCTTGTGGAGAATAGACCTTCTCGCCTTAACACGCAGCAACATCAAGATTGGATCAGTGATATGGAAAGCCTGGCGCATACGCTGAAAGAGCTGGTGGAAGAGAATCAAGACGCCTAATGAATAACGACGCCGCCTAAATAAAATGCACGAGCTCTTTGCTCGCGCGCTCTCAAATAATATTGTATATTGAGCGTTGGGGCGACTGCTCACATGACCGCAGGAGGGTAAGAAGCGGTCGGCGCGTGGTGGCCTAATTTCATCTTCGTTGGCGCTAATTATGCTGGCTGTTTTATGGCGGACGGACTGGTAATTCATATCGCCGCTGGGCTGGATAAGCACACGGAAGTGCTGTCACAGAACCGGATCCGCATCGGTGCGTGCGAGGACTGCGATCTCAGAATCCGCGCCTCCGACCTTCCGCCCTCCTCATCCGCTAACGGCTTGTTGCTCGAACTCGCGCGCACAAACGGGTACTACCACGTCACCGATTTCGATCAATCTCTAGGCATCACGTATAACGGCAGGCCGCTCGAGGTAGCTACGAAGATAGCTGACGGCGACGAAGTCCGGATCGGCCCATCAAGTCTGATGCTCACGTTTTTTCCCGTGGGCTCGCTGCCGGCACTGGTCCCCGGCCCCCGCCGCGACACGCATGTGGCGCCGTTTATCGAACACGCGGCGCTGGAATCGGCCGCCACGGTCCGCCGCGACGACGCCAAGGTGTTTTTGCGCGAGTTTACGCGCGAGCTCGTCCGCGAGATCAATACCGGCACCAAACTGGTGACGCTCGCTATTGCCCTCGCGCTGGTCGGGGGCATCCTTTACATCGGCTTTCTGCTCTTCAAGGAGCTTCAGCAAAGCCGCCGCCTGATCGAGGCCCAGCGCGCGCAGTTGGGTAAGATGGAGGATCAGGTAAACCGCACCAATTCACAGCTTTCCGATCTGGATCAGTCTAATAAGGAGATTCGCGAAAGTCTGTCGCTCGCCGTCAAGATACGCAGCGAGTACGGCCGCGGGGTCTGCCTGATTACGGGCTCGTTCGGGTTTGTAGAAGCCGGGACCAACCGCCCGTTGCGCTACCCGGAGACGCAGACGGGCGAAGACGGCGCGGTGATTAACAACGGCAATGATACTCTGCCGCTCACGCCGGAGGGCAAAGGGCCGGTTGCTGAATTTGAATTCGTCGGTACGGGGTTCTACGTCGGCGACGGTTTCGTTTTGACGAACCGGCATGTCGCGCAGCCGTGGCTTGCCGATGAGCGCGCGAAGGGCCTGGGCGGCAGCGTCAACGGTCAGCCGCGCCTGCGCAAGCTAATGGCCTTCTTCCCCGGCCACCCGCAGCCGATCACTTTAAGGTTCAAGATGGCCGCGCAGCGCGAAGACCTCGCCGCCTGCACACTCGACCTGAAGGAGATTCCGGCGGGGATTCCGGTATTGCCACTTGAGAAGGACCCTGACGCGGTGGCCGTCGGCAAGGCTGTGGTAATGATGGGTTACCCTTCCGGCCCCGATCGCCTGCTGGCGTTGATGGATGAAGCGGAGGCGCGCGGCATCCAGGCGCGCTACGGCTCGCTCGAATCGCTGCTTGGCTATCTGTCGGAAAAGAACCGCATCCAGCCGCTGACGACGCAGGGACACATTACGGATTTAAACCCGGGCCGTATTGTCTACGATGCGCGGACGGCTGAGGGCGGGTCAGGGGCGCCCTTGTTCGGCCCGACCGGGCGGGTGATCGGCATTAACTTTGCGGTTTTTACTGAAAACAGCGCGTCTAATTTTGCCGTGCCGGTTCGCTACGCGGTCGCGCTTCTCCAGCGGGCCAACTGGAAGTCTACGGAATCGCCGGACGGGGACCAGAGCGCCAGTAGTAATGCGAATACAACTCTCCCACACAGTGCGGCAGCGATAGCAAACGCGCCGCGCTAATGATGATCATTAAGGATTAAGATCGAGAACTGAGCGGCTGGGGAGGTGACCGTGACCGGTTAACCCAAGCGGTATGGATATTGCTGCTCTATCATGTGCCAGCAAGGGATCTGATGTTGCCGGCGTAAGATGCTGGGTGTTCAGGACAACAGGCGCAGTTATTTCGCTCCAAAGAGAGTAAATTTCCTAAGATCTAAAACGCTATAATGATGAAAATCAGCGGCGTTTTCTTATCACAAAGCGCACGGCGTGCGGGCCACCTGTTCTTCTCTCTCCTTCTCGCGCTCTCGCCGATCGCCCGTTCAACAGGCGCGGCTCAAACAGCTAATATTCAAACTGAAACTCCGGCGCAGGCGGGCCCGATGACGGTCGTTCAGCAATCAACCAAGCTGTTGTTTCGCCTTGAACGCATCGGGGTGGCGGGTGGCGCGGAATTACTGACAATCTTTTGCCGGATGGATGGCCTGCGGCAAGGAAACGAGCCGGCGCCTGAGGTGCCGCTGATCAGCGTCCTGCGCGACACCCTGGGCGATTCCAATCCGGTGAATGATCGCCTGCGTTATCTCTGGGTGCTGACTTACACGAGACCGACGGCGCTCCAGCGGATGGCCGGCGCGGTCCCCTTTCTCTACAACCGTGTTGGCAGCAAGAAACACGCGACGACCAGGATCTCTCCGCCGCCGCTGATGGACCTGGCGGCGGCCGGTCACAAGCTGTGGGAGGGAATTTTCTGGCTCGGGCTGCAAAACATTTCGCCGGACTCTTACCTTATTCCGCTTAAGGCCTCGGCACTCACTTACGGCACTAACCGGCGAGACTACCGGAGGGCGCACATCGCTCGCTCTCTGGCCGTTCTTTCCCTCTATGAGGCGACGGCGAAGGCTGACTCGGCGTTGTCGGACCAGGAAATGCAGGACATCGCGGCGCGATTGATGCTGACGGACAGGCCGCTCGGCGGAATTATTGACAGGGCTAATCTTCAGCGGGTTTATGAGAAGCAGACGACTCGGACGCGCGACGTGCTGGGCCGGAATTGGGAGCTCTTGCGGCAGCGGGCGGAAGCCGAATCCCTCTATTTCGAGCCGCTCGAAATGGCTGACGGAAGCGCCACGCATGCGCTCCTGTGGGTGGCCCGGCCCGACCTGGCGCGCTATCGCGGCCGCCCCTTCGACTCCCGTTTCCTGAATATTGCTAACCCATGGCGCGATGACCGTCTTCGTGACTGGCAGGGGTTGACGCAGATGCGCTATCTCGACGCGGAGAACCGCGCGGTCTCCCCGGGGGCGCCGGGCGGCCGGGCGGTGCCGATGATCCCCCTCGCCGTCTACGGGTTGGACCACCCGAAGATTCCCATTCTGCTGGTCGATTTTCGGGACCGCGCGAACCCGAAGAGGCGCGAGATGTCGCGCCGGGTGGTCCGGGATGTGGCGCGCAACATTCTTTCGCTTTCACCGTTCGAGGACATATCCTTTTTTTTAGGGCGCACCGTTTATGACTTCGTGACGGGCAGGCGCGGCGCAGACATTAATCAACCGTCGCGCGTGCGCGCCTACTCACAATTAAAGCTTCTACTCTCTCTCGACACTTCGCTCGACCCGCGCTTGCGTGACCAGATAAGTAACCGCCTGGAACATGTCTCACTTAATCCGCTCGAAAATGGGTTACGCGCTGAGGCGCAATTGGCGAGAGACCAGCATGAAGCGCTTGTCGCTTACGCGCGTCGCCCCGACGGGCTGCCCGCGCGTTTGTCTCTTGATCGCCGCGCAGAAATGGAAGCACTTGCGCACGGGCGTGCCGCACGGGCACTCTTTCGTCTCACTAATTTACTGAGTCTCGGTATGTATACGCATCGGGAGAAGGAGACCGCAGATTTGCGTGCGCGCATGGAACTCCGCCGCCGCCTGGATTATGATGAGCGTTTTTTACGCGAGGTGTCGCAATCGGGTCCTCGCATTGAGGTCGTCAGAAGCATCAAAGATGTCCGGCGCGCGCTCGGTTTTATTGCGGACCGGGGCGCGGCGGCGGGCGGCAAAACTGCGGTCGCGGCGGCCCGTATTTTCATGCAGACGGAAGACAGGGAGACGCGTGAGCTGGCCTTGAAGTGCCTTTACCGCATCAACAACAGGGCGGCCAAGAGGGAGCTCTTGCGCATCTATCGCGACCCGCGGATTGACGAGAACTGGCGCAACCTGAGCGCCGCTTACCTGCGCCGGGCCGCCGGTGAAAAGCAGAGCACCGCGCCGTCAGATGCCAGGGTGATTTTAAAGATGGGCGAGCAATGAGTTTCAGTAAAAGGGAGACCGAACACTCGGGAATAGCAGGGCGCGCGGGGATGCTGAACCATCCATATTTACCTTTCAGCGAGCGAGGGGATCGGTGCATCATTGCTGGGCCCCGTTTTTTCGCCGCCCTGACACTCACTTTACTCTGGCTGGCGCTCGCCCAGGGGCAGGCGAAAAGGATTGTTATCATCAAGGTGGACGGCCTCCCTGCCGACCTCGTCGACCGTTTTGTGCGTGAAATAGATCCGCGCACGGGCAAGAGTCAACTCCCATGGATCGAGCACGTTTTTTACGAGCGCGGGACGCGGGTCGCGAATTTTTACGTGCGTGGCATGAGTCTGTCCGGCCCTTCGTGGTCGCTGCTGGAGACGGGCCAGCATTTACAGATTAAAGGGAACGTGGAATTCGACCGCTTAACTCTACACTCCTATGATTACCTGAACTTTATCCCTTTTTATATCGAATCTGCGTTCTACCGGCGGGTTGATATGCCGGGCCCGGAAGTCCTGGACGAGGTCGGGCTCCCGCTCTTGATCGACGCTTACCCTTACGACGAGCGATCGACCAGCTTTCAGCTTTACCAGCGCGGCATACGCTGGGACATACTTAAACGCGCCCTCCAAAATCGCCTGACGACACGCGGCCCGCGGGAACTCGTTGACGAATGGGCGACGGGCATTGAAGCGCGTAACATCGTCAGCGACCAGCTAGAGCGCGAGCTCATCGAAAACCTGCGAGACCCGCGCATACGTTACCTCGACTACTACACGACAGAATTCGATCACCGCGCTCATCATAACCGCGACCGCGCATCGCACCTCTACGCCTTGCAGGAGCTGGACGCGACGGTGGGGCGGGTCTGGACGGCGATGCAAAGGAGCCCGGAAGCCGCGGACACGGCGTTGATTATGGTTTCCGATCACGGCTTCAACACGGACGAACGCGTTTACAGTCAGGGCTACAATCTGGTCACACTGCTCAGCAGCGCCGGCGGCGGCGGTCATCACGTGATCACGAAGCGGCGCCCGATGATGGACTATTCACTCAAGGGCGTGTACCCGCTGGTCTCATTAATTACGACGTCTTCGTCAGAATCCTACTATCTGAAAGGCCGGGGCGCGGATTATCCGACGGCGCTGCTGGATTTCGACGGCAATGAGCGCGCCTCGATTCACCTGCGTGATAGCGACCTCAACGTGCTCCAAATTCTCCTGCAGGAACTCCGGCGCACGGACGTCGCGGGGCCTTTGAGGCAGGCGTTAACCGACGCTTTTTTCAGGACGCTCGACGGGCGGCGTGAAGGCTGGGAGACGGAGCTCACTCAATTGAATGAAGAGCTGGGCGCACTCCGGCGCGCCATCGAAAAACAGCGCGAGATGGTCGAGGCGCAGCCGAAGAAATGGACCCAGGCGGACAAGGATGCGGGGCGCGATAAGGAGTCGCGCCGTCTCTCCGCGCGTCTGAACGTATGGCTGTCTGACGAGCAAAAATACCGGGCCTACGTGCGTACGCTGGCGAACCTGACGGCGCTGAAACGCCAGAACTTCGATCCGGCGCACCTACGCATCGAAGATCTGATCCCGAAAGGATCGATGGCTGATCGTAATACGATACACGAGCTGCAGAATTATGTGGCCGGCGTTGCTCCGGGCGGCTTTGTGATGACGGGCGACGGTTCGCTCGATATGTGGAAGAGCTTCGCGCGCGTTGACTACTTTTCGTTACTCGGAGATGTGACGGTGATCAACAACGTCCAGGCGGGCGTGAGTAACCATCCGGTTGATTTTGTTGCCACGCGCATCCCGCGCGAGGTCATGAGGCCGGTGCTCGAGAATGACCTGCGGCCTGACGGCGATGTCTTGTGGGTTTACGGCGGGCCGGAGCGGCAGGCCCTGATTCTTTCGCGCGAAGACGGGGGCGGGCGCCTGAGCCTGCGCTACGTGCCGATCTCGGGTCTGACGCAGGACGCTAACGGGGCGATCCAATTCAAGCGGGAGGCGTGGCGCGCCGGACTGCCCTTGAAGATCTGGGAGGACAAAGACCTGAACCTTGCCGGCGAATCACGCGCCGCATGGCTGAATGACTGGCACACGGACCTGGAGTGGCTCAACGCGCTGCATAAAACGGAATACTCCAACGCGCTCGTCGGGCTGCACGAACAGCTCACTCAGCATCAGCTTGAGACCCTCTCGACGGATATTCCGGGGCTGACGCTTGACGAGCGACTGCTCCGCCGTTTTCGTCAGCGCCGGCGCGGTCTGGTGGAGACGGACCTGCTCGTACTCGCCAACAACCATTGGAATTTCGACGTGCGCGGTTTTAACCCGGGCGGCAACCACGGCTCATTTTTCCGCATTTCGACGCACGCGACCCTCATGTTTGCGGGGGGCGAGCGGACAGGTATCCCGCGCGCTTCGGTTGTCGAAGAGCCGTATGACAGTTTAAGTTTTGTGCCGACGGTGCTGGCGTTGACGGGTGAGCTTCGCCACGAGCAGGAGCCTGTTCAGGTATTATGGGACCGGGGCTTTCGCCGTTTCCCGGGTCGTATCATTCAGGAGGTTGTGAATGGTACGATCAAGGAACGGGCGAATCCCCCTGTCGCGGAAGGGGTAGGCAGCGCACATTGATCACAACGGATGAACAGATAGAGAGGGGTAATGGCACGGCCGGCGGTGAGGTAGTAGATCTTTCACCTGAAGTAGAAGCGGCGGCCGGGAGCGGCGCACGCCGCTCCATGATCTGGGGTCAAGCCATCGCTTTTCTGCTCGGCGTGGGTCTTCTGATCTACGTCATCAACCGCGTCGGCGTGCAACCGATCTTCGACGCGCTCGCGCGGATTGGATTCGGCTTCTTTATCTTGCTCGCGATCAGCGGCACGCGCCACGTTCTACGCACGCTGGCCATGAGCGCAGCCGTCCCGCCCGAGCACAGGGGGTTCAGCTTTCCGCAGGCCCTCGCCGCCAGGCTGGGCGGCGAAGTGATCTCATTTCTCACCTTCGCCGGGCCGCTGCTCGGCGAGGCGACGAAGGTGGCGCTCCTGCGCAAGCGCCTTCCGCTCGTCTACGGCGTCTCGGCGCTGGTGATAGACAACCTGCTTTATTACCTGTCGGTCGTCTTCTTTATCCTGAGCGGCGCGTGCGTGATGCTCGCCTCCTACGAATTGCCGTCGCTCGTCCGCTACGTGCTGTTCGCGATTGCGGCGTGCGCCGTGCTCGGCATTATCGCGGCGGGTCTGGCGGCGAGGCGCCGCGTCGCTCTCCTGACCTGGATGATAGACCGGCTGGCGCGGACCGGTTTGAAGCCCAGGCCACTGGTTTCGCGGCGTGACTATATATACCGGCTGGAAACGAACGTTTACGATTTCTACAAACACCGCACGGGGTCATTCTTCGCGATACTGGGCTTCGATCTCCTTTCCCACGCGGCGAGCGTCGTCGAAGTCTATGTCACGCTGCACATGCTCGGCTTCGACGCGCACGTTCAAGCGGCTTACGTTATCGAGTCGTTAACGAAAGTGATAAACTTTGTCTTCGGCTTTGTGCCGGCGACCATCGGCGTGTACGAGGGTGGCACCGAAGTAATTTTGCGGACATTAGGCTATGCTGCCGCGACCGGCGTGGCGTTGGCTCTCGTGCGCAAAGCCGGGATACTATTTTGGACCGTCGTCGGGATCTTTATTCTCGCATGGCGCGCGGTGCCTAATGCCACGCGCCGCTTGATGGATCGCAGCCCGCGCCTGCGTAAAATTATGGATAATCTGGTTCTCTCAAACATCGCACATCGACCGGCCCGCACCTTTGTGAGCATATGCGGCATCGCCATCGGCGTGCTGCTGATCGTCTTCACGGTCGGGCTGGCGCATGGGATGCTGCGCGAGCGCGGCAGGCGCGAGTCTAATATCGGGGCCGAGATTATGGTGCGCTCTTCCGGCACGCTCGGTCTCGGCGGCTCGCAGCCTTTCGTGCTCCCGGTGGCGCACGCGCAGGAGCTCGCACGGATAGAGGGTGTGCGGGCCGGCGTCCCCGTCGGCCAGAGTTTTGATAAGAGCGAGAGCGGCTTTGGGAGCCGCATTATCGACGGAGTTCTGTTTGACGAGTACGCGGCGATTGCCGGGCTGCATATCGTGGAAGGCCGGAAGCTGATCGGCGGGGATGAGGCGATTGTCGATACCGTCTGGCAAAAAGAGCATCAGGCGACGGCGGGGATGACCGTGCAGCTTTTCGAACGTCCCTTTCGGATCGTCGGCATTTACGAGCCGCCGGGCGGCGGGCGCATCAAGATTCCCCTGCCGGTCATGCAGGAGCAGGTAGGCAGCGAGGGGTTTTGCACGGCGATACTGGTCGCGTGCAACACACCCGCCGATCAGGACACAGTCGCCGCGCGCATCCGGGCGAGCTTTCCCGACGATCAAATCATCTTCACCCGCGAGCTGCCGGAGCTTTACTTGACGGGCGTGCCCGCGCTTACGGTCTTCCTCAACGTGGTGGTCGCGATTGCCGCCGCCATCAGTATGCTGGTGATCCTGCTGGCGATGTACACGACGGTCACGGAGCGGACGCGGCAGATCGGTATCCTTAAATCACTGGGGATGTCGAAGGCGGCGATCGCCTGGGTGATCGAGCAGGAGGCCATTCTCATCAGTCTGCTCGGTGTCGTGGTGGGCGTTATTCTAACCCTCGCCACCCGTTACGCCGTGATGCGCTCGACATCGCTGAGCGTCGAAGTCGAGCCCCTGTGGGTGGGGGTTGCGTTTGGTGTCGGGCTGATCGGCGGCACGATCGGGGCGCTCTACCCGGCGCTGCGGGCCGCCCGACAGGATGCGGTCGAGGCGTTGAGCTATGAATGAAAGGGGAAAGCGGTTTGAACCACAGAGGGCACAGAGGGTCACAGAGGAAAACAAAGAAGAAGCGAAATAGTTTCAGCCGAAGCCAAATCTTGCGAGAAAAAGAGGAGGCTGGGCCTTCGGCAACACAGAGGAATATGGGGTGAGGAATTAAAACGATGGCAACGGTGCTCAGTCCGCCGGAACAAAGGGTGGTTTTGGACATTATCAGTTGGGAGCTTTACGAGGAGTTGCTGGCTGCTCATCAGGATTGCAGCGCACCGCGCTTCACCTATGACCGGGGACTGTTGGAGATCGTGAGTCCATCCGCCGAACATGAACACCTTAAAGAGATGGCGACACTGTTGGTTAACATCGCTGCCGAAGAGATGTCGGTGAATGTAGAAGGTTTCGGCTCGACGACCTTCCGGCGTGAAGATTTGGCGCGCGGGTTCGAGCCGGACGCATGCTTCTACGTCCAGAATGTGGGGCGCGTCAAAGGCAAGACAAGGCTCGACCTCACGGTTGATCCTCCGCCGGATGTCATCGTCGAGATAGACATCACCAGTCCATCCTTGAGCAAGTTTCCGATCTACGCGCAGATGGCCGTGCCTGAGGTGTGACAGCGTGACGGAAAGCGATTAGCCATCTTTGTGCCGGAGGGTGAAGAGTATATTGAGCGAGAGGAAAGCGCGGCTTTACCAGGCGTAACAGGTGCAGTCGTCTCACGCTTATTGGAAGAGGGCAGATCGGTTGAGCGGCTGGTTTGGTTGCGGCGGGTGCGCGAGTGGGCGCGGCAAAACGGGTAACAGCCTTGATATATTCTTTGCAAACAGGAGCGCTGGCACACCGCTACTCGCTATGCCTTTTGGATTTTCTTAAGAGCATCGAGAGCTTGGGGCATGAGCGGCTTGAGCGATGCGTAGGCGTTGCTTTTGGCAGCAAGAATTAGGATGCAAGGTCGAGGCCGGCGATGTTCTGTTGATCATGTTCCATCACCAGATCGCGTTTGACGTACCGCGTCACGCACTCGTCAAGCAGCAGTTTCATCTTCAACCAGCCACTCTCTGTAGATTTCCAGCACACCTAAAGCCTGCTCGCGCGTCACGGTCGGGAATTGGTCGAGAAACTCGTCAACGCTTTCGCCCGCCTCTAAACAGGTTCTTGATCGGCACCCGCGTCCCATAGAACACAGGCGTGCCGCCCAACTTCTCCGGATCGCGTTCAATGAGTTGCTGTGCGTTCATTCTTCACCTCTCACGCAAGTCCGCATCCGCTTCTATCAAAGGAGGGCCGGTTCGCCCTCTCCTGCTTATCTTAAACCGATTGCCAGAAAGCGCAACCCTTCATATTCTCTTGAAGAAGATCAGTTTGACCAATTTCGGCCCGCCCACAACCAAAAGCTTGAACCGCCGCAGGACACGGAGGAAGACGGAGGAAGAATTTGAGATGGGAGATTTGAGATCTCAGAAAAGGAGAAGGATTTCAGATCTGCGGATTTGAGATCTCAGATCAAGGGCTATTGTTGACGTGCGCGCCTGAGGAAGGATTCGATGTCGGCGATGCTGCGCGGGAGGGCGGCGGTCATCCAGCGGTAGCCGTCTGAGGTGACGAGCATATCATCTTCAATACGCACGCCGATATTTTTGTACTTCTCGAAGGCCGGGCGGACGGCGGAGATGAAGCGTTCGGATTCCGGCGTCTTCGGCAGGTAGTCGAGGGCATCTTCACGAATGTAGACGCCGGGTTCGTTCGTGAAGACCATGCCGGGCTCGAACTTCACGTCGCGACCGCCGACGTCGTGGACGTTCATGCCGAGCCAGTGCGAGGTGCCGTGCATGAACCAGAGACGGTATTGATTTGAGTTGGGATCGGTAATCAACCCGAGCTTCAATAACCCGTCTTTGACTACTTTCAATGCCGCGTTATGAACATCGGTGAGGGTTGCGCCGGGACGGATGGCGCGGGCGGCGGCCTCCTGCGCGTCGTACACAATCTGGTAAATGTCTGCCTGGGCGGGAGTGAACTTGCCGCTCACCGGGAATGTCCGCGTCACGTCGGCAGTATAGTGACCGTACTCCGCGCCGACGTCCATTAATAAGAGGTGGTTTGGATTAACGCGACCCTGGGATTCGATATAGTGCAGCGTGGTCGCGTTGGGCCCACAGCCGACGATCGAAGGGTAGCCCCAGTGGTCGGCGTTGCGGCGCTTGAAGGTGTAGGCGATCTCCGAATCCACCTCGTACTCCCACTGCGCACGCGCCGCCGCGACCATCGCGCGCTCCTGCGCTTCGGTGGTGATGTCAATGGCATGCTGGAGGAGCTGCAGTTCCATCGGCGACTTACGCAGACGGAGCGAAGCGAAGATGGGCGACGCGTTGCGGACGTTGAAACCGTTGGCGGATCTCGCCCACTGCGCGGCGAAATTCTGTTCCTGCCTGTACTCGCGACTCTCCGCTTCGCGCGGGATCAATAAGAAGAGGTCGGCTTCGCCGTTGGCCGCCGCGCCAAAGAGCTGCTCAAAACCGGTCGGAGCATTCTGCCCCGCGGAGGCCTTACCGCTGCTTTGTGACGTTGTAGACAGCAGCGCGCCGGCTTTCGGGCGGTAGGCCCGGCGTGAGCGAAAGGCATTCACGAAAGGCTCAAACTCGCCGGCTTCCCAGATCTCCCGGACGCCGGAAATGCGCCGCGCTTCTTCCGCGCTGTACATGTGGCCGGTCCAGGTCTCGGCGGTGGGGTCGCGCCTGGGCAGGAAAAGTATTTCCGGAAGCTGTGGATTACCCGGCAGCAGCACCAGCGTGGCGCCCTTCTGTTTCAGATTGGTTAGATAATAGAGGTTGTTTTCCTGGCGATACTCATAATCGACGTCGTTGGAATAGACGCGCGGCTCGGCGCTGAACAGCACCAGCACACCTTTCGGGCCGATCTTCCCGGCAACAGCAGCGCGGCGCGAAGCAAGCTCGGCCAGCCGCGCCGTTTCATCAAAGACCGGTGCGGGCGGCGTAATTCTGATGGCACTGTCGGACGGCGTATCGTGGGCCCCACGGGCGGCGAAAGAAGGGATTAAGCCGACGGACAAAAACGCGGCGAGCACAATGGCGGCGGTGAGTCGATAATGTAGTTTGCCAGCTTTCACTTTGCTTCCCTTTCAGGCGGTCATGCGATGCGCAGGTTGATAGATGAGTATAATCTTATAGCTGTTTTCAGGCGCCGGCGCACCTCGGAGATTCTTCCGCCCTTCCAGGGCTGGCGGATCTGTGGTGCGACCGACACCCAGGGCTGACGCCCTGGGCTAGAAATATTCCGCCCCTGACGGGGCTGTAGAATGATGCCGGCCTGCTTTATAGTCCCAGAGGGACGAAATGTATATAGCAGCAGTGCCGAACTCCAATGATAGCTCCAGAGGAGCAACATGTTCTATCTCAACGATGAGATTAAGTTGACGTGGCACATGTCGCTCCTACGGAGCTTAACTCCTTAGTCTTCTACAGGACTATAAACATGCTGCCCCGCTGGGGCAGTAATTGAAAAGACTGGCGTCAGTTAGTGGCAAGAACAATGGTGATGCCATGCTAACCCAAGACCGCAGTTAAATTAAATATTTACGGAGCGAGGCCGCGCCAGGGCATTCTTTCGCCGGGGCGGAAAACGTGTTTGGCTCCGTCCGGAGAGGTTACTACCCTGGTACCGTCAGGATAAGCGACGATCACATAGCCGTTACGAAACCGCACAATCGGGGGGCGATTGGGCCTTGCGGGGTTCCCGCCAAACTGCCCGCCGCCGCGCTCCAGATGGGCGCCGGATACATCCGTGTGGGTGTCATTGTCCCCATTGGGCATATTTGGCTGGTCGGCATTCTGGTCGGAGTTATTGCGGTTTTCAGTGGCTGATCGACGAGGCTCTGGCATCGCGCTTTTCTGTGCGCTTTCTTCCCTTGCCCTATTTGTCGTGGCACGCTGGCGGTTCGTATTGTCGTTAGGTTCGACCCGGGGTTTATCGTTTGCATTCGCAGCGCTGTTCTCGTTCGCCGCCGCACTATTCCTGTTAGAATTAACCGGTCCTGATGCGACGGGCGCAGTAGCGTTGCTTTGACCGTTGGTGGGCGGAGCAATTTGCTGCGCCGGTAGATCTGGGCCTGCTTGACGCTGGAGCGCGTAGAAGATGCCGAGGCCGCCGAGGAGGAGAAGGATGACCGGGGCCGCAATCCACCAGGGGTTAAAATTTTTCCTGACGTGGGACGGGGCGGAGGGAGCGAGAACGCCGGACTCGCGTTTGATGGCTGGTTGCTTTTGGGGCCTGTTGGCAGCAGTCAGAGAACTGACGGCCTTTTGAGGCAAAACAACCGTCTCGACTTCGCTGCGGTCGGGTTCGGCCGGAGACTGGCCCGCCGTGCGCAGGGCGTTGCGCATCTCGGCGGCGGTGGCGAAGCGCTGATCGCGACTTTGCGCCATCGCCCGCTTCAACCAGGCGGCAACATCCGGCTTAACCCGCGGGTTGACTTCGTTGGCCGGCCGCAAAGGGTCTGCCTGCCCGTTCACAAGGGCGGCGGCACGGGTCAGCGCGTCCGGCGGCTTAACACCGGTCATCAGGTGGTAAAGGGTGGCGGCGAGCGAGTAGAGGTCGCTGCGCGGGTCAGTACCGTGGCCCTGGATCTGCTCGAGGGGCGCATAGTTTGGGGTGTAGCCGAAGATGCTGGCCGCCGTCACGTGCGACAGTTGATTGGTGTATCCCTTGGCCAGTCCGAAGTCGAGCAGGATGATCTGCCCTCTCGAAGTCAGCTTCAGGTTCTGCGGCTTAATGTCCCGGTGAATAATCTGTGGCTCCTGGGTGTGAAGGTAGTCCAACGCGTCAAGCAACTGGTCGGCCCAGCCGATCACTTCCTCGGGTGGAAACGCGCCGCCGCTGAGGTTGAGCATCTCCGATAAATCTTCGCCGGGAATAAACTGCATCACCAGAAACTGGCCGTCGCCTTCGGTGAAATGATCGCTGACGCGCGGCAGCGCGGGGTGGTGGAGGCGTGCGAGCAGGCGCGCTTCGCGCTCGAACTGCTTGCGCAGGCGCTCCTCGCTAAAGAGCGTCTCTTTCAAGGCAACGATGGTATCGAGCCGCTGATCGACGGCTTCATAGACGGCACCCATTCCCCCCTCGCCCAACTGCTTGACGATCATGTAACGATTCTGCAAAACCGTGTTGGAGGCCAGCATCAGATTTCCTTAACCAAAAACTTTGAACCGCGGAGGATGAAGAGGAAAAATAAAGGGGAACAAAGAAGCGGCAATACAGGTTCGGCCGGGGCCAAATCTTGCGGGAAAGAAGCCGGGCCTGTGCCGTGCGGCATCAAATCCTGCCAGAAAAATTACGGGTTTTTTTCACAGGGTTGGCCGTATGCCCTGGCCCCGCTTTTATTATACACGGTGGGGAGTTGGAAAGAAATAAGATTCCGTTAGTATTGAGTGGTGTGGGAGATTGGGCGTATGCTAGGGGCATGAATAGACCTGTGCCGGCAGACCTGGGCGGCGAAGTGATTGATATCGGGGTGCGGCCGCCGCGCCGCCGCCATTGGCGGCGGTGGGTCATCCTGGGCTTGCTCGTCCTGCTCTTCGCCCTTTTCCGGTCGCTCTCAATCTACATTTCGGCCTTATGGTTCCAGTCGCTCGGATACGGGCCGGTTTACTGGTACATGTTCCGGCTCAAGCTCGAGCTCTTTGTGATCTTTTCCCTCGTCACTTTCGTCATTTTACGCACCGCCTTCTGGCTCATCGAACACGCCTTCTCTTCATACGCGCTGGAGCGGCGCGTCATACTGATCAACAACCAGCCGGTCTCGATTTCGCCCGCACGCATCACGCGGCCAGTCGCGTGGGTCGCCAGCGGCCTCTTCGCGTTGTTCTGGGGCGTAGGGATGACAGAGAGCTGGCGGCGCTTTGCGCTCTACCTTCATCAGACCCCGGCGAGCGGCGTCGATCCGATCTTTAATAAGCCGGTCAGCTTTTATCTGTTCACGCTGCCCGTGCAGGACCTACTGAGCTGGTGGCTGATCGTTCTGGCTTTCATTATCCTGTGCGGCGCGCTCCTGTACGCGCTGTTGACCCTCCCGCAAAAGACTCAGACGGTGGCTGTCATAGATGTCGCACGCAAAGCGCGCTTTGCGGTGGTGTCTTACGCGCTCGGCGGTTATCTGTTGATATTCGCCTGGCGTGTTTACCTGGCGCGCTTTCCGTATCTGTGGGGCGACCACCAAATATTCACCGGCGTCACCTACATGGAAGCGAACTATCTATTGCCGGGGATGTTCCTGGTCGCCATCGCGCTGGTCGTGGCCGCGGTCATCGCGTGTCTCAACGCTCTGACGCAGCGGCGGCTTCGCCTGCTGCTGGTCGCCGTGGCGCTTCCGGTCGCCGTTTACGTCGTGGCGGGCATCCTGATCCCCTCGTACGTGACGAGTTTTATCGTCAAGCCGAATGAACTTGCCCGCGAAGCGCCTTATATCGAACACAACATCGAGTGGACGCGCCGCGCTTTCGGACTCGACCGGATCGAATTCCGCGACTTCGACGTGGACACTTCGCCCGAAGGCTTCAATCTCGCGGCCAACAAGGCCACGCTCGATAACATACGACTCTGGGACTGGAAGGCGCTGCAGGATACGCTCAAACAGATCCAGGAGATTCGCACCTACTATGATTTCCCGGACGTCGATATAGACCGGTACCGCGTGGGCGGCCAGATGCGCCAGATGATGCTGGCCGCCCGCGAAATCAACGTCGACAAGCTGCCGCCCGCGTCGCGCAATTGGGTCAACGAACGGCTCATCTACACGCACGGTTACGGTCTCACGATGAACACGGCCAACGGCTTCACGCCGGAAGGCATGCCGCTCTTCGTGCTTTCCAACATGCCGATTGAATCGTCTGCTTCGGAGATCAAGGTGACGCGCCCGGAGATATATTTCGGGCAGGAGACTAATACGGACGTCTACGTTAAGACGAAACAGAAGGAGTTTAATTACCCGCAGGGCGAGGCGAATAACTACACGACGTATGAAGGTACGGGCGGGATCCGCGTCGGGGGCGGACTGCGCCGCTTACTGGTCGCGTGGGCGCTCGGCGACCTGGCGAAACTCCCCTTCTCGGACGACGTGACCTCGGATAGCCAACTGCTCATGCACCGCATGATCCGCGACCGCGTCGAAAGCCTGGCGCCCTTTCTCGTTTACGACAAGGATCCATATATTGTTGTCGCGGACGACGGCCGGCTCTTCTGGATCTTCGACGCCTTTACGGAATCCGCGACCTACCCGTATTCGCGCCACTACCTGGCAGGCGAAAAGAGTGTCAATTACGTACGCAACAGCGTCAAGGTCACAATCGACGCCTACAACGGCGACGTTCACTTCTACGTCTTTGATGCGCAAGACCCGTTGATTAGCACGTATAGGGCGACCTTTCCGACGCTCTTTCACGACGCCAGCGAGATGCCCGCAGACCTCCGCGCGCACGTCCGCTATCCGGAGGTTCTGATCAAGACGCAGGGTGATGTGTACAGCCTTTATCACACCCAGAACACTAAAGTCTTCTTCCAGCGTGAAGACGTCTGGAGTGTGGCGACCCAGATCAGCCTTGGTGAGGACAAGCAGCAGCATCAGGAGACTGTCGAGCCATATTTTGTGCTGATGCAATTGCCCGGCGAGCAGACCGGGAATGAGTTTGTCGAGATTCTGCCGTTCACACCGGCCAGCCGTAATAACATGATCGGCTGGATGGCCGGGCGCAGCGACGGCGCGGCCTACGGCTCGCTCATTGTTTACAACTTCCCGAAATCAAGACTGATCGACGGGCCGCTGCAGATCGAAGCGCGCATCGATCAGGACCCACAGCTCTCCGGTCAATTCACATTGTGGAACCAGCAGGGCTCACGCGTGCGGCGGGGCAACCTGCTGGTCATTCCGATCGGTCGCTCGCTGCTCTACGTCGAGCCGATTTATCTGCAGGCCGAGCGCAGCCCGATGCCCGAATTGCGACTGGTCGTGCTGGCGACGCAAGACCGTCTTGGCTACGGCCTTAATTTCAATGAGGCGTTGACCAAGCTGTTCGGCGAATCGGCTAAGGCGGTCGCACAACCCAGGCCGGAACAGACAAAGGGTAAACCGTCCGAAGGCGGTGAGGCCGCCGCCGCGCAATCCACCCAGTCCGCGCCGCCGCAAACTACGCAGCAGTTGATTAAACGCGCGGCCGACGAGTTTGATGAATACCTGCGACTGACCAGGGAAGGTAAGCTCGGCGAAGCCGGCCAGAAGCTCGAACAGCACAAGCGCACACTGGATGAGTTAAGGAGAGCGGCGGGCAACCAGCAGTAGGAAAGCCCGGCGGCTGGTGTGGGTCAGGCAGGATGAACAATGATCCGGCGCAGCGCATCCTGATCGTCGAAGACGACAACGAGCGTTGCAGGTGGTTTAATCAGAAATTGGCCGGCCGCGAGTTAGACATTACGTGCGATGTCCGGCAGGCGATTGCGTGGCTCTCCGAGCGCGACTACGGGGTGATCCTTCTCGACCACGACCTGGCCGAGGAGCACTATTGGTCGGACGCGCCGGACGACGAGCGCACGGGTTATGCCGTGGCCGCGTGGCTCGGCGCGCACCCGGACCGGCAGCGCGACGCGCTGATCATTGTCCACTCGCTCAATTATTACGGCGCGCAAAGGATGCTGGATATTATGCGCGACGGAGGGCGCGAGGCCGAACACCTTCCTTTCCCTTATCTGCAGACGGGGTTGCGAGTTTAAATGTGATAAGGCGATTTGAACCCCAGAGGACACGGAGGTTCACAGAGGAGAAACAGGTTAGAGGAAGGCAATTCGTATTTTCAGGAGTAATGTTCTAAGGAGGATTGAGAGGGATGGCTCACACGTATGAAGAACTCAAGGGAAAGACGGTGGCGCAGCTCAGGGATATTGCTAAGGATATGGATCACGAGGCGCTGCAGGGCTACACCCAGTTGAATAAAGATCACCTGTTGATGGCGATCTGCAAAGCCCTCGGCATCGACACACACCAACACCACGAGGTGAAAGGGCTAAATAAGACGGTCATCAAGGCCCATATAAGAGAGCTGAAGAAGAGGCGGGACGAGGCCCTGACGGCCCACGACCACGCGCGGCTCAAGGACGTGCGGCGCAAGATTCACCACTTAAAAAGGGCGATTCACAAGGCGACGGTGTAATTGAAATACGAAAAGCCTGAACCACAGAGGGAACGGAGGGGCACAGAGGTACACAGAGGAAAAAGCAAGAGATAGGACCGGGGAATTGATGGAGAATTGCCGAAGACGTGTGGCCTCTAATTCAGTCTCACCAGGGATGGGCGGGTGCCCTGGGACTTAATTTCGGGGGAGCGTTTCTCCCAGTGGCGCCCGCAGACGCGGCAACGGTAGCGATTTTTATCGGCGGCAGTATGGCCTCCGACTGGATCGAGAAAAGCTGAGATATAAGAGGGCACGCTGGCGCCCTCCAATCTCTCAAAAGAGCCGCAGGAGCATTTTGACCCTTTGACCTCTTTTTTCTCGCCGGCGCTCATTCCGTTTTCATCCCGCGGTCAATAATTTGACGCGCCTCTGCCACGGCGTCTTTATGCTCGGGCACATGATCGGGATCGGGCTGCATGGCGATGAGCGTGTTGAGCTGCTTACGCGCATCATCGACGCGTTTATTGGCGATGTAGGCTTTCGCCAGGTTGAGGCGCATCAGCGAATTGTTCGGCGCGAGGCGTAACCCTTTTTCCAGTTCTGTCACCGCCCGCTGTGGGTCGCCTCCGAGCGCCTTCGGCGCTTCGAGATCGACCTGGCCGAGGACCATGTAGGCGCTGCTCCCCTCGTACCTCTCATCTAGTTTGAGCACCGTCTCCATCTCCTGGCGTATGTCGTCAATGGAGGCGAGCCCGCCGAGGGCGCTCGCCTCCGCCCTCCCGCCGTAATTCGCGCCTAACCAGAAATGGCCGTCCGGCTTATTGCCCTGTAATTTGACGGCCGCCTTCCCCGCCTCGATACCGTCGTTGAATGCTTTGTCGCGCTCCTTCTCGTCCTTAGTATTCGCGCCGAGGTAGTAATTGAATTTGGCCAGCCTCCAGGCGGAGTCATAGTTGTTGGGATCGACGTTGCGCGCGTTACGCAGCAGAACGATCGCCTGGCGTACGTGTGCCAAATCTTCACGCTGCGCGAAGAGCTTGTCGGCCTGCGCGACCGCATTCGCCGCCGACTGCTTATCCGTCACGGCCTGATGAGAGTCATTCGCGTCCGGCGGATTCTCAGGCGGGCTGCAGGAAAGGGAGGCCGCGACGGTTACCGCCAGGCAGAAAAAGAGTTGGCGAGACCTGTTTTTGATCATCATTTTCCCCTTGCAATAAACTTTTAACCCACAAAGGTGACAATAATATTACGCGATAGATTACACAAAAGCACCCGAATAGGGTATATTTTTCATTCTATACCCCACGCTCCGGGAATCTGCCGGCGTGCCAGTACGACAAGCTGTTGCGCTTTGAGGCTCAGGGAGGGCAGTGTGGCTGCCGCTGCATTTTACGATCTCGAAGGGACGTTGGTCAGTACCAATCTTGTTCATACGCTCGGGTTTTACGCGAAGAACCAGCAGGGCCTGTTCCGCAGCTTTAAGAAAAGCGCCTCAACGCTCTTGAGCTTACCGCTTTTCGCGGTGACGGATCAGTACAGCCGTAAAGTTTTTAACGACCTCTTTTTCAAGAGGTACAGGGGCGAATCGGAAGACCGCCTGCGCTTCTTCGCCGACGAGCTTTTTGAGGACGTGCTCAAACCGGCGATTTACCCCGGCGCGTTTGAGCTGATTGAAAAATCGCGCAGCCTGGGCCTGCGCCAGGTGGTCGTGACCGGCGCGCTCGACCTTTCCGTTAACCCCCTGATGAAGCATCTCGGCATTACGGATTATGTCTCGAACCGGCTGGAGTTCGTTAACGGTTATGCCACCGGCAGGCTGCTGCCGCCCGTGCTGGCCGCGGCGACGAAGGCGTCGTGGATCAGGACGTTCGCCGAACGGGAGGGTATTAGCCTGAGCGATTCTTACGCGTACAGCGACAGCATCAGTGATCTGCCGATGCTCTCCATCGTCGGCCACCCGGCGGCGGTCAACCCGGACATGCGACTGCGCCAGACCGCATTACATCACGACTGGCCGATCTTGAATCTGAAATGATACTCCTCAAGCCCAACGTCTTGACCTGAGACTTTGGGCTTTGGACTTCTTATGAGTCTGCAGCTACGACGTAAAACACACGAGTCGATCGTCTACATTGATTCTGACAGCGCCCCGCGGATCATCCCGTCGGGCGAAGATTTCATCCTCGAGGATCTACCCATCGGCACGCGCGTCATTTACCCCAAGCCGCCGATCAAGGGCCTGCCCAACCGCGAAGCCGCCATCCGCTACGCGCTCAACCACCCGCACGACTGCGACCCGCTCTTCGCGCAGCTTTCGCCGGGCATGAAGGTGACGGTCGCGGTGGACGACATCAGCCTGCCGCTCCCGCCGATGGCGACGCCCGACATCCGTCAAACCGTGCTGGAGATCGTACTGGGGATGCTCGCCGGTCATGGCGTCGACGACGTGCACATCGTCATCGCCAACTCCCTTCACCGCAAGATGACCGAGTGGGAGATGAAGCGCATGGTCGGCGCGAAGATTTTCGACGAGTATTACCCGGACCGCTACTACAATCACGACGCGGAATGGGCCGAAGGGATGGTCACGCTCGGCGAGACGAAGCATCAGGAGCCGCTGCGCATCAACCGCCGCTGCGCCGAAAGTGATCTCCTCATCTACGTCAACATCAACCTGGTCCCGATGGACGGCGGTCACAAGTCGGTCGCCGTCGGCCTGTGCGACTACGAGTCGCTGCGCGCGCATCATGAGCCGCAGACCATCCGCGACTCGGACAGCTACATGGACCCGGCGCGGTCTGAGCTCAACCATAAGGTGGTGCGCCTGGGTGAACTCGTCGACCAGCACATGAACGTCTTTCACATCGAGACGGCGATCAATAATCGGATGTTCAAGGGCGACATGGATTTTCTGCTGAAGAATGAGGACGATTTCTCGGCCTTCGACCGGATGAAATTCGAGGCCATCCGCTATACAATGAGCAAGATGCCGCGCGCGGCCCGGCGTAAGCTGCTCCAGTCAAGGCCGGCGCAGTATGAAATGATCGCCTGTCATGCGGGCCGCACCGAGCCGGTGCATGAGAAGATTTTGGAGAAGGCTTTCGATCAGTACACGATTCCGGTCAAGGGGCAATGTGATATTCTGGTGACGGGCATCCCGGACATCTCGCCTTATAATGTTTACTCGATTCTGAACCCGTTGCTGGTGCAGGTGATGGGCCTGGGCTACCACTTCAATTTCTATCGCGGCAAACCGCTGCTCAAGAAGGGTGGCGTGCTCATCCTGAATCACCCATGCTATGACGAGTTTGATCATAACTTTCACCCGAGCTACATCGAATTTTTCAACCGCCTGCTGCCGGAGACGCGCGACGCCGTGGTGCTGCGCGACAAGTATGAGCGCGAGTTTGCCAATAACCCGAGCTACATCGAGATGTACCGGCGCGGCAACGCCTATCACGGCGCGCACCCGTTCTTCATGTGGTACTGGGGCGAGAACGGTCGCCAGCACGTCGGCCGTGTCATCGCCGCGGGCGCGGAGAACGCGCACGTGCCGGCGATGCTCGGGTGGGAGCGCGCCGACAACCTGACGGAAGCGATCGCGATGGCCCGCAGCTACATGGGCCGCTCCGCCGAGATTACGATGCTGCACCAGCCGATGATCGGCATCGCCGATATGGAGTAGGACGTGATAAAACTCAGCCCGACAGAGATCTATCAGGGTCGCAACGTCTTCCTGATCGGGAGCACGGGGTTTCTCGGCAAAGTCACCCTCAGCATGCTGCTCCACCGCTTTCCGAACGTCGGGCGGGTCTACGTCACGGTGCGCGCGCGCTCGAGTGAAGAATCGGAGACGCGCTTCTGGAACAACGTCATCACGGCGCCGCCCTTTGACCCCTTGCGCGAACGCTACGGCGGCGCGTTTGAAGGTTTTATCAGGGATAAGGTGGTGATTGTTGGCGGCGATATCGGGGAGACCAACTTAGGCCATGCGGAAGAGGACGCGCAGCGCATCGCCGCTGACCTTGACGTCGTCATCAACACCGCCGGGAATGTCACTTTCAATCCCACGCTGGAGAGCGCGCTTCGCACCAACGTCGTCGGCACACAAAACGTCATCGCCTTTGTGAAGCGGATGAAGCGCCCCGCGCTCGTGCACGTTTCGACATGTTTTGTGGCGGGCAATCGTTCGGGCCCGGTCTGGGAGAGCGATCCGGTCGTCGGGTACTTCCCGCGCCACGAGGAACTCGAAGGCGTCGAGTTTTCCGTCGAACAGGAGATTAAAGACTGCGCCAAGCTGGCCGAGCGCGTCCGCGACGAAGCGAGAGACGCGATGATGGTCGCGCGGTTTCGGGAGCTGGCGCGCAAGAGACTCATCGAAGAAGGGCGGGACGCCGATGACCCGGACGCGATGGGACTGGCCGTGGCGCGTGAGAGAAAGGTCTGGACGCGCACGCGCCTGACCGATCTCGGCATCGAGCGCGCGGCGTGGTGGGGTTGGCCCAACATTTACACCTATACCAAAGGTCTCGGCGAACAGCTCGTGGCGGCGGAGACCGATATCGTACGCAGCATCGTCCGCCCGAGCATTGTCGAGTCCGCCCTCTCATACCCTTTCCCCGGCTGGAACGAAGGTTTTACGACAACCGCCCCCCTCATCTTCATCGCCTTCAAAGGGCAGACGCTGATTCCGGCCAACGACAAATTGATTCTCGACATCACGCCGGTCGATCAGGTGGCGGCCGTGATGCTGGCGGTGGCCGCCGAGGCCTGCGTCGAAGAGCCCAGGCTCGTTCATCAGGCCGCCACCGGGGACACCAACCCCAACAACATGCAGCGCATCGTGAGCCTGGTCGGGCTCTACAAGCGCAAACATTTTCAGGAGAGAGAGACCGGGATTCGGATCCTCAACGAGATCGCCGGGCGCATGGAGACGCGCACGGTGACGCAGGAGCGGTTCGAGGCGACTTCGACGCCGATGGTCAACAAGGCGGCGAAAAGGGTCTCGTCGTTGCTGGATCGGGCACGCCCGCGCTGGGGCGGGGGGCGCATCGCCGACGTCGTCGACCGGGTCAAAGAGCGGGTTGACCGTTTCGAAGAAGTGACGCGCGAGACGGAGGCAGCGTTCAAGATGTTTCGCCCGTTCATGATTGAGAACGCTTACGTGTTTCGCGCCGACAACGTGCGCTCGCTCTTCGCGCGCATCCGCAAGGACGAGCAAGCGCTGCTCGCCTGGCAGCCGGAGAAGCTCGACTGGTACGACTACTGGATGAACGTGCACTTCACCGGTCTCAAGAAGTGGGTCTTCCCGACTCTCGAAGAGGACATGCGGGCGCAGCCGAAGCGCGTTTACACCTACCGGGATCTGCTCGAACTCTTCGAGACCTCGACCAAGCGCCACGCGACGCGCGTCGCCATGCGCATTGAGCGCGACGGGCGCAAAGAGCAGTATACCTACGCGGACCTGCGCGAACTGGCCACGCGCGCCGCCGCATTTTTTGCCGGCGAGGGCATCAGGCCGGGCGACCGCATGATGCTGGTCAGCCATAACGCGCCGGAGTGGGGCATGACCTACTTTGGCGTCCTCAAGGCGGGCGCGACGTGCATACCGGTCGACCCCGAGAGCTCGACGGACGAGATCATCAGCTTTGCCCGGGCCGGCGGGGCCGCCGGCATCGTGCTCAGCGGGGAGATGGCGGACAAGCATGAGGGCCTCGTCGCCTGCCTCGCCGAGGCGGAACTCAAAGCGCGTGTCTGGCGCTACGACGAGGTGTTTGCGCTACCCGATCAGCAGACGGAAGATCAACGCGTCGCGCTGCTGCCGCAAAGGGTGCAGGCGCAATCGGTCGCTTCACTAATTTTCACCTCGGGGACGACCGGCCATCCGAAAGGCGTCATGCTCTCGCACCGTAATTTTACGAGCATGGTGTCGATGCTTTCGTCCGTTTTCGAGATGACGACGAGCGACGGCGTCCTCTCAGTCTTGCCGCTCCATCACACTTTTGAATTCTCGACCGGCTTTCTGACGCCACTCAGCCGCGGGGCGCAGATCACTTACCTGCCGGAGCTGACGGGCGAGGCGCTGGCCCGGGCGATCAAGAACGGGCACGTGACGGGGATGGTCGGCGTACCCGCACTGTGGGAGCTTCTGCACCGCCGGATCAAGAGCCGGCTCAACGAGCGCGGGCGCTGGATCGGCGATGCGGCCGAACTGCTGATCCGCGCCAACGCGTACCTGCGCGACAAGACGCCGCTCAACCTGGGCCAACTCATCTTTTATCCCATCCACGAAGGGCTGGGCGGGCGCATACGCTACTTCATCAGCGGCGGGTCGGCCCTCAGCGAGAAAGTCCAGCGGGACTTTCAGGGGCTGGGGTTCACGATTCTTGAGGGCTACGGGTTGACTGAGGCTTCGCCGGTGCTCACCGTGACGCGCCCGCAGAACCGCATGTTGACCGGCAGCGTCGGCCGCCCGCTGCCCGGCGTCGAAGTGAAGATCCTCGACGCGGACGCGAGCGGCGTCGGCGAAGTGATTGCGCGCGGGCCGAATGTGATGGTCGGCTATTATCAGAATGAGGCGGCGACGCGGGCCACACTGGTGGACCGCTGGCTGCACACGGGCGACATCGGCCGCCTGGACGACGAGGGGAACCTTTATCTTGTCGGGCGCTCGAAGGAGGTCATTGTCGACACCAACGGCAAGAACGTTTACCCGGACGAGATCGAAGAGGCCTACGGCGCTTCGCCCCTCATCAAAGAGCTGAGCGTCGTCGGCCTTCCGGACGGCATCGGCGAGAAGGTCGTGTGTATGGTCGTGCCTAATTACGACCATGACATCGCGCTCTCGCGCGCCGAAGTGCGGCGCCGTATCGAGGAGCACTTCCGCGATATCTCCTCCGCCCTGCCCTTTTACAAGCGCGTCAAAGTCCTCCATTTCTGGGACGGCGATCTGCCCCGCACGGCGACCCGCAAGGTGAAACGCCGCGAGGTCATCGCCGCGATGCGGGTGCTCGAGCAGAGCGCGAAGACCGTTTCGCGTGTGGGTGCGAGGGACGACAAAGCGAACGAGGCGGCGTGGCTGCTCGACGTTGTGGCGACCGTCTCAGGCAGGCCGCGGGGCGAAGTGTCACCCGACTCCCGCCTGGGCGATCTGGGCTTCGATAGCCTGATGTACGTCGAGCTGGCTACCGCGATCGAAAACGCGGGCGGCGTTCTCGCCTCGCCCGATACGCTGACGGAGGTGCAGGACCTGCGCGAACTGGCGGGTGTTGTGACACGCCACCCCACCTCGCAGCCGCGTAAAGACGGGGCGGAAACGCGCCGTGAGGCGGAGCACCGCCGGGAAGATGAGATCTACATCCCGACGCTGATCCGCACCGTCGGCAACAAAGGGCTCGACGTATTACAGCGATTATTCTACGAGAGGTTTCTCAACACCCGCTATGAGGGGCGCTCGAACATACCCGTTCACACAAACTTCCTGGTCGCCGCCAATCACGCTTCGCACCTCGACATGGGGTTGGCGAAAATGGCGCTCGGCGAGGCCGGACGCGACATGGTTGCCCTGGCCGCCGCCGACTACTTTTTCGATAATAAGTACAAGCGCGCGTACATGGACAATTTCACCAACCTCGTGCCGATCGAGCGGAGCGGAAGCCTGCGCCAATCGCTCAGGCACGCGCGTTCGTTCCTGGACCGCGGCTACAACGCGCTGATCTTCCCGGAGGGCACGCGCTCGATGACGGGCGAGATGGCAGAATTTAAGCCGGTGATCGGCTTTCTCGCGCTCACAGCGCGCGTCGGCATTCTGCCCCTCTACCTTTACGGCACATACCAGGCGATGCCGAAAGGCTCAAACATCATCAGGAGCCGGGACGTCGGCGCGCGCATCGGGCGCTACCTGCCCGTCGAAGAGCTGGAAGATTTGACGAAGGGGATGGCGCGGGCCGAAGCCTACCGGCTGATCGCCGCGCTCGTCCGGCATGAGGTGGAAAACCTGCGCGACGGAACGAAGCACAGCTTCGACTCCAAGGCGCTCCGGCAGCGCTGGAAAAACGAGCGGCGCGCGCATGGCGCGGAAGCTGATCGACCCGACGCGCCCCTTCACTTCACCACCTTCGGTGACTAGATGAGTGAATGGAAGGGGGCGGTTTGAACCACAGAGGATGCAGAGGACGCAGAGGAAAAACAAGAGGAAACAAAGGATAAGCAAAAAGGCTGAATGGATTCAGGTTCAATGTTAGGAACTACCTCTGATTAAGCATTGAGTTCTCCGTACATAGCAGCGCATACCGCTCTAAGATAAGCTTTCACCAACCAGCCGTCACCTTGTAGCTACAAAGCAAGAGTTGGCGGTTGATTGCCAGTCACTAAAATGACAGCAACGACGACAACAAAGAAGCGCGGGGCGCGTAAGCCTTCGGCAAAGTCCGCGGCGAAGAAGCGGACGGCAATGGCGAAGGCGGCGCAACCTAAAATACTGGTCACGGGGGGCACGGGCTTTCTCGGCGCGCATCTAGTGCGTCAACTGATCGAGGCGGGCGCGAAGAATGTTCGTGTGATGGCGACGGCGGCTCCGGCGTGGCTCGGGGAGTTGGGGGTCGAGCCGTTTGAAGGCTCGGTAACAAATAGCGAGGACGTGGCCCGCGCGGTTGAAGGGGTAACGGAAATATACCACCTGGCGGGCCGGGTGTCTCATGAGCGCGACGACGCTCGTGAGATGTACGCTCTGCATGTGGACGGAACGCGGCTGCTCTGTGATGCCGCGCGGGCGGGCGGGGTTAAAACAATTGTGCTGGCTTCGACCAGTGGGACGATCGCGGTGACGGAGAAGGGCGACGAAATCCCGGATGAGACCTGGCCGCAGCCGCTCAACATCATCTCGCGCTGGCCTTACTATGCGAGCAAGGTCTATCAGGAACAGGTTGCGCTCGAACGCTTCAGCGGTCGAGGCTTACGTCTCGTCATTCTCAATCCGAGTCTGCTGCTCGGTCCCGGCGACGCTCGCCTCAGCTCGACGAAATTCGTGCTCGACTTCATGGCGCGCAAAATCAGGACCGTCCCCTCGGGCGGCCTGAGCTTTGTTGACGTCCGCGACGTGGCAAGGGCCTTTCGCGCCGCCATGGGAGAGGGCAAACACGGTGAGCGTTACCTGTTGGGGAGCGCCAACTGGCGATTCGAAAAATTGTTCGGCCGTTTAGAGAGGCTGACGAAAACACCCGCGCCCTTTTTCACCTTGCCCTCGAAGCTCGCCATTTCGGGCGCGCAGTTTGTCCACGCGCTCTCCCGCCAGTGGAATTTCACGCCGCCCGTCGAACCCGAGACCGTTGAGATGGCCGAGTATTTCTGGTATCTGAACGCTTCTAAAGCGGCGCGGGAACTCGGCTTCACGCCACGCGACCCGGGGGAGACATTGCTGGATACGGTCGTGTACATACGCGAGAATTTTCTTGGGAGCGAGGCGTTTAGTAAGGGGTGAGCCGGTGGAAGCAGGGGATTTGAACTACAGAAGGTCACAGAGGAAAAGCTTAGGGAATTTCGCCGAGGTATTTGGTTTATGGGCAGCGGAGGCGTAAAGCCTTGGGCAGGATTTCGATGGTTGCGGGGAGACGGCCGGGCAGCTCGCCGTCCACTTCGATTGGGATCTCCATCTCTTTTTTGGCGGGGCGGGCCGCGAGGACGGTGGCGTGGTTGTGGTAGACCTGTTGCATTCCGAGGTGCGCGCCCAGATAGAGCCGCGGGGCATTGGCGAGGATTTCCAGAGGGCTGAGGTCGCCGATTGTGATGACATCAAAGCGACCGTCGTCTAACTTGGCCTGTGGTGCGATCTTCATGCCGCCGCCGAAGTAACGGGCATTAGCGACGCTCAAATTGGCGACGGTGAGGCGGCGTTCCGGTTCATCATCGAATTGCACATAGAGGGGCGTGTTGGGGAATGAGAGCGTCGTCTGAAGCGTCGCGGCAGCAAAGGCGAGTTTACCAGTCAACCGGGGGGCGCGAATCGCGGGTAGCCACGGCGAGCCGCCCGCCTTCACATGCTCGATCACTTTGCCGCTCATGCCGAATGATGTGATGCCAAGAAAGAATCGGCTCGCGCGCGTGCCGTCGTGACTGATGTAAGTAACGCGCCCGACATCAATTCGGCGCGAGCGGGCGGTTCTGAGGGCGCGGGCGGCTGCCGCCGGGCGCGCAGGAATGGCGAGCGTGCGGCGGAAATCGCCGCCCGTTCCGCTCGGCAATATTCCCAATTCAACGTCCGCGCCGGATTCCAGAATTCCATTCGCCACTTCGGAGATAGTGCCGTCGCCGCCGCAGGCGATGATTAAAGGTCTCGACTCCTTTGCGGCGCGAGCGGCGAAAAGTCGGCCGTCGCCCGGCTCCTCGGTGAAAGCGCATTCGAATGGGCCGAAATGCGTACGCAAGTCACTCGCCATGCCGGGCCAGGAGTTGCGGGTCGCCCCGTTCGCGGAGGCGGGATTGACGATGACGAGGGGCAGGGGTGACATTACGGCGTTAGGTTCTGCTCTTTAACGTTGCGGTCCGGGGCGGTCGGGGCGGGTCTGTCAGTACCTATCGCAGGCCCTGCGTACAGCATGCGATCTTCTTCCCCCAGCTCCGCGATCCTGCTCATCACGAGATCCGCGATCTCTTTGTAAGTTCGCACGTGATCTATCCGGGATTGATACGCCGAGAAGTCAAGCGGCGCGCCGAAATGTATGCGGATCGGCTCGCCCCCGGTCCAGTTGCCCATGACCTGGCGGAAGAGGCTGTTGCCGAGGCCGGCGATGAAGACCGGGATGACCTGCGGTCGGGCATCTTTGATGAGCTTACCGATGCCGGGCTGCGCGCGCAGGTAGGAGTAGGGGTCCGCGTTGCGATTGCGCGTGCCCTCGGGGTGAAACCCGATGACGTGTCCGGCCCCGCTGTGACAGAGCTCGGCGAGGCGGCGGAGCGAGTACTTGTCAAAGAGCCGTTTTTCATTAACCATGAAGATCGGCGGGTACATGGACCACCAGCCCATCAGCATGTTAACGAGCATGCCGAGGGGCGATTCGTAGAAGAAGCGCCCGCGCACCGGAAAGAAGAGCGTCTTCGGCCAGCTCGTGCGGCGAAATAGGACCGTGGAGACGGCGTACATGTCGAAGAAAGAGCGGTGGTTGGCGGCCAACAGGAGGGGCCGGTCGTGCGACGCGGCTTCGACATTCTCAAGGCCGTAGACGCGCATCAAGTTATAGGAAGAGAGATGTATCCAGCCCGCGCCGATGACGCGCTGGCACCACGTCCAGAAGCGCTTGACGCGCCCCTGATTCATACGGTGTGCGACGCGGAAGGCGAATCGCTCCATCCCGGAGAGCACGGAGAGCTCTTCAGGCGTCGGTCCGGTTGATGGTCCGAAATCCAAAGTCCAAGGTCCAAGGTCCAAGGTCCAAGGTCAGATAAATGGCTTTGGACTGCGCGACCTTGGACTTTGGACTTAATTTTAGTCTATCGAAAAATATTTCGCCTCTTCGTGATGCACGATGATCGCGGAGGTTGACTGCTCCGGGTCGAGCTGAAACTCTTCGGTCAACTCGACGTCAATGCGCGACGGGTCGAGCAACTCGAACAATTTGGTCTGGTCCTCCAGATTCGGGCACGCGGGGTAGCCGAAGCTGAAACGCGAGCCCTGATAGCCCTGATGGAACAGCTTGGTCAACTCTTTGGCGTCCCGGCCGGCGATGCCCAGCTCTTCGCGGATGCGCTTGTGCCACAACTCCGCGAGGGCCTCGGCGCTCTCCACGCTCAGCCCGTGGAAAAACAGGTAGTCGGTGTAATTGTCCGCCTTGAACAGCTCCTGCGAATAGCGGCTGGCGCGGCGGCCCATCGTCACAAGGTGAAACGCCACGACGTCCATGCGCCCGGAATCCACCGCGGCGAAATAATCCGCCAGGCACAAGTGCTTGCCGGCGGGCTGGCGCGGGAAAGTGAACCGCAGCCGCTCCGTTCTCTGATCGTCCTGATAAACAATGAGGTCGTTGCCGGATGATTGACACGGGAAGTAGCCGTAAACGACGCGGGGCGTGAGCAGATGCTCACGTTTGCTCCGCTCTTTCAACTCACGATAGGTGGGCCGGACATGATCGGCGAGGAGGGCACGATATTCTTCGGCAGATTTTTGACCCTGCTTGAATTGCCACTGGCCTTTGAAGAGCGCATTCTCGTTAACGAAGGCGAAAACATCGTCGAGCGGGACGTCTTCCACGACGCGTGAGCCGTAGAAGGGGGCGCGCGGGATGGGGACGTCCGTGCGGGCGTTTGAGCGCGTGGTGTGCGTCGTATCACCGGCGATTTTCGTTACCGCCCTGGGGCGCGCCGGTTTGCGAATGCCCAATTTCGCATCCTCGCCGACGAGGTCTTCGGAGTCGTCAACTTGCCGGTGGCCGTTCCCGCCGGCCGCCGCTTTGCTGCTTTTCTCGCCGGGCGCCTCGCCAGCGCCGCCCGTTAAGGCGTCCATCGTATGCAGGCCGGCGAAAGCGTCCCTGGCGTAAAAGAGCGCCCCCTTATAGATCGATCGAAGGTCGTCCTCGACGTAGCGACGGGTCAGGGCCGCCCCGCCCAGAACGACGGGCACGTCGATGCCGCGCTCGTTCATCACCTCAAGGTTCTCTTTCATGATGAGCGTGGACTTGACGAGCAGGCCGCTCATGCCGACGGCGTCGGCACGATGCTCGTCGTACGCGTTGAGGATATTTTCGATCGGCTGTTTAATGCCGAGGTTGACGACCTTGTAGCCGTTGTTCGTCAGAATAATGTCCACGAGGTTCTTGCCGATGTCGTGGACGTCGCCCTTGACGGTCGCCAGCACCATCGTGCCCTTGGCGGTGGCCCCGCCCTTCTTCTCCATGAAAGGCTCAAGGAAGCGGACGGCAGCCTTCATCGCTTCGGCAGACTGAAGGACGAAGGGCAACTGCATCTGCCCGCTGCCGAAGAGGTCGCCGACTACCTTCATGCCGTCGAGCAGGATGTTATTGATGATATCGAGCGCCGTATATCTTTCGAGAGCGGCCTTCAGGTTATCTTCGAGGCCGATCTTCTCGCCGTCGATGATGTGGCGCTTGAGGCGCTCCTCGACCGGCAGGTCGCTCGTATCCTTCTTGACGGTTTTGGCCGAGACGCCCTCGAACAGCCTGGTGAACTCGCCGAGCGGATCGTAGGTGCAGATGTCACCTTCAAATTTGCGCCGGTCGTAGATGAGCTGGCGTGCGATTTCCCGCTCGCGATCGTCGATGCGGTTGAGCGGGATGATCTTGCTCGCATTGACAATCGCCGCGTCGAGGCCGGCCTCGACGGCGTCGTGCAGGAAGACGGAGTTGAGCACGACGCGTGACGCCGGGCTCAGGCCGAACGAGATGTTTGAGACTCCGAGGATGGTGTAACAGCCCGGCAGCCCGGCCTTGATACGCCTGATCGCTTCGATTGTTTCCAGCGCGTTGCGCCGGTCCTCTTCGATCCCTGTCGAAACGGGAAGCGCGAGGGGGTCGAAGAATATATCGTGGGCCGGAATACCGTATTTCGTGGTCGCCTGCTCGTAGGCGCGCCTAGCGATCCTGAATTTCCCATCGGCGCTGCGCGCCATCCCCTGCTCGTCGATGGTGCCGATGACGACGCCCGCGCCGTAACGTTTGGCCAGCTCAAGCACCTTGGCGAAGCGCGGCTCCCCGTCCTCATAGTTCGTCGAATTCAGGATGCACTTGCCGCCCGCGTGTTCCAGCCCGGCCTCCATCTTTTGCCATTCGGTTGAATCGAGCATCAACGGGATCTTGACGTTCGTCACAAGCCGCGAAGCAAGCTCGTGCATGTCGCGGACCCCGTCGCGCCCGACGAAGTCCACGTTGACGTCGAGGACGTGCGCGCCTTCGCGCTCCTGCTCTCTGGCGAGCGAGACGAGGCCGTCCCAGTCCTCCGCGTTGAGCAGATCACGCATCTTTTTCGAGCCGCTGGCGTTGACCCGCTCGCCGACGATCAGGAAAGAGGTCTGTTGGTCGTAAGGCTGCTGGTAGTAGAGCGATGAGGCGGCGGGCAGGCGATTGACCTCTCGCTTTAACGGAGCGACGTTCCGCATCGCTTCGACGATAGCCTTGAGGTGCGCAGGCGTTGTCCCACAGCAGCCGCCGACAACTGAAACGCCGAAGTCCCGCGCGAAGTGCAAAAGCTCGGCCGTCACCGATTCCGGGGTCTCATTGTAGTGCGTGTGACCGCCAATATTTTCGGGCAGCCCCGCGTTCGGAATGACCGAGACCGGGAAGGGAGAGTTTTGACACAAGTAACGAACGTTCTCCCTCATGTGCTTCGGGCCGGTCCCGCAGTTCATTCCGATAATATCGATCGGCAGCGGTTCCAGCGCAGTCAATGCGGCACCGATTTCCGTGCCGGGCAGCATGGTCCCCCATTGCTCGATGGTCACCTGCGCCATCACGGGAATGCGCCGTTTTTTCTCTTCGAAATATTCGAAGATGGCAATGAGGGCGGCTTTGGTCTGCAAGAGATCCTGGCACGTCTCGACAATCAGGATGTCCACGCCGCCGTCCACCAGGCCACGCACCTGCTGCCCGTAAGCGGCTTTCATATCTCTGAACGTGATCTGGCCCAGGCTGGGCAGCTTCGTACCCGGCCCCATCGAGCCGGCGACCCAGCGCGGCTTCTCTTTAGTCGAAAAGTCTGCGGCGACGCGCTTGGCCAGTTGCGCCGCTTTGAAGTTCAGATCATAGGCGCGATCCGCGATGCCGTATTCGGCAAGGACAACTGAGGTCGCGCCGAAGGTGTCGGTCTCAATGACGTCGCAGCCGACCTCAAGAAAGCCCGCGTGGACTTTTTCAATAGCATCGGGCCTGGTCTCGACCAGGTATTCGTTGCAGCCGTCAAGCCCGCCGAAATCGTCGGGCGTCAGGTTCTGCGCCTGAATGTTGGTGCCCATCGCGCCGTCAAAGACGACGATGCGCTGTTTCAATGCGTCAAGAAAGTTGCTCATTTTACGTTCAATTGATTCTGACGGGTCCGAGTCTTCCGCCGCTTGCACACAAAAGGGAAGCCCCGCGCCGAACAACGCGGGGCTTTCCGGTGAAGCCTGTTCGATTAGTCAGTGGAAAGACTCGCCGAGCTGTTTAGCTGATTGTTTTTCGTGGCCGCAAGTTGCCTTAACTCACCACGTTTGATCAAGCATTTATTGAAACACTGCGCGCCAATCATGTCAAGAGAGCGCGGGCGAGGCCGCGCTCCCGGGGATGCGGCCATAGAAGGAAAGCCGGAGCCTTTCCACACGAGCCGTGCGGCCGCCACCGCTTGAAACAATTTACACTGACTGATCTAAATATCATTGGTTTGGGCGATGGCGTGAGACCTTAACCTGCCAACTGATATGTCTCATCATCCTATGCTCCGTCTGTGGTTTTATGTTAAGTTCGCTTTCGACTGGGTTTCTCAGCTATCTTCTTTGTATGCGACGCGCTATCTACCCCGGCTCATTCGATCCGATCACGAATGGTCATCTCGACATCATCGAGCGTGGCTGCAAGCTGTTCGACGAGATTATCGTCACGGTTTTCGTCAACCCCGGTAAGCAGCCGTTGTTCACGATCGAAGAGCGCCGCCAGATGGTGGCGGAAGTTTTGCAGGACATCGAGCGCGGGTCGTGTCGTTTGCTCGTGGAAGACTTCGAGGGCCTGCTGGTGAAATACGCCGTCGAGCGGGAAGCGGATGCGATCGTGCGCGGGATCCGCGCGATTTCCGATTACGAGTACGAGCTGCAGATGGCGCTGATGAACCGCCGGATTGAGCCGCGCATCGAGACCGTCTTTATGATGCCCGCCGAAGCTTACTCTTACGTGAGCTCACGGCTCGTCAAGGAAGTCTTCCAACTGGGCGGAACTATTAACGGGCTCGTACCGGCCTCGGTCGAGGCGCGGATGAGGAATAAATTGAGCAAGGGTTGAGCCCGGGGGGTTTACGCGCGTGCTATACTTGGCCCGTTCTACCACCGGCGGGCGATGAAGTTTAAGCATCGCCGCCCATCAAGCTCAACGGGAGGTTTCAAGCATGGCGAGAGGAGACAAGGGCAAGTACACCGAGAAGCAGAAACGTCAGGCCGAGCACATCGAAGAAGGCTACGAGAAGCGAGGCACTTCAAAGGGGGAAGCGGAGCGGCGCGCGTGGGCAACGGTCAACAAAGCGTCGGGCGGCGGCAAGAAGAGCGGCTCGGGCAGGGGCAAGAAGACCAACAAAAGCCCGATGAAAAAGGGCGGGAAAAAAGGTGGCAAGAAGGGTGGTAAAAAGGGCGGTAAGAAAGGCGGCAAGAAGGCTGCGAAGAAGCGCTCGAGCAAAGGCGGCTCGAAGAAGGGCTAGAGCAAATAACGTCCTCTAAAGATGCGGCGCGGGCCGCTGATTAGCTGTCGCGCCGCGTCTCCTTTCATTTAATGTATGATGACAAAACCAGCCGGTAAAGCATTTCCTGCTTCGGACAATGTCGCGAAGATGCAAGCATCTACGACGCTCGCCGCCATGATGGCGGCGGAGGCCTTGCGCGCGGCGGGCGAAGACGTCGTCGACCTCGGCCCCGGCGAGCCCGATTTCGACACGCCGGAGAACATCAAGCGGGCCGCCGCCGACGCGATGCGCGCGGGGCAGACCAAATACACCCCGACCGCCGGAACACGCGCCCTGCAAGACGCGATCATCAACTATTACGAGCGGGGGTTTGGCGTGCGCTACGAGAGGCCGGAAGTGATGGCGACCAGCGGGGGCAAGCAGGCGATCTTTAACGCCGTCGTTTCGCTCGCCGGGCCGGGCGACGAAGTGTTGATCGTGAAGCCCTACTGGGTAACGTTTCCCGAAATCGTCACCTTCGCACGCGCCACCCCGGTTTTCGTTGAGACCGAAGAGACGGACTTCGTGTTGAACGCCGAGCAGGTCGAGCGCGCCATCACACCCCGCACCAAGCTCGTGATCCTGAATTCACCGGGCAACCCTTCGGGGCGTGTAATTCCTCCCGAAGAGTTCAAGCGGATCATGGAAGTCTTAAGTGAGCGCGGGATTTATGTCATCTCAGACGAATGTTATCTGCAGTTTGTCTACCCCCCGGCGAAAGTTTACAGCGCCAGCGGCCTCGCGCCGGAGCTTCGCACGCGCCTGTGCATTGCCGGATCGTTCTCCAAAACCTATGCCATGACCGGATGGCGCCTGGGCTATGCGCTCGCGCCGGCCGAGTGGACGCGCGCCATGCTCAAAGTGCAGAGCCATTCGACCAGTAATCCTAACTCGATCGCGCAGAGCGCGGCCGCAGAAGCTTTCAACGGCCCGCAAGACTCTGTCGCCGCGATGCTCGCCGATTACAGCGCACGGCGCAACTGGCTGCTGGGCGCCCTGGATGAGATCCCCGGCCTGCGCTGCATTCTACCCGAAGGCGCGTTCTACGCTTTCCCGGACGTGCGCGGGTGCTTGAATGGTGACGTGAAGACCTCGGCCGAGTTCACCGATAGGCTGCTGAAAGAGGAGCATACGGTCGTGACGGACGGCGCTGGCTTCGGCGCCGAAGGGTTCATCCGGATCTCGTATGCGACTTCACTCGAACGCCTGCAGGAGGGGGTACGGCGCATACGGCGTGTTGCCGAAGGACTCGCTCAAAAAGGCTAAAGTTCTATTCAGATGGGTGAATTTGAACCGCAGAGGACGCGGAGGACGCAGAGGGGAAAACGTAATAAATCTAGAAAAGAAGCGGCGGCCAGTTGTCTAAGCCGCCGCTTTTTTATGGTGAGCCTACCGCGATGCTCTCAGTAGATGTTGAAGCTATAGTCAATAGTGGCGAACTGCGACACTTTGTGCCCATCCTTCATTGCCGGCTCAAACCTGATCTGGCGGGCCGCCTCTATCGCCTTCTCGGTTAAGCCGTAAGGCAACCTAGTCACGGCCCTGATGTTTGATACCTGTCCGTTCGCATTGAGCACCAGTGATATCCGAACCACCCCCGTGGTCTGATTCTTTCGCGCCTCTTCTGTGAAGAGCGGCTCCGGCTTCGAGATGATGCGCGCCTTCTGGGTCACCTCGCTCATCCTGAAGGTACGGCCGTAGTCGAGCCCGTTACTGCCGGTGCCCCCGCCACTGCCGCCGCCGCCCAGGCCCTTGTCTCCGCCGCCCATGTTACCGCCTCGACCACGGCCAAAACCGCCCCCTTCACCCTCTCCAACTCCTACACCCTCACCGGTGCCCATACCATTACCTTTGCCCGGCCCATTGGATGGCTCCTTCGAATTCGATCGCGGGTCGCCATAATTTGGGAAGGGCAGGTTTTTCCAGAGGGCAGGGTCAATGTCCATCCCGGCCACAGGCAATGATTGCTGATGAATCGGAGGCGCTTTTGGAATTGCCGCCGGGATATCGGAGGGTGGCGGAAGCTTACCCTGCTGGGCCGGCAGTTTTTCCTCCATGCCGCCGCCGCCGCCGCCGCTCGCCTTCTTGAACTCCGGCTTTGAGCCTTCGCCGCCCCCCTTGTTGAATCCGACGCGGCCCCCTTTTCCTGTGCCGATGCCTTTATCCGGCTTGGGCTTATCCTCTTCGGCGGGTATATTCGTATCAACAAGCTGCTGTAACTCCACATCCGGGTTCAGCGCGGCCAGCTCCGCCTGTTTGCGCGCACGGTACTGGTCAAACATGATGATGCCGATGACCGACGACACGACGACGAAAATAGCAGTTGATGTACCGATGGCGACGTTGGGGCGCGAGAAGAAGCGCCAAACCAGGAGGCCGTAAGCAGAGGCGGTACGCTTGGTAAAACCAAAGGGATCACGCTTGAGCTCCGGCCACGTCAGTTGAGACTCGTGGGCTACTTCGCGCAGCTCCTTCATCAGCCGGTTCGTGAGCCCGGCATCTTCCATGATTGTCAGGTGGTATTCTTCGCGGCCGGTCGCCAGTGTGTGCGTTAACTCGTCTGCCGCAGCGGCGGCAACTGATACCGGGGCCGCGGCTGCTTTACTTGCGCCGAAGTTGTCGCGGGCGAAAGCGTTCCAGGCAGTAACCGTCTCATTTTCGGTCGAAACGGGTTCGATTTTCTGAGCGGCAAAGCCGTTGAGGGGCGTGCCGTCAACGGGGCAGAAGCTGAATTTCTCAGCGAATTGTTCGTGGCAAGTCGGGCATTGTTTCTGGTTCATGTTTACTACCTCGCTGTCGCGCTGTGCCAAAAGCACTGAATTCGATGTGTTGGCGGCCTCGCTCATCTCGCTTCGATAAGCGGCCACCACGCGGTTATCAAGAGATTGCGGTATGGGGGGGACGCTCCAGCATTCAAGCAGGGCCTTAAGATCGTGATCTTCGATTAACCGAGCGTCTTGCTGTTCATCGCTCATTTCAAGTCTTCTCCACGGTGATACTTTCCCGGTCGCCTTGAAGATACGGCGCAAGGCGGTGTCGCAGCCGCTCGCGTGCGCGGTGAAGCCTTCCCTTCACCGTGCCAATGTCTGCTCCAACAACGGCCGCGATCTCGGAGAGCGCCAGTTCTTCATACTCAAACAGGACTAAGGCCTCACGCTGCAGTGGCGGCAGACCGGCGACGGCCCGGCCGACTTCGGCGGCCAACTCCGCGTCGAGCAGCCTGCGCAAAGGCTCCTCCGTGACGGGCGAACGCGGCTCTTCCGGCAATTCATCGACCACCTGTTCCCTGTCAAAATAACGAAGGCGCTTTAATGCCAGGTTTCTGGCCGCCGCATAGAGATAGGTGCGAAGCCGCGCGCCGCGCGCCGGATCAAAGCGCTGAGGCTGTTTAAGGAGGCTTAAGAAACAGTCGTGCGCCACGTCTTCCGCCATCTCTGCAGAACCAAGCAACCGGTAAGCGAAGCGAAATATCGCGTCGCGATACCGCTCGTACAGCGTGATAAAAGCGGCCTCGTCGCCCCCCTTTGCCTTTTCAAGCAGTTGCTCGTCTGTGATCTTTTCAGGCAATCAAACTACTCGATCCTGTAGGATGCACTCCCTACCCTATTTATTACCGTCTGCCTCGAAAAAGATAGGCCCGGCTTGAAACGCGCACGCCGATCGCTAAATCTATTCGAAAAACCCTCAAAACATCTCTTAAGCTAGCCAAAATCTTATTATACCGGCTCTTTAAGTCTCTTTGAAGCGAGCAAAGGGTGGTTGTTGACGCTAAACCAGGCCATGCTTTTGATGCAGTGGGTGGCCAAACGGTTGACGCGCCACCGGGGGACATTTACACTATTTAGGCTACCATTTCCCTGTATAGCACAATGAATTTGCCCATAGCGAGCATCTAAGGCCATCTATCCCGACCCATACTGTATAAATATTTTTATTCGGCCATGAATTTGAATTTTC
>CAYLJO010000019.1:0-29902 GCA_964383905.1 uncultured Blastocatellaceae bacterium
CGAACGGGGCGGCGGCGGTCAGTGGCGCGCTCAACGCCCAGTTGATCTATCAGGTCACCGTCCCGTAACGCTCGATAAAGTGAGAGCCTTAATGAAGAGAGCATGGCAAACGCGCTGTCGGTTTAACCACAGCGCGTTTGCCATGCTCAACAAGGAGAATCTCCTGCGCTTCCGTCCACTTGTCCATCGCCTTCTTCTTATTAGTGCTCTCCTCCCTGTGATGGGTAGCGGTGCCTACGCGCAGGCGAATCTCGGCCCCCAGAAAGGGCCGGCCGCCACCGCCAGCAGTTCTCAAATTAATCTGAGGGCGAATACGCAAAAAGCCATCCAGATCGACATCTTATCGAGCGCCAGCGGCGCCGCCGTCACCGGCACCACAGGCCCGAGCTCAACCGGCGTGTTCTCGTTAGATTTCGGTCAAGTGGACGGCCTGGGTCTGAGCAGCGGGGCGGCGGGCGTGACCGTCACCGTCAGCCCGACGGGCGCCCTCTATAGCACACCGATTATCTTAGTGCCCAAGTTCTCCGGCTTTGCCACCACCAACGGCAGCGTCTCGGTCAGTCTGGATTTTACTGCCGGGAACTTGCGGGGCCAGTTGGCGACGCGAGAGGGGGCATCAACTGCGGCCATGGCCTCGGTCTTAGCACCGGCCACGATTACGACGGCGGCAACTAACGGCACACCGATCACCCGCTACGTCGGCCTGTTTATCTCTAACGCCAACGGCCCGTTTGCCGTGACCGGCCCGCTCAGCTCACGACTGATCTACCAGGTGACTGTTCCGTGAGCGCGACCACAGTTTAGCAATCGGTAGTTAGCGGTTAGATGTTTCAGATCCTCCCAATCTCGGATTCTATGAATATGTTGATGAGTCGGGCGAGCGGATCGATGAGGGCGACTCGCACCTGATGATTCAGGCGGTAAGCGAGTTGGATGAGGGCGACCTGCTCGGAGTGCGGACTCCACCAGTCGGTGGTCTCGATATCAAGGGCGAGTGTGGGTGTGAGGGGGGGCCTCGCATAATGCGCTGAGCCGGGGCTCGTCGTTGATGAGAGCGATGCGGTAGTCTAAATTCATGGGGTGTGGGGAGGGATTCTAACCCTTCAGGCCACGGGATCGGTAATCCCAATCAATATCAAACGTTTTTTTAGTTAGTAATCATCGACTCCTTGTGGGCGCGCCAAGACAGAGTAGGGAAGGCATGTACGCCGCTACTCTCGCACGCCATCGCCCAGAATGATGTATCGGAAAGTTTGCGTATCGTCCGTGTTTGCGCCCCGCCGGCTTACCCGCTATATTGCTTTTATTCAGGGCTTTACCTTCATGAACCCGGCCGGAGGCGCAGAAAATGAAACGCTGTCCTACATGCAACTCTACTTACCAGGATACGCAGAGCTTTTGTTCTAATGACGGCACGCGCCTCGTCGAGGACAGACCGCCCTCTTTTGATCCGAATAAAACTGTCGTCGCTACGCCACGACCCGCCGACCCCACGGAGCCCGAAGAGTTGCCGCCTACCACTGCTTTCCATTCACAGCCGAGTCAAAGCACCCAGAGCCCACCGCCCCCTTGGGCGACATCACCTGCGCCACAGTTTCCCACCGTCTATTCCGGGCCGCCGACCGCATCAGGGGCCGGTCAAACCAGTATGGGCCTCGACCCGAATGTGGCCGGCTTGCTGAGCTACCTGACGATGTTCCTCTGTTGTATTGGGGCCGTCGTCAATCTCGTCTTCTTCCTCACAGAAAAGGAGAACAGGTTCGTCCGTTTCCATGCCATGCAGTCCCTCCTCTTTCTGGCCGCCGGATTTATCGTCAGCATCGCTACTTTTGCGCTGGCGATCATTCTGGCCATCGCGCATTTGGGGGCCTTGGCCGCGCTCATCAGGTTTCCCATCGGTCTCGGCTTTATGGCGGTCTTGATTATCTGCGCGATTAAGGCTTATCAGGGTGAGATGTACAAGCTGCCTGTGATCGGAAACATCGCCGAGAATATCGCCGGTAAGTAGCTCTCACTTCGGCGGCCCGTGAAGCACATCTTCAACGACGTGTTGCGGCGCGCTCACCAGCTTACCGTCGAGATCAACGAATATACCGAGCGAATACTCCCGCGCCAGCAATTTTTCTCTGTTGACACAATAGATCTCATGGGTCCAGGCTCCGCGCACCCTCCCCATCTCACAAATCCAACTGACGATTTCTATCTCGTCGTTGTCAAAAGCGGGCTCAAAATACCGAATATCGTGGCCGCCCTGAAAAGCCAGCCAGCCGTCGGCGCGGGTTCGTTCGATTGGGTGCCCGGCGGCCCGCAGGGCGTCAAAGTAGGCCTGCTCGATCCAGTGCAGGTAAAACACGTGGTTTACGTGTTGCGCGGTATCAATCTCATAGCTCTGAACACGGCGTCGGCTATGATAGCGATGAGCGCCGTTGGTCTGGCGCGGCTTATGCAAACGAATGCCCAGGTCTTCGATCTCGCCCGTCGGCTCGAAGGCCGTCGTGATTTCATCCGGCAGTCGTCTGGGCTTTCCCGTCTTCCGGTCGAGGTACGCCCAGTTGACACGCGCCCGCGCGACTCGTGCCCCGTCGCGCGGCCGGGCAATGAGGTATTCGCGGGTGGAGCTAGCGCGCCGCACACCTGAAACCCATGTCAATACCTCAAGCTCGTCGCCGTACGAGGCCGGCAGGTGATAGCGGATGGAGAGCTGACGAATGACCCACGCGCTCCCACTTCGACGATACCAGGCCGCCCCGAAGCCCGCGTCCACCGACGCTTCGATGGCGGCCTCCTGCATGTAGTTGGCGTAAACGGCGTTGTTGACATGACCAAATGAGTCCAGTTCGTACTGGCGCACTCGAAAGCGGCGGCGGTACTGGCGCATTCTGCTCTCCTACAAGGGCTGACGCAGCTTTGTTCCACTCTTGCGGGATAAAATATACCATCATGGAGAGACGCCATCTTCTCATTTTCGTCGCGCGCCGGAACAAAAAGAGGGCCCCCGGGCGCGAAAACCACACGATGCGGCCGTGACGGCACATTTGGCCGGCACGGGAAATTCACGAGTCGTTGTTCTATGCTTCGTTTATCCATTAAGATGGCGTCGTCTGTCGCCATAGCTTTTACATCTTCCAGCATCTTTGGGAAACGTATGAGACGCCGATGTCTGTTTTTTGTCCACATTATTCTTTTAGCCTTAGTGCTGAGCGGTACCGCGACGGCGCAAAGTCGGCCGACCCTGCGTGAGCTCGGCCCGGACCAGCCGGGTGAAGACGAAGACCTCAACCGAGAGCTGTGGGAGTCTATCAGGAAAACACCATACGCGAACGCACTGCGCCATGTTGCCAGCGTGCAGCGTGCGGCCCCGTTAGGCCCTCCCGCGGATGTCATGCTCCCCAACGGCTGGAGGATTGCTCCGGCCGGCCGTCAGGTTGAAGTGGGCAGGTTCCCTTGTGAGGTTACCGCCTATGCGGGGCAGATCGTTGTGCTCAACACGGGCTACTACTCCAAGGAGCCGCAGGAAGTATCGATTGTGAGCCCCGACTACCGTCAGGTGGTGAAGGTGCTGCGGCTGCCCTCACTGTTCCCCAGCGCACAAGCCGGACCGGACGGAGACCTCTACATCAGTGGGGGGTTCGGCCAAAAGATTTACCGCTTCAACCGCAGGTTTGAGGCCATCCGTGAATATCCGGTCAAAGGCTACGCCGCCGGCCTGGCCGCGGTAGACTCTACGCACCTCGCCGTGGCCTATATGGTCTCGAGTGACAGCCAGGCGAGCTATGAAAAGGGGAACTACGACCAGGGGAAGCTGGCCATTCTTAATACCGTGACCGGAGAAGTCGAGCGCGAAGTCACGGCCGGTTATTTCCCTCACACGGTTCGCTACCTCAACGGCAAGCTTTACGTTACACTCCTCGGCGAGAATAAGCTCCAGGTCTATAGCGCCCAGCTCCGTCTTCTGAAAAGCTTGGAAGTCGGGCAGACGCCGCAAGATATTTGCTCCGATAGTGAACGTCTGTATGTAGTGAACACCGGCTCGGATAACTTGTCCGTGGTAGACGCTCAGACGGACTCGGTCGTGCCCGGCGTCGAGATGCACAACCATGAGAGCCGCTTCGGGAGCGCGCCGGCCTCCTGCGCGGTCGAAGGTGACCGGCTCTACGTCACCCAGACCAATACCAATGCCGTCGCGGTGTTTAGTAAAAGTAAGAATAGGCTACTGGGGCTCATCCCCACCGGGTGGTACCCGACCAAAGTAATTCTGCAGGACAAACAGGCTCTGGTGCTGAGTGCGAAAGGCATCCACGCGCGCCGGCCTAACGTCGACGGCCCCCAGGCGGTCCCGGAAAAAGGCGGGTCGCAATACGTTTTGACCCTGCTCAAGGGTTCACTGTCGATCATTCCGAGAACAGAGGTCGAAGCAAAGTTGGCCGTCTGGACGCGCCAGGTGGAGGACGGCTCCGCCCTCTACGGCCCACGCCAGGGGTTCAAATTGCCGATCCGTCACATCTTTTATATCGTCAGAGAAAATCGTACCTACGACCAGGTGCTTGGCGACTCGGGGAAGGGAAACGGCGACCCCTTTCTGACCCTCTTCGGGCGTGAGGTTACTCCTAACGGGCATCGCCTCGCGGACGAATTCGTGACGCTCGACAACTACTACGCCGACGGCGAGATCAGCGTCCTCGGCCATAGCTTTACGACCAGCGGTTACGCGAGCCCGTTCCTCGAATGGCTCGGCAACGCGCAGTACTCCGGGCGCTACACCGGCTACCCTTTCGGGATGGTTCCGGCGGTGACATCGCCGAGATACCTGTGGGACGCCCTGGACGACAAAGGGATCGATTACCGCATCTACGGCGAAAACTATTTTCTCTACACCCGCGCGTATCGCATTATTAGGGAGGCCTACGGGCCGGACAGCGAGCTTGCCCGAAAGTTCTACGCGCGGATGATGTCCCTCGCCCCGGGAGTGGACCGCGGAAACGCGTTCTACGAATTCGCCGCACCTTTCTACGGGCAGGCCGGTACGCCAGAAGATGCGTTGCGCCTTCTTGAGAAACCTGACTTCGTACGAGCCCTCTCGATGTTCCTCTGCGGCGACGAGACACTCTCCGGAGCGCTCATCCAGAATACGGCCCTCCGCCGCCGGTTCGCGGACTACCTTTACCGCTACCCCTCCAATTACCGCTCATGGGATCTAACCCATTCCGACCTCCAGCGCGCTCAAGAGTGGAAAGCTGATTTCGAAAAACAACTTCAGGCCGGTCGGGTCGCCCAACTGAGCTACATTTGGCTGCCGAATGACCACACGGGGGGGGCGGATAAAAGATACCTGCCGCCTGATCAGCTCGTAGCGCAGAACGACGCGGCGCTGGGCCGTATTATCGAGACCATCGCTCAGAGCTCAGTCTGGAAGGACAGCCTCATCCTGGTGACGGAGGACGATGCGCAAAACGGACCGGATCACGTGGACGCAACGCGCACCGTGGCGCTCGCCGTCGGACCCTATGTGAGACGAAACGCAGTGGTTAGCGACCGCTACGATCAGCTCAGCCTGTTGCGTACCATTGAATTATTGCTCGGCCTGGATCCGCTCAACATGAACGACACTCTGGCCGTACCAATGTTCAACATTTTCACGACGCAGCCTAACAATTTGCCCTACACCCCATCGCCGCCTTCGGAGCATTTGGGCGGTGCGGACCGCCGGCTCTACCAGGCGCTTGGAAACGGTCAGTAGCCAAGATCCTCCGCCTCTGCTCTTTAACACGCTATGCCACCCGCAAACAGCCATGCCTATTCTCCGCATCACATCTGCATAATAATAGTGATGACCTCACTCCAGACCGCTCGCCTGTGAGTGAGGCAGGGGAATCTCATCTCGCCTCTTGACAAATGCTGCATGGGGGGTAGGGGACAAAATGGACTTTATCCGTCCGCACTTGACGAATCCCGACGAAAAAAGTGTTCCGGCGCGCGCGGCACACGGGATCTCACGAAAGCTAACGAATCCTCACGAAACCTAACGAATTTTCATGATCGAGGATGATCCGGTAGCAATCAGCAGGTCTGAATCCCTTGAGTTTTTCCTCTCGGGTCCTCTCCAGTCCTCTGCGGTTCAAAATTTTTGTTTTCATCTCGGCTGCACTCATTTGAGAACCGCTATAAAATGTGGTTGCCGCTTCAGTCCACGATAGCAAACGCTCGGACGGGAAATGTCCCGAAGCCCTTCACCTTAACCGGCACGGCGAAGAACCGGTATCCGCTTTCCGGTAGTGATTCCAGGTTGCATAAGTGCTCGACAATCGGAATAGCCGCCCCCAGCAAAACGGAGTGCGCCGGCCTTCTTCCGTCACGTGTGTCATCAATGTTGTAAGAGTCGATACCGGCGAGCGCCACCTTCGCATCGGCCAAATACCGTGCGGCGTCATCCGTCAAATACGGATGGCCTGCAAAATACTGCTCACTTCCCCAATGAGCGGACCAGCCCGTATGAACCAGCACGGCCTTTCCTCGAAGCTCATGCCCCTCAAAGATTGATGGGTTGATCGCTTGCGTTTCCCTCTCGTCGACACGAATGGTCACGCCTTCGAGATTAGCCAAAGATGAAAGCGGCAATTGGGACAGGTCCAAACCATCCCGGTACCGGTGAAAGGGTGAGTCAAGATAAGTGCCGGTATTAGCTACCATCTCAATCCGCCCGATATGAAACTCAGTCCCGCCCGTATAATGTTTCCGGGAATCTTCGCGGCCAAGAAAATCGCTGATGAGCGGCCCCGGCAAACCTCTATAGGTGACCATGCCATGTTCGACGACGTGGCTGACATCAACCATGCAGGACATGAAACCGTTCCTTTCTTCGAAATGAGTCAAGGGTCTCCCATGTCTCATCTTTGATAGCAGTTACGTTATATTCGGCAGTTCAATGCTCCCACGCCGTCCGAAGGATAAGAAAATCAGCGCTCCAATGATCAGCACACCTCCAGCTATCTGTAACCTGGAAAGGCTTTCATGGAGCATCAGGGCAGCGGCGGTAGTAGCGGTTATCGGTTCGACAATACTTAATAGAGATGTTTCGGTGCTCGTCAGCTTCTTCAGCCCGCTGAGAAACAGGGTCATCGGCCCGACGGTTGAAACCAGCGCCAGTCCAATCACCGAACCCCAGGCGGCCACGTTCAATTCAGCAATCCGGCTCATCCCGGGTGGCGACAAGAGAATGAACGTGACGGTCGCGGCCGTCATAATGTAGAGCCCTGCCGCGAGCGCATTAACTGACCGCAACAACTGCCTGGAGGCGAGGATATACGCGGCGTAGAATACGGCTGCCAATAACGCCAGCCAAATGGCATACCCCTTCACGACAGAAATATCGCCACTGCCGTATGACAACATCAATAATCCGGCACAGACAAGCGGCAAAGCCGACCCCTGCTTCCACGTTACGCGCTCCTTAAAAAGCCAGTGGGCGCCCAGGGTGACCATTACCGGATAGGTGTAGAGTAACAGGATCGTCAGCGATGCTGATAAGCCTTCGAGGGCGTGAAAATAGAGGGTGGTGAAAACAGCGTATCCAAGGACGCCTAATGCGGCGCAGGCCGTCATCTGTTGAAAGCTCATCTTCAGCGGGCTTCGGCGGGCGGCGACCGCATACGTCCACAGTACTACTGATGCCACCAGGAACCTTAGTGAGAGTAACTCACCCGGGCGCATACGGGAAGCGTAAGCCCATTTGCCGAAGATGCCGATCATCCCGTAGCCGATTGCGGACGCGACAACCTGCGTCGCGCCGAGCAAGCGGCGGTTGTGTAAAGGGCCGGGTGATTCCTTGATGGCAACCTCCGCTTCGTGTGTCGAGAAACTTCGCGACGCCTGTTTTGTAAATAGGAGATCTTCAATTATAAGACTGGAAGTATGCTTAATCCGGTGATCACTTTTCAACGGTACATGGGTACGAACCGGCATCGGCTTCTGTCGCTTTTGGCGCCATGAGCACGGTGTCTCAATTATCTCTGCCAACTCTGAAAGGATAAACCATGAATAACATCTCTCAGGCGGTCACAATCTTGATCATGATTCTTGCGTTCGGCGGAACCCTGCCCACCCTTCATGCTCAGCAACCGGCAGCGTCCGTCAGTAGAAGGGAGGAAATTGACAAATCGAAGGTCATTGATCTCACCTACAGCTTTGATGAAAAGACGATCTACTGGCCGACGGCCGAATCCTTCCGCTGGGAAAAGGTCGCGTGGGGATATCGCCCGGGGGCTACTGGTACACCTCGGCGAAGTTTGCGGCAAGTGAGCACGGCGGAACTCATCTCGACAGCCCGATCCACTTCGGCCAGGGGAAGGCCACCACTGACGAGATCCCGCTCACACGCCTGATCGGGTCTGCTGTTGTGATCGACATCAGCGCGGCATGCGCAAAGAATCGCGACTACCTGCTCACAACCGAGGACATCACCGCGTGGGAGAAAACGCACGGCCGGATCCCCGATGGCGCAATAGTGCTAGTCCGGACGGGGTGGGGGAAGTTCTGGCCCGCCCGCAAACGCTATATGGGCAGTGATACGCCGGGCGACGCGTCGAACCTGCACTTTCCAGGCATCTCGCGCGAAGCGGCAGAGTTTTTTGCGAACAGCCGGCAAATCAGCGGCGTCGGAATAGACACGGCCAGCCTCAATCATGGCCCGTCAAAGGAGTTTTGGGCCCACCGGGTGCTCAACGGCGCAGGCATCTACGGGCTGGAGAATATCGCTAACCTGGAGAGTGTGCCGGCAACAGGGGCGACGCTTATCGCATTGCCGATGAAGATCAAAGGAGGGACCGGGGGGCCGGTGCGAATCATCGCCATCCTGCCGTGATAGAATCGTTAATGATCAGGGTTAAGTTGGCATGCCTCACGGCATCTGAGCTATAGGCACGGGAGGAGAATTGAAAGATGGCCAGGCAATTCAGCGATTTGGAAATCAAGATCCTTTCTGATCTGGCAAGCGCAAATGACTGGAAGCGCCCGCAGGAGCTTGGCGGGGTGACCAAGAGCCCACATAGCCGGATACTGAAGAAGTTTTCGGACAAGGGTCTGGTTGAAAAGAGGCGCCGGAATGAGGACGAAGGTAAGCGCTCGGGCTACCTCTACCGCATCACGCACGAAGGGCAGTCGGCGCTCCGCCAGGAACTGGAGAAGCAGGGACGTCGAAGCGGTTACGACTTACCCGGACGTCATGACGAGCACCGGACGGAGGGAGACCCTATCACGTAAGCTGAGTTCTCATAATTTTCGCGGATCCAGACTTGAGGACCTATGGTGTGCTTTTCGAGGATGTGCATCTGACCCGACGCCATGGACAGCGAAGTGCGAAGCGGAACGACCGGTTCATTATCACGCGGGGAACGCGGTGCGGGTGACCTGCGGCCCATTGACGCTTCGGCAAGGAGAACTGAGCTCGCCGACAGGCCACCCACTTCGACGGGCCTGACCGAACGCAAGCCGTCGCCGGACTTCGCGACCGCGATGGGCCATTTCTACCGCGGCGAAACAGGGCGCTCAAACACATGGCGCAGTCGCCTCGACACGACGACCACCTGGGCCGTAGTTACCACCGGTGCCACCGTTTCGTTCTCTTTCAGCTCCGTGAACAATCCTCACTTCGTGATCTTGATGAACTCCGTGCTGGTAACTTTCTTCCTCTCCATGGAGGCGCGTCGTTACCGCTACTATGAAGTCTGGTCAAGCCGTGCGCGGGTGGTTGAGACGAGCTACTTTGCGCCGCTGCTGAGGCCGGGAGTGCCGGTCGACAAGGGGTGGGAATCACATCTCGCGGGCGATCTTTCGACGCCCAGCTTTACGATCAGCGGGTGGGAGGCCTTCGGGCGGCGTTTGCGGCGCAGCTACCTCTGGATATTCATACTGCTGGCGCTGTCATGGAATCTGAAGATCTACCTGCATCCTCACCTGGCCCTAAGCTTCAACGAGTTCATCGCGCGCGCCGGCGTCGGAATAATACCCGGCCAGGTGATATTTTCAGTCGGCATTATCTTCAACATCGGGATATTCGTCATCGCGCTCGCCACCATTGGTTTGCGTGAAGCGAGAGGCACGCGCGTTAGATAGCAACCATCTCACGCCGAAAATAGGGTTCAGACCAGTTCCTGACCTTCCGCCGCGCCGAGTACTACGTCGAGCAGCCGAGGGAAACGCGTCTCCAGATCCTGCCCCCGCAAGGAGGTATAACGCTGAGTTCCGGCGGTGCGTACCTTGATCACACCCGCTTCGCGGAGCACCTTGAAGTGGTGGGACGCCGTCGATTTAGCGATCGGTATATCGAAGGTGCCGCAGGGCTTTTCATCCGTCACGGCGAGCGCTCTCACGATGTGAAGGCGGATCGGATCGCTCAGCGCGTACAGCACGGCGAAGAGGTCGATGGCTTCCGTCTCCGGGTGGTATAGAGGTTTCACGCTTGCAGTCTAACATGATTTGGTTTAATATTCCAAATTTCGACAACATACGAACAACCGAAAAAGGTGATCAATGCGGGAAGACAGGGAAATAACGCCGGGGCAGTAGGTGTAACTTTCCGGGCACAAATTCGTCTGTAATTACGAACGCGTCGAATCCGGGCACTCGTCGGGACGCCGGATCAGACGCTTATTTCTTAGCCACTTGCTTTACAGGTAGTATATGTGGATTGTCCGACTCGCTCTCCGTCGCCCCTACACTTTCGTTGTCGCCGCCCTCCTCATTCTGATCCTCGGCGGCGTAACTATCAGCCGGATGTCAACGGACATTTTTCCGGAGATCGACATCCCGGTTGTCAGCGTCATCTGGAGCTACAACGGGGTCGCGCCCGACGAGATGGAGAAGCGCATCTCGACGATCTGCGAGCGCGCGATGACCACCACAGTCAACGATATCGAGCACATCGAGTCGCAATCGCTCAACGGGGTCAGCGTGATCAAGGTCTTTTTCCACCCGGGGGCCAAGATCGAAGCGGCGGTTGCCCAGGTGACTTCGATCAATCAAACGCTCCTGCGCGTGATGCCGCCCGGCATCACACCGCCTCTCATTATTCGCTACAGCGCCTCGAACGTGCCGGTCCTGCAGGCGAGCATCAGCAGTGACACGCTCACCGAGCAGCAGCTTTACGACTACGGCCTCAACTTCATCCGCACGCAGCTGGCGACCGTCCAGGGCGCTTCGGTCCCGCTTCCGTACGGAGGCAAGGTGCGGCAGATCATGGTTGATATCGACCCGCAGGCCCTTTTCGCGAAAGGCCTTTCGGCCGCCGATGTGAGCAACGCGATCAACGCCCAGAATCTGATCCTGCCGGCCGGCAGCGCGAAAATCGGGGGGCGCGAGTATAACGTGCGGCTCAACAGCAGCCCGGAGGCGGTCGCCGCGCTGAACGACTTACCGATCAAACAGGTCAACGGCGCGACGGTCTACATCCGCGACGTCGCGCAGGTGCGAGACGGGTACGCGGTGCAGACCAACATCGTCAGGCAGGACGGGCGACGCTCAGCCTTGCTGACGATCTTGAAAAGCGGCGGCGCTTCGACTCTGGATATCGTGAACCGGGTCAAGCAAGCCTTACCACGCATCCAGACCACTTTGCCGCAGGCGCTCAAAATCAATCTACTATTCGACCAATCTTTGTTCGTGCGCGCGGCGATCAAAGGGGTGGTTACCGAGGCGATGATCGCCGCCTGCCTGACGGCGGCGATGATCCTTCTCTTCCTTGGGAGCTGGCGCAGCACTCTGATCGTCGCCGTCTCGATCCCGCTCTCCATCATGTGCTCGATCATCGTCTTGAGCCTTCTCGGCGAGACGCTCAACGTCATGACACTCGGGGGTCTGGCCCTCGCCGTCGGTATCCTGGTCGACGACGCGACCGTGGAGATCGAAAACATTCACCGCAACATCGGTCAGGGGAAGCCCCTCAAGAAAGCGATCCTCGACGGCGCGCAGCAGATCGCCACACCGACATTTGTTTCGACGCTCTCGATCTGTATCGTGTTTGTGCCGGTGGTCTTCTTGACGGGGGCGTCGAAATCGCTCTTCACACCGCTCGCGATGGCGGTGGTCTTCGCCATGATGGCATCTTACCTTCTTTCCCGGACGCTGATCCCGACGCTGGTGGTTTACCTCCTCGGCGGCGAACTGGAGCTTTACCAGCATCCGGAAGGAGATGAAAGCCAGGGGGGCGAGCACGGCGCCGCCGCCGCGAATAATGTCATCTGGAGGGCCCACCAGGCTTTCAACCGCCGTTTTGAGAAGTTCCGCGGGGGCTACCGCAACGCTCTCGGCTGGGCGCTTGATCACCGGCGCCTGGTGCTCATGGGGTTCAGCGCTTTCGCCCTGGGGTCCTTTATCTTATTGCCCTTCGTCGGCGAAAACTTCTTCCCGCAGGTTGATGCAGGGCAGTTCCGGTTGCACGTCCGGGCCCCGGCCGGAACACGTATCGAAGAGACCGAGCGTATCTTCGGACAGGTCGAGGATACGATCAGGCACACAATCCCGGCCAACGAGCTCGGGCTGGTGCTGGATAATATCGGGCTGCCGATCAGCGGCGTCAACCTGGCATTCAGCGATAGCGCGACCGTCGGCGCTTCGGATGGGGAGATCCTGGTTTCCCTTAAAGAGGGTGAGCATCGCCCCACCCCGGAGTACGTCAGGCAGCTTCGACACGACTTAAAAGAGAAGTTCCCGGACCTCATCTTTTTCTTCCAGCCCGCCGATATCGTCGGTCAGATATTGAATTTCGGTCTCCCTTCCCCGATCGACATACAGGTCGTCGGGCGTGATCAAAAGAACTATCAGATCGCTCTCGAGCTGGCAGAGCGTGTCTCGCACATCCCGGGGGCCGTCGACGTGCATGTCCACCAGATCGTCAACGCGCCGGAGCTGCGCGTGAACGTGGACCGCACGCGGGCCGAGCAGGTCGGGCTCACGCAGCGCGATGTCGCAAGTGACCTGCTCATCTCGCTCAGCTCGAGCGGCCAGGCGGCGCCGAACTTCTGGCTTAATCCGGAAAACGGCGTCAGTTACGCGGTCGCCGTCCAGACGCCCCAGTACAAGATGGATTCGGTCGATGCCCTCCAAAGCACGCCGATTACGGGCGGGCCGAGCGGCCCCCAGTTGTTGAGTAACCTGGCCACCGTGCAGCACCAGACGGCGATGGCGGTCATCAACCATTACAACGTGCAGCCGGTTTTCGACGTCTACGCCAACGTCCAGGGGCGTGATCTCGGAGGGGTCGCGGGCGATATTGATAAAATAGTCGCCGAATACCAGAACAAGCTGCCGCGCGGCAGCTCGCTCGTGATGCGCGGGCAGGTCGATAGCATGAGGTCGTCGTTCCTTGGTCTCGGCGCCGGTCTGGTGTTTGCCATCCTGCTCGTCTACTTCCTGATGGTGGTCAACTTTCAGTCATGGCTCGACCCGCTGATCATCATGATGGCGCTGCCGGGGGCCCTGGCCGGCATTCTGTGGGTGCTCTTTGTGACTGAGACGACCCTCAGCGTTCCGGCTTTGATGGGGGCGATCATGTCCGTCGGCGTGGCCACGGCAAACAGTATTCTGATGATCACGTTTGCTAACGACCAACGTCTTGAGGGGGATACGGCCGTAGCCGCGGCCCTGGCGGCCGGGTTCACGCGCCTTCGGCCGGTACTCATGACCGCGCTGGCGATGATCATCGGAATGCTCCCGATGGCGTTGGGCTTCGGCGAAGGCGGGGAGCAGAACGCGCCGCTCGGCCGGGCGGTGATCGGGGGGCTTGTCGTGGCAACCTTCGCCACGTTGTTCTTCGTGCCGGTTGTGTATAGCGTCCTGCGGCACAAACAGCCCCACGCCCCGACCGAAGAAGATGAGTTGCTGCGGGAACCTGGCGTTGCCGTAGCGAGTAGCTAGGCGCAAAGCAGTGGAGAGTAAATGCAAATGGCTGTCGAGCAAAATCAAAGCACGGCTCTCTTAGAAGAACCGGCCGCCGAAGGGCGGCAGCAGGAAGGGCCGGTTGCGGTAAATCCCCGCCGGGGAGAGGCTGTCGTAAAAGAGCAGACAACCGGCGGTGGCAAAAGTCAAAATGGCCGGTTTGGCATGATCGGCGCGGTCTCCGGTCTGGTGCTGGTGTGCTTGCTTGCCGCCGGTGTTCTGCCACGCATGAGAAGGCGCTCCGAGTTAAACGCGGAGGCAAAGCAAGCCGCGACCAGTCGCACTACCGTAAATGTTGTGAAGCCTAAACAGGCGCCGGCGACGAGCGACCTGATTCTGCCCGGCACAACGCAGGCCGTCCAGGAGACCATTATCTCGGCCCGCACCAACGGGTTTGTGCGGCGGTGGCTGGTTGATATCGGCGATCGTGTCAAGGCGGGGCAATTACTTGCGGAGATTGAAACGCCCGAAGCGGATCAAGAGTTACGTCAGGGCCGCCAGGAGGTTGACCAGGCTAACCAGCAGTTGAATCAGGCCCGTCAGCAGGTAAACCAGGCCCGCGCCGCATTGGCGCAGCAGCAGGCGGCCCTCAGGCAGGCGCGCACGAATCTGGAACTGGCGCGCGTCGAACTCAATCGCTCGAAGTCGCTCGTCGGTCAGGGGGTCGTGGCCCAGGAAGAGACGGATAGGCTGCAGGCGACGTTTGATGCGCGCGAGGCGGATGTCGAGGCCGCCTTGGCCAATATCAGGAATGCGCAGGCGAGTATCAGTGCTAACCAGGCCAATGTCGAATCGAACCAGGCCAACGTGAGGGCCAAGCAGGCGAACGTTCAGCGCCTCGCGGAACTGCAGGCGTTTCAAAATGTCACCGCACCTTTTAACGGCATCATCACAGCGCGTAACATTGACGTCGGCTCGTTAATCAACGGGGGGAGCAGCACAGGCGCAAACGGCGGCGGGCTCTTCAAAATCGCCAAAATCGATACCATCCGAACCTTCGTTAACGTCCCGCAGACCTTCATCCAGGCCATGAAGACGGGCCAAATCGCGCAGGTCACGGTCAAGGAGCTACCGCAAAAGTCATTCACCGGTCGGGTGGTCCGCACCGCTAATGCCCTTGATCCGTCATCGCGCACAATGCCTGTCGAAGTGCATGTCACTAATAGCGATTCCCAGCTCCTGCCGGGGATGTACGCGCAGGTCAGGTTTGACGTCCCGCAGTCGAATCAGCCCCTGCTTGTTCCGTCGAACGCTCTTGTCATGAGACCAGACGGTACATATGTCGTCGTCGTTAGGGGCGACCACGCGGCCCACTATCAAAAGGTCGAGGTCGGGCGCGATTATGGCACGGACATCGAAGTCATTTCCGGACTGGCCGGCGAGGATTCGGTTGTCGCAAATCCGACCGATGCTTTGCGAGAGGGGACGCAGGTAGATGAGGTGAGCGCTAAGGGTTAAAGGGGCATCCGATACGGTGATAGGTGCCCACGGGGTGACAAGAGTGAATTCAAATCGGCCAGCCGCACACGATCTGAGTATAGAAAAAATGCGGGGCGCGACCTGTCAAGGCTATGCTTGCGCCGGGGCGGGCGAGGCGTGGGAACATGAGAAGCGCGAATTTATTGCCTAAACCGGTAACTTAACGCTTCGCGCCCTCGCTATGGAATCGGCGGCACGGCCGTTGCTGAATAGCCGTCACAGTTAAGATAACTGCGACTACATGATGGTATTCGGGGGTCAAGCTCTTTTGGCAATAATGAGTGAAGGCTTTGGGGGAGGTCTTCTCTCACTTTGAAAGACGACTCTTTGGGGGAACGGAGTCGTCATCTACATTGTCAAAGAGCGTCAATAAATAGGCTGCTGGTCAGCGTCCTGTCGGGGCTTGGGGGAGCCTCTCAGGAAGACCGGCAGCCCGTTTATTTGGTGGAAGGTCCAGTGGGTCATCTCGCCTTGCAGCGCACGCTCGACCACCGCTTTGGTGAGTTGTTGCAGCAGACCATCATCGACAAACATATCGTCCGGCGACTTGTAATCTTTGAGCAGTTCGTCTAAGAGTGCCGGTGTAATCGGCATAATCTGTCCTTTCTCGAAACAAGGTAAATTGATCATTGCCGTTTACACAATTCTCCTGACACCCTCGTGATAATGTTATGGCGGTCCTGCTCCTCAGACTCCTATGTATCCTGTCATTATTACAACTCGACGTATTCCTGCTTCACCAGCGCATTCTCGTCAACGCCGAAGAGCCGGAGCAATTCACCGATCAATGACGCTTTGTGATCGGCGTCCTTCCGGCCCCAGGTGCGGCTCTTGATCTCCAGGTAAGGTCCCGGCTGCTCGTGATTGATCAGGGTATCAATGTTCAGGGCGAAATCCTCCTCTTTGTAGATGATCCGCCAGCGCCGCCGCTTCTTCTCGATCTCGACGACGCGGTCGGGCTGAAAGTACTCGCGGTAAAACCTCAGCGTTCGGTCGGCCGGCGCGGTGTAGCGGGCCCGGCCGAGCAGCACCGCCGAAGCGTACTCACCCCGTGTTGCGGCAGCCATCAGCGTGAGCGTGTACTTCGGCTCCAGCCGCGCCCCCGGGTCCAGCCGGTGATCTTCACGAAGCCGGACGCGACCCTGATCAGCCTCCTCCCACAGGAAATAGGTGTCATACTGAGTGCGATCGCTCGCCTTGGTGATGGTAATCGCCGGATTGCTGAGCAGATTGACAATCTGCTCGATCTTCGCCTCGGAAATGCGCGCTTTGACCTGGACTTCAAACAGCTCGGCCTGCTGTACGCCACCGATGGCCAGGATTTTGTCGAGCAGATTGACCTCGCGCTCGGCCAGAAAGGTGTCGATTCCTTCGGCAATTGACTGGGCGCTTCGCACAACCGCCTTTTCGTCAATCGTCGATAGCCGGCGGTCTCGCATCAGCCAGCGCCCATCGACCAGCACATCACGGGTGTCCTCCGAATGCGCGCTGTAGACCAGGTGTGAATAGATCGACTCGGGCGCGTAAGTATAGCGTGGCGCCGAGTGCAACCGCCCCAACTCGACCACGACGATGTCGGCGTGCTTGCCAGGAACCAGCGAGCCTATCATGTGGTCGAGATGGACAGCCTGTGCGCCGAGCGAGGTCGCCAGCGCGAGCGCTTCGCGGGCCGGGACCGCCGTCGGGTCGCCGCTCACGCCTTTAGGCAATAGCGCGGCCAAGTGAATCTCGGTGAACATGTCCTGATCGTCGTTAGAGGCCGGCCCGTCGGTGCCCAGCCCGGTCTTAATGCCGGCCTGGATGAAGCGGCCGACGGGTGCGATGCCGCTGGCCAGCTTAAGATTCGATGACGGGCAGGGCACGACACCGACGCCGCGCTCGCGCAACAACAGAATGTCCTCTTCGGTGGCGTGGACGCAGTGTGCAGCAATACAGCGAGAAGCGAAGGCGCCGACTTGGTCGGCGTAAGCGATCGGGGTGACCTCGCGCCCGGCGCGGCTCTCGGCCACTTCACGGGCCGTCTCTGAGAGGTGTGTGATCATCGGCACGCCGTAATGCCGGCACAGCATGGAAGCTTCCTGATAGATCGCGTCGGTGCAGGTATAGGGGGCGTGCGGCGCGATCGTTGGGGTAATGCGCTCGTGCCCCTGCCAGCTTTCGATGAAGCGGCGCGCCCGTTCCAGCCCCTCGTCATAGGAGGAAGAGTCGGGCGTGGGTAACCGCATGACCGTCTGGCCGCAGATGGCGCGCATGCCGCATTCGTCCACCGCGCGGGCGACCTCCTCCTCGAAATAGTACATGTCCACAAAAGTCGTCGTGCCGCCGCGGATCATCTCGGCACAGGAAAGCAGCGTCCCGGTGTGGACGAAGTCGGCGTCTACAAAGCGGCTTTCGACCGGGAACATGTAGCCGAAGAGCCAGACGTCGAGTTGTTGATCGGCGACCAACCCGCGCAGCAGGCTCATGGGGACGTGAGCATGTGCGTTGATCAAACCCGGGATGATCGCGCAGCCGCGGCAGTCACACGTCTCGCGGGGGTCGTAGCGGGCGGCGAGTTCGGCGGTCGCGCCGACGGCGACAATCTCATGCCCCCGCACGGCCACGGCGCCGTCCTGGAAGACGTTGCCGCCCGGATCCATGGTGACAACCGCGCCGTTTATAAGTAGCAGATCGATCGATTCTAAATGCTGCATCGGGGACGCCACCGCCTTGCTCTTTGGGCCCACAAAACTAAACGCGCGAGTGAAATCTTCCCGTCGTGAGAGGCGGGCCGATACCCAAGCCAAACCCGCCAGGGACCCGGATGACGTGTTGTTAATGAAGATATATTTTACGATCGCTCGGCCCGGAGAATATACCTTCCTAATTCATCGAGCTCGAAGGTGAGGCGGATTTCTGTTTCACCCTCTTGACTACGAGAGGCGACGATCCCCTGCTCATGCATCCAATCAAGGGCTCTGCGCGCCGTCTCGCCATCGACACCAATCAAACGGATAAGCTGCGCCCATGCGCTCTGCCATTCGCCGTCTCTTTCTCCGCTTGTGAAGCGCAAAACACCTTCACGCTCACGGTAGATGGAAGGCGCGTTGATGAGCGTTAAATAAATTTTGCTCATCAGCGGGGTGATGGCGTCGGCCTCTTGAGAGGTAAGCGCGGCAATGATGTCAGAATGGATCTCCTTCTGCTGTGATCGCACCTCGTTAGTTTCGGGCTTCGTGCTGCGACTGATCGGTGATGTGGCTTTAGTTGCGGGCATAACTTATCCGGTTTGATCATCGCTCGGCGGCGAGCGTGTATGCCGCCGATGTCTGTCCTTTGTCCGTCCTTGATACCGCTTTCGTACCCTATTTATTCTGTTCGGTCAAGAATAATCTTTGTGATACCTGATCGGTCAAACGTGTGTGCGCGAAGATAAAGGCTTGTTTGTACGCCACCGGACGAGCGGCAGCGGGCCGTCCGAGGGGTAATGCTGGAAGTGGGCTTCTGTGGTGTGGCGGGGGCGGTGTGGGAGTAGCTCCATCTTCCTGGCGTGCTAAATCTCAACTTTTGTCATAAACTGTCTCACCAAAAACGGGACAGGAGGTCGGAGATGAAACGTTTTCTCGGAAGGTATTCGCCATATTTATATGCCGTCCTGCGAATCGTCGTCGGTCTGCTGTTCGCCATGCATGGCAGCCAGAAGTTGTTCGGCGTACCGGGCAGCAAACCTCCCGTGCCTCTCGGCTCACTGATGGGGGCGGCCGGGGTGATCGAGTTCTTCTGCGGGTTGATGATCGCCCTCGGACTTCTGGCCAGTTACGCGGCCTTCATTGCCAGCGGCGAAATGGCAGTCGGCTACTTCATGGCGCACTTCCCCCATGGTCCGTTGCCGATTCTCAACCAGGGCGAGCCGGCGGTCCTCTACTGCTTTATCTTCCTCTTCATCGCCGTGGAAGGGTCCGGGGTCTGGAGTATCGATGCGATCAGGCGGTCGAGCGTAAGATCCGGCATTACCTGAACAGGTACCCCCCTCTCCAAAGCTTAAAGGCAGAAGCCCGACCATGAGGGAGGGCGTGCTCTTCGGAACTTGGCTTCAACCTGAGAATGAAGAGACCGTCTAAACCAAGTTAAGATGGGCGTGACAGCTTTACTCAACGTCAAGAAGTATTGAGATGAAAAGATCTTCGAAGGGGAAGAGGGCAAACGACATGCGGGATTTAATCACCCCGGCGGAAGCGGCGCGCGTGCGTGGCGTCACGCGCGCGGCGATCAGCGATTTAGTGCGGCGCGGTAGACTGCGCTCGACCGACGTTGGCGGTCGTCCATTCCTCTACCGCTCGGAAGTAGAAAACTTTGAAAAGATCGTGGAAGGCAGGCCGGGCACAGGCCGCAACAGCGCGGCAGACCGATTTAGCGAAACTACCCGCAATCTTAACAAAGCGTTTAGAAAAGCCACAGATCGGGAGTTAAAGAAAGGCAGGAAGTGATCTCCAGTTCGACAGGAGAAGGGAATAGGATGGTGACGATTCTGATCATCATCGGCCCGATCACACGGTAGGAGTTGGGACTATTACCAGAGCGGCGGTCTGCTTCCTGATCCTGTTCATCTTGATCATCCTGCTACCCCGCTGGGACACATCTGAGATGGCCGGCCCGGACCGCTTAAAAGCGCACGAGGAGCGCATGGCCGGAATCGCCTTCGCATAATCCTTCCCTTATTAAAAGGGCACATTACCCACCATTGCCCAATCCATATTCCCGAAGAAACAAAGGGGCGGGATGTTGGGCATCCCGCCCGTCTGCTGCCGTAAGGCCAGGTAGCACATGCACCCAAAGAGAGGAGAACAGGCGGCGCGCGCCGCCTGCCACTCAAGCGATTAGTTGTGAATGAGTATCTCCCGTGACAAACAGCAGAGTAGGGGATAGAAGTTGCGGAATCATCGCAAAACCGTTTAAAAAAATACAAAACATCTTTTACTTATTCATTAAATACAAAGAGTGTGACGACAATCGATGGGATAATAGAAGGACTGCCGCGCCTGCCCGACCCTTTTACCTGCCCGACCCTTTTAATGGCAGATGAGCGATCAGTAATACTGCGAGCGCGGCGCAGTTCGTCATCCTTAACCCTCCAGGGCCCAATTCTTAATTCGTTGAGCTTATCGAAGTTGTTGTATTCAATAGAGTTACACGTGAATTGAACCCCTCCACATGAAGCCTTCCTAATCTGTATTAAAACAAGACAAACAATCTTTAAAAATGGAAAACATATCTAATTGATGATTTCATAATAAAGTATAGGAGGATACCTATATTTATGACCAAGTCCCCCATCATGGCGGGTATGACCGCCGCCGCTTCGCTTCTCTTAACATCTTTATCTTTTAACGCCGACCAGAATTTCGCCAAAACATTCTCCCAGGCTCCGCAGGGGCCCAAAATAGAGAAGAAGCATGATACAGATATAAATGCTTCCAGTGCCGGAGGGGTATCTGCCCAACTACGGGAAGCCTCAGACGCACATGCCACCCAGTCCGATGAGGACTCCGTCTTCGTTAAGACAAAATGGAAACATCCGGTCGCTAACAGTCTGGCCGATAAGAGCCCAGGAGAGAAAAGCCCGGTCATTGCTGCCGCTCCCGTTGTCGAGCCGGCCGAAGCTTTTGTCGCTACCGCTTACAGCCTCTGGGGAATAACGGCGAGCGGTAGGTACGTGAGCAGAGGTATCATTGCCGCAGACCACGCCGTGATACCGCTTGGCTCACGCGTCCGCCTCGAGGCAGGCCCTTATAGCGGAGAGTATCTCGTCGCAGACACCGGATCGGCTATCCGCGGCCACAAAATAGATATTTGGATGCCGAGCACCCGTGAAGCTCTTCGCTTCGGTCGCCGTAAAGTGAGGCTGACCGTTTTAACCTACGGCGGAAAGAAGCGGTACGCCGCGCACAGGCGGAGGGGCCGAAACTGAAGGAAGATTATGGATGCGCATATTTTCGAGGCATCCGCACCAATTCTTGATCGGTTTACTGTAACTCCACTTATTCTGAATCTTTCAGAAGGGCGCGGCAACCGGGCCCTTCTTGATAATATTCTGTCCTCACACCACCTTCTTTTTCCCCCAACTAACCCTACAGATCTCCATCCGGCCATGACCCCCGGGCAAACCCATCCCGGCTTTGGCTGGCGCGTTTGATGCGCCAGCGTGTATACTTGTGCCCTAAAAAATTCAACGGGAGGGAAATCAACTTGCGCATTAAACTCATCATCGGTTTGTGCGTCCTCGCGCTCGTCTCTCTTGCCGCCGGCTGCAAGCAGAACACCGAGGTTGCCACGAACGCAAACGATAACGCCACAGCAAATGCCAACGCGAATGCTAATGTCGCGACAACCAATACGACAACGACCGAGACCACAAACACCACGACAAACACCGCCCCAACGGCCGAAGAAGCGCGCACCGCGCCCGATCAATCTGAGATCACAACCAGCACGGATACGAGCGGCGTCACGACCGAAACGCGTACCTTCAGGAACAACACGCGCGTCTCCAAAGTTGTCGTCACAACGCGCGACGGCAAACGGACGGCGCAGGTTTATTCGAGCACCGGTGAAGTGAAAAATTTGCCCGAGAACAAGGTCGCAGGCGCGCTCAGTGATACAGGCAACGCCATTGCCGATGCCGCCGGATTTGTCGCGGACAAAACCAGGAAGGGGGCCGTCGCGACCAAGCACGGTGCCGAAAAGGTTGCCGACAAAACCGCTGAAGGGGCCAAGGTTGGAGCCGAGAAGACTGCCGAGGGCGCGAAAGCTGTCGGCAGAGCAACCGCCGAGGGGGCCAAGACGGTCGGCGAAAAGACTGTCGAGGGCGTGAAAAAGACCGGCGAAGGCGCCAAGAAGGTCGGTGGCGCAATCAAGAATGCGGTGTCACCGTAGCCTTACTTTATCAACTCGGGTAGAGCCGGGCGGCCACCCGCGGGAAGGCCGCCCGGTTCTTTTGCTTGCAAGCCCGCCGTAATCATTCACGCCTCCAGAGCTCAATAGGTCGCGGGCGAAGGCCGGGGTGTTATACTTAGCCCGCCACCAGGACTCTTTCGCCGTGCGGGTGATAATATTTGCGGCGGAAGTGGGAGCTAGCGATGACAGATAAGAATCGTTTTACAATCATTTGCCCCTGCTGTGAAGCAACGCTGACCGTTGATGCGCAAACGGGTGTCATCATTTCGCACGAGGAGAAGGCCAAAGCGACGGCCTCTTTTGACGAGATGCTGAAAGGTCTTGATAAGCAGAAGCAGATGCGCGAGCAAATATTCCAGCAGGAGCTCGGCTCGCTTAAGGACCGCGAGCGTTTGCTTGAAGAAAAATTCCGCGAGGCGATGAAGCGGGCGGAGAAAGACAAGGATAAGCCTTACAGAAACCCGCTCGACATAGACTGATCCCGCGCGCCGCCACCCCGGCCGGGCTACGGCCTTCCAATGAGGGGGAATGCCTGCCGGTCGGGGCTGCCGAAGCTTTTTTATCTCATGCCGCAGGATGATCGCCGCCGTTCACCTCCGCGCCATGCAGCGACTTCATCAGCAATGTCAGTTGATCGATTCGCTCGGTGTGCATGCGATCCCTGCGCAGTAGCTCCTCCAGCATCAGCTCACTCTTCAAATTCACCTTGAAGTCCTGCTCGGCAGCGAGGCGGTCCTTCTCCGAGGCGCGGTTCTGCGACATCATGATGACCGGGGCCTGAAGCGCCGCCGTCATCGACAACATCAGATTCAAGAGGATGTAGGGGTAAGGATCGAACTGCGCGCCGTTTTCTCCTTTCCCGTAGCGGGCCAGGACGAATGTGTTGACGGTCACCCAGATGATCATAAAACCCATGTAGAGAAAGATAAAGGTCCATGACCCGCCGAAGGCGGCGACCTGATCCGCGACGCGCTGTCCGAGGGTGAGCTTCTGCTCCATCTCACGATTAATGTTGCGCGCGACACGCTTGGAGATCAGCGCGTTGGTCTGGCGCATGCGCGCGCCGATCTCCCGGATCAGGTCGACCGCGGCGGCCGGGTTACGCAGCAGGAATTCTTGAAGGTCGGCGCTGCTCAGCCTGTGAAGTGTGCTGTCAGTCATCGCGGTCGCATTGGCCGAGCGTTTGCCGTTATCAAGAACCGAGAGCTCGCCGAAGAAGTCGCCGGCTTTCAATTCAGAAATCGTGACCTCCTGCACGTCTTCGTCACGCACCCAGATACGCACCGCCCCCTCATCGATCACGTAGAGCGCGTCGCCTTGATCCTGTTCATGAAAGATCGTTTCGCCGGCCTTGACCCGCACCTGGTCTACTTCCACGGCAAGCTTTTCGAGTTCGTCCGGGTCCAACTGTCTGAACAGCGTCACCATTGACAGGCTGCGTGCTTCATCGCTGAGCGTGATTTCAGGAGTCATAAGCTTTCATTCCTCGTTGTGGGGATCAGACCGGGATCGGCCGTGGTGTCCATCAAATCATTGGCGGATGCCGCATGAAGCCGGCTCGATCAGGTCAAATTATCAAGCAGTTCATTCGTCACCGCGAACGGGTCGGTAGGTGGCTCATGGGCGGTGGCCGATTCGATTTCCTGCGCCAGCGCCAGCACCCCCTCGCCAAGGTCGGTATCGTTTGAGCAGATCTCGACGTATGCGGGTGAATCGAACGGCGTAATAATCAGGCTGCGCGGGATCTTTTTATCGGTGGCCGGAACATCGGGGCCAAGGATCAGGAGATGATTATTCCAGCGGGCATAACGGTGCGCCGAGCCCAGTTGGCGCTCCCAGTGAAGACCGCCGCTCTTGGTGAGCGACGTAATTTGTCCGAGCAGCGTGCGCAGTCGTAAAGTCGTAGCCGAGTCGCGGGCCATTCCACCTCACCTGATAAGCTGTATTTACTTCGCCGAGCGTGAGGAGATTAACACCTTGGTAAATGCGCATCCATAATTTCGGAGAATCACGACCGGAGCGCCCGTCAAAGACGGTCATCGGCATCGACGAATTCCCGTGGTCATTTGCTACCCCGGCCGTGAGAATTGTAACATTGATGGCTCTCCTGAAAGAACCGCGCATGCAACAGTATCTTTTGAAGCTTGCATCCAAATGAGTGAAGAATGGTTGTCGCCAGAAAAACTCGTCGGATCCGCCTGTTTTGCCTCGTGGAGCGAATACAATGAGATTTTATCTTACCCTGCTTATGTTGTGCGCGCTGATAGCCCCGGCCGGCACGCCGTTGCTGCCCGTCGCTTCGGCGCAAACAAACGTGCCGCGCCTTAACTACAGGGAGCGGACGCTCGCCAACGGCCTGAAGGTTTACAGCATTGAAGACCATTCCAGCCCGACGGCCGCGATACAGGTCTGGTATCACGTCGGCTCGAAGGACGATCCGGAGGGCCGGAGCGGCTTCGCCCATCTCTTCGAGCACATCATGTTCAAGAGCACCAGGAACATGAAATCCGAAATGATGGATCGTCTGACGGAGGATGTCGGCGGCTTCAATAACGCTTTCACCAGGGATGACGTGACGGTTTACCACGAAGTCGTGCCTTCTAATTATCTTGAAACGCTCATCTGGGCCGAGGCCGACCGCCTCGCCTCGCTCAACGTTGATGAGGCCAATTTCAAGTCTGAGCGCGCCGTCGTGGAAGAAGAGTTCCGGCAGAGCGTTCTGGCGCCGCCCTACGGCCGGTTCCTTTATTTGATCGACCAGCAGTCTTTCACTAACCACCCGTACAAACGTCCGACCATCGGAAGTATCGAAGATCTCGAAAAGGCCACACTCGCCGACGTGCGCGCGTTCCACGCGACGTACTACCGGCCCGACAATGCGACGCTTATTATCGCCGGTGACTTCGATCAGAAACAGCTGGACAGCTGGGTCGACAAATACTTCGGGCGCATCGCGAGACCCAACGCGCCGCTGCCGCGCGTCCACGTCAAAGAACCCGCCCGTACGGCCGAGCGCCGGCTGGTCGAATACGGACCCAACGTCCCGCTGCCGGCTGTCGCCATCAGCTACCTGGCTCCGCCCGAAGCGAGCGACGACGCCTTCGCGCTCCGCGTCGCCGAAGCCATCCTGGCTTCGGGCGAATCGTCGCGCCTGTACCACGCTCTCGTCTACCAGCAGCAGGTGGCCCAAAGCGCCGAGGCCAACGCGGACCTTCGCGAACACCCGGGGATCTTCGTTTTCAGGGCGATCCTGGCGAGCGGTAAGAAGCCGGAAGAAGCCGAGCGCTCGCTGCTCGCAGAGCTCAGGCGTATGCAGGAGCAGCCCGTCGCGGCCTCCGAGCTTGATAAGGCCAAAAACCAGCTCATCACAGGGCTCTTGCACGAACGCGAAACGAGCCAGGGCAAAGCTTTCGCGCTTGGCGAGGCGGCGGTTTTACTCGGCGACGCCAACCGCGTCAACACCGATATCGATCGTCTCCAGCGGGTCACGGCGGCGGACGTGCAGCGCGTGATGCAGAAGTATTTCACCGACACGAACCGACTTGTCCTTTACTATCTGCCCGAATCGGCAAAGCCCGCCCAGGGGGCGCCAGCCGCGACCCGTAAGGCAGCGACAAAAAAAGGGCGCGGATAGCTCCCGCGCGTGCGTACTCTTAAGTGGAACGTGTCCGAGGAGGAGAGTCCGATAATGTGCTTATTAAAAGTATTCGGCCGCATCAATTTTATGACGGGCATGCTCGCGGCCCTATTCATCAGCGCGGTACCGGCCCCTACGCCGGCCCAGCAGGAGACGCCTCCGCCGCCGGCCGCCCCCCGCTCGATCAGCCTACCGAGACCGGTCGAGAAGACTTTGCCGAACGGGCTGCGCGTGATCGTCATCGAGCGAAGCACAAATCAAGGCGGAATGCCGCTCGTCTCCGCGCAGCTCCTCATTAAGAATGGCGGCGAGGTTGATCCACCCCAACTGGCGGGCCTGGCCAACATGACGGCCTCCCTGCTGACGCAGGGTACACAAACGCGCACGGCACCCGAGATCGCTGAAGCCATCGAAGCGCTCGGCGGCTCGCTTCAATCCGGCGCCCGCTGGGACGCCTCGACCGCGAATGTCGATGTGATGTCGTCGAAGGTCACCCCGGTGTTTGCGATTCTGGCCGATGTTGTGCGCCACCCCGTCTTCCAGGAAGAAGAGATTGAGCGCCTGCGCCAGCAGACCCTCGACGAGCTGCGGGTCGCGCTCGGCCAGCCCGGCTCCATCGCGCGCTTTGTGGCATCACGCCTGGTCTTCGGTGATAGACCTTACGGTCATCCGCTCACCGGAACACCGGAAACAATCAAGCGCATCAGGCGCGACGACATCGTCAAATTACACGCGACGTACTACCGGCCCGACAACGCGATCCTTATTATCGGCGGCGACATTACGGCGGACGCGGCTTTTAGGCTCGCAGAGAAGGTGTTTGGCGACTGGCAGAAGCCGGCCGTTCCGCTGCCCCCGTCGAGCACTCAGACCATGCAGGCGCACGCCACGCAAAGCAGCCCGCGCGTTCTCGTGATCGATAAGCCGGACGCTGGGCAAGCCGCGGTCGTCCTCGTGCGCCCGGGGCTCAGACGCACGGACCCGGACTTCTTCCGCGGCCTTGTTGCTAACTCAGTGCTGGGCGGCGGCTATTCTGCGCGCCTGAATCAGGAGATTCGCATTAAGCGCGGACTCAGCTACGGCGCGGGCAGCACGCTCGACATGCGCCGTAACGTCGGCCCTTTTATCGCGACGGCGCAGACCAAAAACCAATCGGGTGCGGAAGTCGCTTCGTTAATGATCGGTGAGCTCACGCGCCTCTCCAGCACGCCCATCCCTGACGCCGAGTTGATACCCCGCAAGGCCGTGCTCATCGGCAACTTCGGGCGCAATCTCGAAACCACCGGCGGCCTCGTCGCGCAGATCGGCTCGCTCGCGCTCTACGGTCTCAGCCTTGACGAGATTAACCACTATATCGACAACGTCCAGGCGGTCACAGCCGGCGAGGTGCAAAAGTTTGCCGGATCGCGCATCGGCGCGAATGAGGCTTCCGTCGTCATCGTCGGCGACGCTAAGCAGTTCCTTAATGATTTGCGCAAGCAATTCACGAATGTTGACGTGATTCCCGAATCAGAGCTCGACCTGAACAGCGCGAGTCTGCGGCGGTCAGGCACCGGCGCTATCAATAAGCCGTAGCAAGTCACGCCGCCATCTTTTGACAGGAGAGTGAGGGTTCTTATCATGCGGAAAGGTCACCTATTCTTTAGGGGCGGGAAACGGCTTGCCGTCATCACCATGTTCGCCTTCCTGTGGATTGGCGCAAGTGCGGTCGCCAACGCGCAGTCAAACGCCACGCAGGATGACGGGGCGGCCAGTACCAAAGGCTCTGCCGAAGTCGCCCGACGACTCGCGAGCCGCGACCCGCTCGAGCGCCAGCAGGCCGCCGAAGAGCTGGCGCGGCTCGTGGCGATGGACCAGCAAAAGATGGTCTCGGGCTACCGGCTGCAGGAAAAAAACGCGCACGTCAAACTCGCTCTTGACTGGGCGCTCTACCGCATGGGTAAGAATGAGGCCCTCTTCGCCATCGTGCACGACCTGGACTCTTCGCGCCACAATCAGGCCGCTTCATACCTCATGCAGCTCGACAGTCCCGAACCTCTTTATATCTTCCTTGGTCGCTCGAATAGTCACACCAAGATCAGATTATTGGAGGTGCTGGCGCGAATCGGCGACCGGGCAACGCTGGACCGAATTACTCCGCTCTCATCTTCACCTGATTCAAAGATCGCCGAAGCGGCAGTGGCGGCCGTCCGGGAGATCAACAGCCGCCTCGCACAGCCGCAGCCGGTGGCGCCGGCTCGCCCGCGCCAGGTCGGTAAAAAAGATGAGACCACGCCTTGATTAATCGAACAGATCGCCGTTCGGGGCGGGGGCGAGATTCTGTGACTCGCCCCCGTTCGCATTTCTGCGTCAATGCGCATCGTGTGCTGAACACTTCCGCAAGTTATCAGGGTATACTATGACCCTGTTCACACTATGCACCCGAACCTTCGCTCATTCCTCGACCTGCTGGCACGCGAACACGATCTCGTCACCGTCGAAGCGGAAGTTGACCCTTATCTCGAAGTGGCCGAGATTCATCGCCGCGTGATCGCGCGTGGCGGCCCGGCGCTGCTCTTCAAGCGCGTTAAGGGGAGCCGCTACCCTGTAGTCACCAACCTTTTCGGCAGCCCCCGCCGTCTTGAGTGGGCGTTTGGCTCAAAGCCGGAAGCGCTCGTGCGCGAAGCCGTACAGGTTGCCGAATCACTTTTGCCCCCACGACCGGCAGCACTCTGGCAGCACCGGACGCTCGCGCTCGAAGCTTTGAGGCTCGGCACGCGCAACGTGCGACATTCTCCCATCACGGAGGTCGCAGACCGGCCCGCGCGGCTCGACCGGTTGCCCGTCCTCACAACATGGCAGGAAGACGGCGGGCCGTTCATCACCCTGCCTCTCGTCTACACAGAGCATCCCGTCACACACAAGCATAATCTCGGTATGTATCGCATGCAGCTGTACGATGCGCAGACGGCCGGACTGCACTGGCAGATCCATAAAGGCGGGGGCTTTCACTACCACGAGGCGGAAAGATCGGGCCAGAGGCTTCCCGTCACAGTATTTCTCGGCGGCCCGCCGGCCTTGATTCTGTCGGCGATTGCGCCCCTGCCCGAAGACGTGCCGGAGTTGGTGCTGGCATCCGTACTGGCAGGCGGGAAGCTTAAAATGGCCAGGAGGCCGCTGCCGGGAGGGCAGAGGTTGGTTGCCGAAGCCGAGTTCGCGCTCGCCGGGCACGTCCCACCGCACGAAAGAAGACCTGAAGGCCCGTTCGGCGATCACTACGGCTACTACTCTTTGCGGCACGACTACCCGGTCTTTCATGTTGACGCCGTCTTTCACCGCCGCGACGCGATCTATCCGGCGACCGTCGTCGGCAAACCGCGCCAGGAAGATTTCTACATCGGCGATTACCTGCAGAAATTGCTCTCGCCTCTCTTCCCGCTCGTGATGCCGAGCGTTCGCGACCTCTGGACCTATGGAGAGACGGGCTTTCATTCGCTCTGCGCGGCTGTGGTGCGCGAGCGTTACGGGCGCGAAGCGCTGGTCTCCGCCTTCCGTATTCTGGGCGAGGGCCAGCTCTCGCTGACTAAATTCCTGATCCTGACAGACACTCCGCAGGACTTACACGACTTCAAGAGCCTGTTTGAGCACGTGCTGGCACGCGTGCGCTGGGAAAAAGATCTATTCGTCATCTCTAACGTCTCGATGGACACGCTTGATTACACCAGCGGTACGATCAACGAAGGAAGCAAAGCCGTCCTGCTGGGACTCGGGGAGGCTGTGCGGGATTTACCGCGCGAATTCCGCGGCCACCTTCCCGCGGGTGTGGTGCGTGCCGAGGCCTTTTGCGGTGGGTGTCTTGTCTTAGAGGGCCGGCCGTATCAAACCGAGGCGGAGCAGGCGGCGCGACTGGCGCGCGAAGAGTCGCTGGCCGAATGGCCTCTGATAATC
>CAYLJO010000019.1:30002-44344 GCA_964383905.1 uncultured Blastocatellaceae bacterium
ATTGTAAAAATCGCTCCACCGCCGGGCGCATTGCCGGCCGTGAGTGTGCCGCCGTGTTCCGTAACGACGCGGTGCGCGAGAGCGAGGCCGATCCCGTGCCCTTTCGATTTGGTGGTAAAGAATGGAATAAAGATGCGTTGCAAATCGGCCGGAGGGATCCCTTCGCCCGTGTCCTGGACAGTAGTAACGGCCCACCCCTTGCCCGCCTGATCTTTTTCACACGAGCCGGTAATGGTAACGCGGCGCTCCGTTCTGTCCGCGCCGATGGCTTCGGCAGCGTTGCGTAAAAGATTGAGCAATGCCTGGCGCAACATGCGCTGATCCGCACGCACTTCGCAAAACTGGCCTTCAACATCAAGAGACACTTGGCGCTGTTGGTAGAACGCGCCCAGCTCACCCGTACAGTCGTCGATGGTCTCGCGGAGCGAGACATCTTCGAGTTCGAGCGGCTGCGGGCGCGCGAAATTGAGAAAAGCCGTGACCATTTCCGAAAGGCCACGCACTTCGTGCAGCAGGGAAGAGGCCGCCGTGCGCCCGCGCTCGTCCACGTCGAGGTTTTGCATGAGCTGTGCATAGCCGTGCAAAGTTGCCAGCGCATTTTTAAACTCGTGGGCGAGCCCCGCCGACATCTCGCCGAGGCTCTCCAGATTCTTTTTCAGCGCGACCTGCTCGCGCAATTGCGTCACCTCTGTGATATCCGTGATGAGACAAAGCGCGCCGCGCCCCCCGCGTTCCGGCAGCGGGTCGATCGGCGCGACGGTCGCCCCCAGCCGCCGCAAGCGGCCTTCCGTTCCGGTCGCCTCGACCTCTTCACGGCGATACACTTTACCGGTTTGGAGGCAACTCTCCACCATCTCGGCCAGTTCAGGCGAATTGCGCAGGAGGCTGCGCACACTTTGACCTACGGCCTCGCCGTCCGCCTCGATCAGGGAGCGCGCCGGGCCGTTGACGACCGTTGCGCGCCCGCGATCATCAAAAGCGACAAGGCCCGAGGGCACGCTGGCGACAATACGCTCGCTGAATCTTTGCGCGGAATCGGCGCGCGCGCTCGCCTGGGCGCTCAAAACCTCTAATTCGCGCTGCTGCGCCTGAAGCTGTGCAACGACCGTCTGAAAAGTCTCTAAAACAAATTCGGCTTCGTTGTGCGTTTTATGAGAGCGCGCCGCTACCGGGGCGCGCTCAGCTTCTCCGACCAGTTGGCGGTAGGGACGCAGGAGCCAGCGCAATACAATGGCGAGAATCAACAGGCCGATCAAAATCACGGCGATGAAAACCATGAGCACGATCGGCCCGTGCGCGGGGGATGCGGACGGCGCGACTGTGAGGAGCGCGACGGCCAGCAAGTTGACGAGCAAAAATATGCCCGTCACCAATGCCACCACCTGCAAACGGCCTGCGTTACGAAACGCCATAAAAGCTGTTTTCAACCACGCAACAAAGAGGGATTCACGCCAAGTCGCCTAGAGCGGTATGCAATAGTAGGTATGGAGGAGACATCTCTAATCAGCGGGGGCTACTCCCATCGCTTCTGAATTGATTTCGCTTTCCCTCTGTGCTCCTCCTCTGCGGTTCAAATCCCCTCCTCATTCAGTACACGAATTGTCCGGCATACCATGTGACGATGCGCGTGCCGACGAGCAACGCCGTGATCGATCCGACACCCAGAAAGATGCCGAAGGGCAGGAGCATCTGCATATCGCGTTCGCCGCGCCGCATCATCACTGCCAGTCCGATGACCGAGCCTGACAACACGCCGAGAAAGATCGTTAAGACCGTCAAGCGCCACCCGAGGTAAGCCCCGACCATCAGCATCATCTTCACATCGCCCAGGCCCATCGCCTCAACCCCGCGCAGCCGCTTCCACAGCCAGCCCATCAGCCACAATGAGCCGCCGCCGGTCAGCGCGCCCAGCCCGGCGCCCAAAAGCGAGACGGCCCACACCGGCCAGTGCGCCAGCGCACTGCTTTTAGTTAATGACCCGAGATCGTCAAAATAGGGGTTTCCCGCGAGGTAGGGGATCGCCAGCCGCGCGACCAAAGCAAAGGCTATTCCGGGGTAAGTGATCGCATCCGGCAGGATCATGTGCTCGGCATCAATGAAAATGAGGGCGACCATCGCGGTCACGAAGATTAGGTCGAAGGGCAGCGCCACCGTTAATCCATCGCGCAGGAAAACCGCCAGATAAAGCAGCGCGGTCAACGCTTCGACCGCCGGATAGCGCGCGGAAATCGGCGCGCGGCAGGCGCGGCAACGACCGCGCAACACAAGATAGCTAATAACTGGTATATTATCGTAAGGACGGATGGCCGTCCCGCACGAAGGGCACTGTGAATTTGGGAACACAATGGATTCTTCGCGCGGCAGCCGGTGAATGACAACATTAAGGAAACTGCCGATTATCGCGCCCAAAGCGGCGGTAAAGCCGCCTGCTACGGGCAACGGCAGGCCGAGCGCGGCATCGAACAATAGGCAGGTTTGGGTAATATTCATGTGAATCCTGTCTTAAAACAATGCGCGATCAAATTTAGCACCCCCCTCATGTCGCGCATCGCAGCCTTTACGCATGATAAAGCTTCATCTTTGTTTGCGAAAGAAATAATTAATCGGGAGAAAAAATTTGAATAGTCGCCGTCCAATCATTCTGATGCTTGCCCTCGGCATCATTATCATCGGTGCTCTGAGCCTCATCCCCTATACGCTGCATACAGTATCGGAACACAAGCTGCCGCTCGACGCGATAGTCTTTTCAGCGCCTGCCGCGAACAACAGTAGCCTGCCCGACAGTGCGCCACAAAGTTCGGACCCCGAGCCACTATTTGATGTGGCGTCGTGGTATGCGACGCACGGCGAAGAGCCCGAAGCGCACGGCGTCTTGATCGAGTCGCTTGATGGGCAGCGCGTTTACGCCTCGCATAATGCCGATATCGCGTTCAATCCGGCGTCGCTCATCAAGCTCTCTACGTCACTCGCCGCGCTCAGGAAATTGGGGGCCGACTATCGCTTCCAAACGCGCGTCTTGACGGACGGCCGGACGGATAATGGGGGCACGTTGCACGGTCACCTCTTGGTGATCGGCGGCGACCCTACATTCGGTGACAATGGGGCAAACATTATTGCTAACGGATTGCGCGCACGCGGCATCAAGCGTGTCACGGATGGGGTCATCGTCTCGCCGGATTTCTGTTTCAATTACAGCAATTCACCGGAAGAGTCTGCCGCGCGTCTGGCCAGAGCGTTGCGTATCGGCAACCCGCCGACGGGCGTGACGGGCGAAACGACGGGCGCCCCGCTCTTCATCTTCGACTCATACCCGTTGCGCGATGTGCTGCTTTACATGAATGCGCACTCCAGCAACTTCGTCGCGGAAAGGATCGGCGCATTAATCGGCGGCCCCGTCGGCGTGGAGAAATTTCTTACAGAGGAGCTCAAGCTTCCGGCGGACGAAGTGACTATCGAGAGGACGAGCGGCCGGGAACACAATCGTATGACGCCCCACGGGCTGGTGACGGTGCTCCGCGGGCTCATTGAAGAAGCTCGGCGGCAGGGGCTGGAGCCGTCCGACATTATGCCGGTGGCGCGGGACGATTCGGGCACGCTCCGGCGCAGGCTGGCCGGGACCGGTCTGGAAGGCGCAGTCGTCGGTAAAACCGGCACCCTCACCGCGGAGGTTGACGGCGGCATGGCGAGCCTCGCCGGAATCGTTTACACCAAAGACGCCGGAATGGTTCTCTTCGCCATCCTCGACCGCGGCAACCGCATCTGGCAGAGCCGGCAGATGGAGGATCAACTGCTCGCCGACGTAATTCATACACAGGCCGCGCCCCAAACAATTGCCAGTCCGACGCCACGCCACTTGCTCCCCCCTTCCAACCTCCGCATCGAAGGAGAATGAAGGGCTGATTAAGCGTTTGCAAGTGGGTATGGCCCATGCCCCCCCCAAGTGTAGGGGCAGGGCTCGTCCCTGCCTGCGTTTTCTGTCAATTGCAGCCTGCTATAGTTACACATCCGAACCACATCTGAAACCAAGGTCTATTCACTCGCGAGAGGTAAGCTGCCGGCAAGCCCCCTACAGTAAGGGGATAATTGCGTTCCGATTTAGTTATCGCTCACAGGTGTGGTCATTAATGAACTGTCTTTAGTAGCTGTCGGCGTGCGAAATCGCTTGAGCAAATTCCAACCCAAGATAATAGCTGCGAACAACCCCACGAAGACCCAGGCGAGGTCGCCGACCAGGTCGCTCAGCGCTTGCACGCGGTCGCTGAAGATCTCGCCCAGAATGACGTACAACACAACCCAGAGCAACTCGCCGGTGATGTCGAAGAGGAGAAAACGGGGCCAGGGATAACCTGTGACGCCGCTTGTAATGTTGATCGCCCCACCCAGCGGCGTGAGCAGCCAACGCGTGAGAAAAACGATCAATCCGCCCCACCGTCGCAAACTCACTTCTGCCTGCTTGAGCCGGCCCGGGCCGCCCAGGAATTGGCTCAATCGTCGAGCCACACGGCGCCCGCCCCAGCGCCCTATGCCATAACCAATGTTATCGCCCAGTATTGCCGCAGCGCTTGCCAGCCCCACGACCAGCCCCCAGTTCATATCACCCAGCTGGACAAAAGACCCGGCTGCAATCAGCATCAGCGACACGGGAAGCGGGATGCCGATTGCGCCAATCAGTGTCACTCCAATGAGAACGGGTAGACCATACAGCGATAACATGGCGAAGAGCTGGTCGCTGAGACTCATGGCGATCCCCCGTGCTCCGGCGGTGGAAGAGGCGATGGCGGCGGGTATGGCGGGCGGGCGTGGATAATTGCATTCTGTAGCTCGGCGATCAGAGCATTAACAGGACGTCCCTGTTCTCGCGCGATCTCTTTGATTGGCCTTCTATCGTGTGGCCTGGGTGGCATCTGGATCGCCTGAAATAAAACATAAGGAGGCACACGATAAGAGTGCGCAATGTAGTAGACACTCATCCAGGGACGGATCGGTTCGTCCATCCGCGGATGCAAATGTCTGGCCTGGCGCACAACACGAAAAGCAAACAGGCCCGTCGTGGCGACAGCCAGAATGAATGCCGCTACCACCAACCATTGTCGCCATCCGTTTTGTCGCATCTATTTGAAAAAGAGACTCACGCCAAAGCGCCAAGCCGCCCAGAGCCAACTGGCGCTTTTCCTGGCGTCTTTGCGCCTTGGCGTGAGACATTTTGTTCCATTGTCAGGCCACCGATCAATGCCTGCCACCCGCCTGCTCAACTCTACCCGGTTTGGCTGCCCTTGGTTAATGCTTCCCTTTGATTCTGCAATTCCCACAACATTAGATGCTTCAGAAAAGCATGATGCGAGGCGAAGCGGGCAATGGTTAATCCCGCGAGACCGTCGCGAAAGCCACCCTTCAGAATAAAACTGCGCACGAACGCCGCCGGCCCGGCCGCTGCGATCCGCACGGGCGACGTGCAGCGACCCCCTTCAAACATTTGACGGGCGGCGAGCGGCGCATAACGCTCGCCGATCATCCGGTGATGGTGCGCGGCATCACGAACGCTATAGTGCAGGATGTCTCCTCTCAAAATCTCGACGCGCCCGCCTTTGACCATTTTAACAGACTCGTGTATGTAGGCCCCCTCCCAACGCCCACACGATCTTCTGTAAAGCCGCAACTGGTAGTCGGGGTACCATCCGCCTCCGCGAATCCAGCGACCCATGTAGAAAGAGCGGCGCGCGATGCGGTAGCCCTCGGCAAGCTGTGCTTCATTGGTATAGAGCAGGTCTTCAATTGATGAGCGCAGCTCGCCCGAGACTCGCTCATCCGCGTCGAGACTGAAGATCCACTCATGAGCGGCTTCGTCCGCCGCAAACTGTTTCTGCGCAGCAAAGCCGGGCCAGGGGCGGGTTAAGACTCGAGCGCCGCACTCGCGGGCGATCTCACGCGTCGCATCGGTCGACTCCGAGTCAACCACCAGGATTTCGTTTGCCCATCCGACCGATTCGCACGCGGCGCGAATATTCTCCGCTTCGTTGAAGGTAATGATCGTGGCGGTAATTTTCAAAACTTTGCGATGACCGAGCGAACAATTATAGCAGATGGCAATTGGGTGTAACCCTCTGTGCCCCCTCTGTGTCCTCTGTGCCTCTGTGGTGAGGCTCTGCGTGACATCCATTCGCAACTTGCTATAAAGACGGAAGAATACTAAAGCGCGAGCATAAAAGCGTGAGCGGCGAACCGTCAATATAAAATCGGTTGCGCCGCTCGTGTGTTCAGTAGAGGAACGACAGGTTAAGGGACGGTCGGAGTATCGACGATCACGTTGTTGGCGCGCAAGGTGGTCGAGGTCGCGCGCTGTAGATCGGCAAGCGCCTTATTATAGTCGGTCTCGGCGCGCAGCTCTGTCTCGCGAGCACTCGCCAATTCGTTCTCACGCTGGAAGAGAAGGAATGTGGTCGAGCGCCCGACCTCATAGAGCCGCTGTTCACCCTGCAGTTGCTGCTCCGCCGCCTGACGCTGCTCCGCCGCAGTGATCACGCGCCGCCGCGCCGTTTCGAGTGCTTGCGCGGCGTTACGCACGTCAACGACAACGGCCTCTTCTTGTAAGCGCATCGACGCGTCGAGCTGTTCACGCGCGATGCGTGCGCCCGCTAGATTTGCTTTCGCCGTCCTGTTGCGGAAGGGGATCTGGATGTTGACCCCGACGACAATGTTTCGCGTACCGAAGCCAAACATATTGCGCAGTTCCTGCAGGTACCCGCCCTGCAGATTGTCAGGCACGCCGTTCGGCCCTACGGCAACTGAAGGGACAGTAAGCGGGCTCAACGGCTGCGGCAGTAAGCCCCGCACTATATTGATTTGATTCAGAAGAAATGCTGTGGCGCTTGTGTTGACCGCGTTTGGATCGGTAGAGATCAGTGGCAGACCACCTGTCACGGGTACCCCGACCCCCACGGGTGTTCCTGCCAGGCCGGTCGTCGAAAAAGTTGACTGGATATCAATGCGCGGCCGTGTCTGGTTCCTGAAAAACTTAATGTCTATGTCGTTGATGTCACGTTGAAGACGCAGGCGTGCAAGCTCAGGGCGGTTGGCGCGGGCCTCATTCATCGCATCGCTCAAATTCACGATGCTCCGATCAAATGTCGGCGAGTCCGTGGGCATAATCGCCTTCGTCCAATCGGGCGCGAGCGGATCACGGATGATCAGTTGCTTGAGATTGTTCTCCGCGATTGAGACGGTCTGCGCGGCGATCAGCAGATTAGATTCTCGGGTTGAGAGCTCCGTCTGCACCTGGGCGCGCTCGAGCGGCGCGACGGCCCCGACGGCGATCTGCGCTTCGACCCGGCGGAAGTTTTCGCGCGTTAAGTTGAGGTTGGCAATCTGGACATCCTCGTCGCGCAGGGCGAAGGCAAGGTCCCAGTACGCACGCTGGACATTCGTGATCACCTCAATCGTCCGGCGGCGGAAATCCGCGTCCGACTGCTCGACGCGCTTGCGCTGAACGCGTATGTCGTGCCGGTTGCGATCAATGGAGCGGTCGCGCAGGAGCGGCTGCGTGAATGTCACGCCGAAGCTGCCTGAATAAACCGGATTGAGCACGTTGGCGGTTGAATTGGTCGTTCGCCGGTTATTGTTAAAGAAGAACTGGTAGTTTCCACCGCCCGTCTGAAAGTATTTGTTAACGTTGGCGTTGGTGGTGATATCAGTCTGCGAGACGGTGCCGGATGTACTGGCACCGGCAAACCTGCTTTGCTGGGCCTGAACGATATTGCTGAACTGCGGGTTGAGATTAATGATCGGATCGTAGACTCCCAGGAGCGAGCGCAGAGTGGTCTCGGCGATGCGCACATCGTCGCGTGCCACCTCAATATCGTTATTGTTCTCGAGCGCGCGTCGAATGGCATCTTTGAGAGACAACGAGAGCGTCTCGCTGGTCACACCGAGCCGGGTTAGGTCCGGCAACGGCGGAACGGGACGCGGCTTAGTGGTCTGAGTCATCGACGTATCCTGTCCCGGCACTGGTGTCACCCCGAGCGGATTAGCCGTCGTCGGAGGTGTTACCGGAGTCTGCGAGGGATTGATCCCGGGCGTCTGGGACGGATTTTGGGGGGTGACGGTAGCGCCCGGCGGCGCTTGCGGCGAAGGACGCAGGACGCCGGGAGGGGCCGTCGGGTCTTGCGTAACGGGGCGTGCCGCGTCGGGTAAAGGCTGGTTCCGCTCGGTGCCGGGCGGGCGCGTCGCATCCTGCTGCGAAGGACTTGTCGGCGGGGGGGTCTGCGCCACAGCCGTGGACACCGCGCCCCAGCAAAGAGCGACAAGCAAAAGTGTAAGAACCTGATAGATGCGGCGAACAGTATCAATAGCCATTAAATCGAGAACTCCTTGAGCAATACTTGAAAAAGTGCGGCCGGACACGAAAACTCTGTTTTAGCAAGACCTCAGGCGCTATGTCAAAGCGTACTACGATGCGCTCGCGCCCGCGGTTTCAAAATCATGCATGAAATGGCCCGGCTTGACAGTCAAGGCGGGCGCGCATAATCTTGCTTTTTCTTTATATATCAGCACGTTTACCCCAATAATATCTGAGGGCATGCGCCTCGGACAACTGCGCCGGATGTGGGGGTGCGGTTCACAGACCGGGGCTCGAACGTTAACTTCTCAAACACGCAAGGCGAGGGAGGCCTTTAACAAAATGGCAGTGAAAGTTGGCATCAACGGTTTCGGACGGATCGGTCGCAATGTTCTGCGCGCATCGCTCGGTGACCCCGAAATAGATTACGTCGCCGTTAATGATCTCACGGATACCAGGACGCTCGCACACCTGCTCAAATACGACTCCGTGCTGGGGAACCTCGATCATGAGATTTCGGCCACCGAGAACGGCATCAAGGTTGACGGTCATGAGTTTCGCGTCTTCTCCGAGAAAGATCCGTCGGCGATTGACTGGGCGTCCGTCGGGGCGCAAATCGTCATCGAATCCACCGGGCGCTTCACCAAAGCCGAAGACGCGAAGAAACATCTGCGCGGCCCGGTCAGGAAGGTGATCATTTCCGCCCCCGCCAAGAATGAAGACATTACAATTGTGCTCGGCGTCAACGAGGAAAGATACGATCCGCGCGAGCACAACATCATTTCTAACGCCTCCTGCACGACCAATTGTCTGGCGCCCGTCGCCAAAGTGATCCACGAAAATTTCGGCATCCGGTTGGCCCAGATGACGACGATTCACTCCTACACTAATGACCAGCAGTTGCTCGATCTGCCGCACAAGGACCTGCGACGGGCACGCGCCGCCGCGCTCTCCATGATCCCCACCTCCACCGGCGCCGCTAAAGCTGTTGCACTTGTCATGCCAGAGCTCAAGGGTAAGTTTGACGGCATCAGCGTGCGCGTGCCGACGCCCAATGTTTCGCTCGTCGATGTGGTCATAGAGGTCGAAAAAGAGACGACCACCGAAGGCGTCAACAAAGCCTTGAAAGATGCGGCCAATGAGGAGTTGCGCGGCATCCTCGCGTTCTCGGAAGAGCCTTTGGTCTCTGTCGATTACCGCAAGAACCCTAATTCGTCCATCGTCGATGCCGAATACACTAAGGTGATTGGCGGCACTATGGTGAAGGTGCTCTCATGGTACGACAACGAGTGGGGCTACTCTTGCCGCGTGCGTGACCTGGTTAAGTACATCGCCCAGAAAGGACTTTAGGCGCGACGTGGCGCCCTTGCTGTTCTGATTTTGAGACCGAAATTTCCCGAAAATGGGATTTTTCAGCTCTCAAATCGTAAACTATTGATCTATGGACAAACTTTCGATCAAAGACCTTGATTTGCAGGGGAAGCGTCTCTTTATTCGCGTCGACTTCAACGTGCCGGTTAAGGAAGGCAAGGTTGAAGACGACACACGCATTCGTGCTGCGCTCCCGACGATTCAGTATGCCATCGATCACGGCGCGCGCGTAATCCTAGCCTCTCATTTAGGCCGGCCTAAAGGCGAGCGCGTCGAAAAGTATAGCCTGCGCCCAATCGCCGCTCACCTATCGAAGCTCCTCGGCAAGCCTGTCGCATTTGCCGAGGATTGCGTAGGTGAAGCGGCTAAAGCGAAAGTCGCGGCGCTCAAGGACGGCGATGTCTTGCTGCTGGAGAACCTTCGGTTTCATCCCGAGGAGGAGAAGAACGACGACGCATTCGCACGGCAGCTCGCAGACCTCTGTGATCTTTACGTCAACGACGCGTTCGGCGCGGCCCACCGCGCGCACGCCTCGATAGTCGGAATTACCAGGTACGTCAGGAAGGCTGCCGCCGGTCTGTTGATGGCAAAAGAGCTGGACTACCTGGGTCGCGTGATCAACAACCCCGAGCACCCGTTCGTCGCGATTCTCGCCGGCGCGAAAGTTTCCGACAAGATCGCCGTCATCCATGCGCTCATCGACCGTCATGTCGACAAGCTGCTGATCGGCGGCGCGATGGCCTACACATTCTTTAAGGCAGAAGGTTTCACGGTCGGCAAGTCATTAGTCGAGAATAATAGGCTTGATACGGCGCGTGAGATCAAAGAGCGTGCGGCCGGTGCCGGCGTCGAGCTGCTGCTTCCGACAGACCATCAGGTGGTTGACAGCTACGAGCCCGTCAAGGGTCAAAAACCTGTTAGTAAAACCATCCCCATCGAGTTCACCAACGCGGGACAGGTCGGATTAGACATCGGTGTTGAGACGGTTGCGATATTCTCCAACGCGATCAAGGACGCGAAGACGATCATCTGGAATGGGCCAATGGGTGTTTTCGAAGAAAAGCCTTTCGACGAGGGGACTGTCGGGATCGCGCGGGCGGTCGCCGAGGCGGCCGACCGGGGGGCGACGGTGATCGTCGGCGGCGGCGATTCGGTCGCGGCAATTATGCGGGCGGGCGTTGCCGACCGCATCACACACATTTCGACCGGTGGCGGCGCAACGCTCGAATTTCTCGCCGGCGACGTGCTCCCCGGCGTCGCCGCCCTCAATGATAAATAGGTCTAAAGGGTCTGGAGTCTAGAAAGTCTGGAGTCAAAACCCACCTTCGGACTCTCTAGACTCCAGACTCTTGAATATGCGTAAGCCTGTCATTGCCGGAAACTGGAAGATGTACAAGACGATCGCGGAGTCGGTCGCGACCGCGCTCGCCTTGAAACCTCTTGTCGCCAACTCAAACCATTGCGAGGTAGTGATCGCCCCGGTCTTTACCGCTATTAAAACGGTGGCGGACCGGATCGAAGGATCGAACATCCGTGTGGCGGGGCAAGACTGTGCGCCGGAGGCGGGGGAGGGCGCACATACCGGCGAGGTCGCAGCATTCATGCTGCGCGATGCCGGCGCATTTCATGTGATCGTGGGCCATTCCGAACGGCGCCAGTACTATTCCGAAAGCGACTTGCTGATCAATCGTAAGACCCGGGCGGCGCTCGTCTCCGGCCTGACCGTCATCATGTGCGTGGGAGAAACGTTGACGCAACGGGACCAGGGCATTGCCGAGCAGGTGGTGAAGGGCCAGTTACAGGGCGGACTTGATGGGTTGACAGCCACAGACCTCGCTCGTATGATAATTGCTTACGAGCCTGTCTGGGCGATTGGCACAGGACGTACTGCGACGCCGGAGCAAGCGCAAGAAATGCACGCGTTTGTCCGGCGCGTTTTCACGGAAAAGTATTCGCCGGAAGCCGCCCGATCAATGCGCATTCTTTACGGCGGTTCGGTCAAGCCGGATAATATCGCCGGTCTGATGTCACAGGCGGACATTGACGGAGCGCTCGTCGGCGGCGCCAGCCTCAAGGCGGAAAGCTTCGCGCAGATTGTGAATTACAACCGGTAGAGGATAGAAAATTGTTGATCTACATCTTATACGGCCTGTTCGTCCTGACGTGCATTGTGCTCGTCATCGCGGTACTCTTGCAACCGGGCAAAGCTGATGCCGGCGCGCTCTTTTCCAGCAGCGTCTCAAGCACCGCCTTCGGGCCTCGCGGCACGCAGACTATCCTCGCTAAGATTACTATCGGCGCGGCTGCCGTCTTCATGCTCATCGCGCTGACGCTTTCACTGCCTGCAATTACGGGGACGCGCTCTGTTCTGCAGTCCCAAACGGAAGAGACGCAGCCGTCGCCGCAGCCTTCGCCCGCCGCGTCCGCGGTGCCATCAGGTTCTACCGCGCCGGCACAGGAAGGGACGGGCGGCGCGGCCCCGGCGACCAATACGAACGCGAATGCGCCCGCTTCGGCGACTGCAACGCCCGCCGCCAGCCCCCAGGGTCAGGCGTCGCCGCCGGCGCAGAAGTAACCCGAAGCGGCGGTTGACGGGTGCGGTCTCTTCTGCAATCGAAGAGATATTTATTATCGGCAAAAACGAGAGCAAATTAGCCTTAAAGGGGAAATGGCTTCCGGTTGAAGCCATCCGAGATGGGGGATGTGGTGGAACTGGTAGACACGTACGTTTGAGGGGCGTATGGGGCAACCCGTGAGAGTTCGAGTCTCTCCATCCCCACCAAAAAATGAGAATGCAGGTCGTGTGAGGTAATTCGTGCGGGTCGGTTCCCCCTATAGCGCCAGAGTTCAATGCGGCGTATCCCCGAATAGCGGATGCGCCGCATTCTTATTAGCCCTTATTTGATAGTATCGTACGTGGAGGGAGAAGGCATCATTATCTCTCTGATCTCTCCAGGGGCGACGCTGGCAAGCGCTCCCTCAATCTGTGGCAGTAGCGTAATGACGAGCGGAATCCGGTTGGTCGGAAGGATGACCGCTGAGATTTGCCTCTTCTCTAAGTTTTGTTGATAGCGTAAGTTCTTATCCGTGGTGACAAGGGGCGAGAGTGCAATTGGATGTCACCCGTTTTCTCTGTGTCCCCTCCTGGCTGCTGCTGGACCTATCTTGTCTGTTCTTTGTTTACCTGTTTTTCCTCTGCGTCCTCTGTGTCCTCTGCGGTTCAATTTTTTGTTTACAGTTCAGTCGCACTCATTGGAGACCCGCTATAAGTTAGGTCAAGATCCCGGCAGATTTATCTTCGGCGAGTTCGATTCCGCCCCCAAATCTGTTACTCTTAAAGGGTACTACTTCAACCGGCGAGCGCGGCTCGCCTGCGGTGCGAAAGATCTGCCACCCTACGCGTGGAATCCATTTCTGGCGTGCGCCCCAAATGATTTACCAGACACGTGCAAATCTTCTACCTCCGTTGCAAAGCGGCGGATTTCTCGCCGCCACTTTGCTCCTGCTGATCAGCGCCGCCGGCTCCTATGCCCAATCGACGGACATAGAGTTTCCCACCCCTGTCCGCGACAATTTGATCAACGGCCAAATAGCGGCCAGGGATGTGGGCGATCCGCGCCTCACCAGGCACTTTTATGCCCTGACGGGCACGCCGGGTGATCTGTCTATTACCGTCGAAAGCAAAAACCTGAACGGGGATGTTGATCTGTTCACCGCCGGCAGCCTGCGCCCGCTCGCCAAGATCAGCCTCTACTCGGAGGAGCTTTCAACCAGTTCGTCGAAGACTATTTATTTGCGGCGGCGGGAGCCGCTGATCCTTCGCGTCGAAGCCCGCAGCCCGAATGACAATGAGGGAAGCTACCGGATCAGATTCGACGGGGCGTTTGAAGCGATGAGCGGCCCGGCGCCGGAGAAGGAGGAAAATGTCGCGTCAGGTGAGCCGGCGAGCAGCCGCAGAGATAGGAACGTCAGACGCGTGACCTCCGTAGGCGCCCGCATCGAAGAGCCGCCGGCGGAATCCACGGTTAAAGCGGAGGCGCCGGAGGCAACGCCAGCAGCACCACCTGTCGCCAGGGAATCGCCTGTCAGCACGGCAGCTTCCGGCGAAAAACCAGCGCCTCCCGAACCGACCGCTCCCGAATCAAAAGCGGCCACGACCGAGCCGCCTCCGAGACCCGTACGCGTGAGAAGACCCGGCACCTCCTCCAGGCGGTCAAGAACCGCGCCGGCAGCGAGGAGGAGAGTTCCTCCTGCCGAGGAAACGGCGTTGCCGCGGCCGGACAACCCGGACCCGATGGCGAACGCGCGCCTCATCATCGAAACCCGGGACGGTATGAGAGTCGAGCGCTACATGAACACTGTACGCCGCGTGACTGTCGAAAATGGTCAGATCGTCGTCATCGCCAGGGACGGCAAAGTCGAGAAGCTGCCGATGACTAACGTCCTGCGTATGTCTATCGAGCCGTAGGGCGGATCCTCTTAATTCTTTGCAGGATGGCATCGCCGGTTCTACCTTAAATTGAGAACAAAAGTTGAGAGCATAGGTTGAGTCCGACTTCGAACGCTTCAATTCTCGCCTTCGGCTTTGTGCTGGGTCTCAAGCACGCCATCGAGGCCGACCACCTGGCAGCCGTCTCCA
>CAYLJO010000020.1:0-44276 GCA_964383905.1 uncultured Blastocatellaceae bacterium
CCGCCTGATTCGTCACGAGGATGGCGAGCCAGCCCGCATCATTCAAGAGACGCACGGCCTGAGCCGCGTACGGAAAAACTCGGTACCGTGACGGATGATTGACGTAGCCGACTTCGTCCGAGATTGTGCCGTCCCGATCTATAAACACCGAGCGCCGCCTCATGCTTCGACCCCCACTGCCTCGCGCTTGATGAGCGCACAGGTGCGCGCAAAGACTTCGGCGGGCGTAATTGCCGTCATACATCGATGGTCAATCGGGCAATCTCTTAACATGCAGGGCGCGCAGTCGGGCGGACGCCTGACGATCTCCGCGGTGCGTGAGAAAGGACGCGTTGTGGCCGGGTCGGTCGGGCCGAAGATCACGAGGACGGGTCGGTCGAGAGCGGCGGAAATATGCGCCGGGCCCGTGTCGTTCGTTACCAGGATATCCGTGATACTGAGGACGGCGACAGCTTGCGCGAGGTCTGTCTGGCCGGTGAGCATGATCGGCTCACGACTCATACGCTCGCTTACTTTACGCGACACCTCGAGTTCGTCCGGTGCACCGATAAGCGCAACGTTTGCCTCAAGCCTCTCGATTAACCGATCGGCCAGCTCGGCATAGTAATCTGCGGGCCAGCGCTTGGCGCGGCTGTTGGTTGAGCCGGGACAGAGCGCGACGAGTGGGCGGTGAAGGCGCGCGCCGTGCGCGCGGAGAAGTTCGCGCGCCTCTTCTTTACGCGCCATCGAGACGCCGAGAGCAAATTGTGGCTCGTGTCTGTCGATGTCTGAAGCGCCGTAAAGAAGGCGTTCCAGTTCACCAATAATATTGAGGTAGTAAAAAACTTCGTGTCGTTCGCCGCGCCACGCGGGTAGTCGCAGCGCGTGTGTAAGCAGCATGCTGCGGCCCTCGGTGGCGTAACCCAAACGCCACGGGACGCGCCCGCCCGCGGCAATCAACGCGGCTTCAAACGCGTTTTGAAACAGCACCGCGAGGTCGAAGTGACGGCGACGCCATTCTCGCGCTTGTCGAGCGACGGCGCGCGGGCCGCCGGGGCGGCGGTCATACAGCAAGAGATCATCAAGAAAATTTGCGTCTGCGAAAAGCCCTTTGGCCCACGGGCGCACGGCCAGCGTCACACGCGCGTGTGGCAGGACGCGACGCAATTCATGCAGCGCTGGAATGGTCATGACCGCATCGCCGACCCAGTTGGTGCCGCGCACGACGACGCTCCTGATCTTGTCCGGCTGGAAGTCACGCCCTTTCATAATAAACTGCGCAATCCTTCCTCCATCCCTATTTGCGGCTGCCAGGCTAGTTCGTCCTGTATACGAGTCAGATCGGAAATATAGTTGATAGGCGTCGGCGCGGGTAGCCGCACGTCTTCATCTATGACGGGGCTGCATTGGATCAAGCCCGCGACTGTATCAATAATCTCGCGCAGTGTCGCCGCGTTACGGGCGCCGCCGCCTAGATTATACAAGCCATATTGGCGTGAAGAATCAATGAAAGCGCGGCAGGCGTGCGAGAAATCGTCGACGTGCAAAATGTCGCGCACGGGCTTGCCATCGAGCGGCAATCGGATGGGCCAACCGCGCTTGACCGATTCTACGTAATGGGTGACAAAGCCCGGCTCGTTACCTTCGGAAGGCCGGGCGTAAACGGTCGAGAGGCGAAAAATACAGGCGCGGAAATTTTTCGTATGCGCATAATATTCAGCGAAGCGTTCGCCGATCAGCTTGGACCATTCGAGCGCCGACTGGCCACAGTAATCCGTGCTGCAGGTCTCCGGTACTTCCCTGTACTTATCTGCGAACGGGCCGTAAACATCTTTCGTCGAAGCGTAGATGAAGACGGAGTTCGGTTGCATGTGACGGAGAATGTTGGCGGTGCCCTCGACGTTCGTGCGAAAGCAGCTTTCGGCCGCCGCCGGCCCTTTGTCCAGGTGCGCGGCCAGGTGTATGACCACGTCGTAGTCAGAGACGAGCGCGGCGTCGTGCGGATTCAGCACGTCGAGATGCGCACGGCGCGAAAAATCGTCGGCATTGAAGAAGGTGCGAACGTGCGTGCCAAGGTAACCGCTGCCGCCTGTCACGATAATTTTCAAGCTCGATCTTTCCTGCTTTGCGATTCAATCGCTTCTTGCGCCCCGCGTGAGAGCGCGTCGAGCCGGGCGAGCGAGTCGACGCGACCGATGGCGATCAACACGTCCCCACTTTCGATGAAGGTGTCACCCGTCGGGTTGAATAACACCTGGCCACTTCGGCGTCGGATGCTGACAATCACGATATCCAGCTCGGAGCGGATATTTGTGAAGCGGAGTTTGCACCCGGCGAGAGGCGAGGCGGATTTGACCTCGACTTGCTCCAGTTCAAGATCGGGATTGGCTTCCGTAATTGAGTCTATAAAATCATGGACGGCAGGTTTCATCAAGGCCTGCGCCATGCGGTGACTGCCGATGAGCGTCGGGGCGACCACACGGTTCGCCCCGGCCCGGATCAATTTCGCTTCAGCCTGCTCTTCGACGGCGCGCGCAACAATATGCAGGTCGCGATTGAGATCGCGGGCTGTCAGTACGACGTAAACGTTTTCGGCGTCGTCGGGCAGGCAGGCGACCAGACCGCGCGCGCGTTCCACACCGGCTTCGCGCAGGGTCTCTTCAAGTGTTGCATCGCGGACGAGGACAAAGATTCCGCGTTCAGACAGTGCGGAAACCTTCTGCGGGTCCTTTTCGATGACGACAAAGGGGGACCCGGCCCGTTCAATGTCGCGTATGATGTGCGAGCCGACGCGTCCCGCGCCGCAGATGATAAAATGTTGCCGGAGTTTGTTCATTTCGCGGTGGCGGCGGCGCGCGCCAAAAGCGGCAACCATTTCCGACTGCACAATCGTCTGTATGGTGCTCGAGAGAGCGTAGGCCACGGTGCCCACGCCCATGATCATGAAAATAGTGGCAAAGATGCGTCCCCGCGAGCTTTGCGGGGTGATATCGCCGTAACCCACGGTGGTTACGGTCTGCACCGTCACGTAGAGGCTATCTGTCAGAGACCACCCTTCGATGAGGTGAAATCCCAGCGTGCCGAGTGTAATAGCCGCGGCCAGGGCGATCAGCGCATAGCGGATGCGAAACCGTCTTCTCGTCAGGAGGCGCGAATTCGCCGACGTAAAACTCATGTGCCACCGCTTGCATCAAACTGACCGCGAGCGAACCTGCCACGGTAGCGAAAAGCCGAGGCGGGTGTCAATCGACGGTTTACAGTTGCGGGTTTACGGTTTACAGTTCCTGCTAGCGGTCATGAGGGGTCAGCGATCGAGCGACGGGGTCACATCCCGTTCCCGTCGCCCATGACTTACTTACTTCCCGTATATCGCTTTCATATGGCTGTTCGACACCCACCAGAGAATCGCGTCCCCCCGGTCGTGCGCACCGGCGGCAAGGGGTCGCGCCGCCCGCCACGTATTGTAAAGTATCAGGAGCCGGAAGACGGCTTCTTTCGCCGGTGGTGGCGGCGCCTCTTGCGCCCCCCCGTGATTATCGCGCTCGTATTTCTCACAACCGTCGTCATCGGTCTTCTCGGGTACTACTGGTGGATCTTCTCCGCGCGGATTGATCGTCTCCTGAGCGGCGAGATCTTCACCCGTTCGGCGGGCATTTATGCCGCGCCGGTGGATTTACGCGCCGGCGAAAGTCTCCCCCTTGACGGTCTGGTGAGTCACCTGCAACACGCGGGGTACGTCGAGAAAACGCAGCAGGCCGACAGCGCGCGGGGTCGTTACACTATCGAGGGCTCGAACGTCCTGGTGGAGCCGGGCGCGGACGCAAGTGTGGATGGGCACTTGGCGTTCCCACGCCTGCGCATAGTGTATGCGCGCGGTGGCCGCACGATCGCCGCCATCGTCGATCCGGGCAGCGGCGCGCGGCTTGATAGGGCGCAGCTTGAGCCCGAACTGATTAGCTCAGTCACGGGGCGCGAGCGGGCAAAGCGCAGAGTGGTCGGCTTCAATGATCTGCCGCCGCACCTCGTCAAAGCGATCACGGTCACAGAGGATCGAACATTCTTCGAGCATTACGGCGTGAATATACGCGGCATCCTGCGTGCGCTCGTCCGGCGCTATGAGGCCGATCCGGCTTCGCCGCTGGCGCGCCAGGGTGGGTCAAGCATTACTCAGCAGCTCGTCAAAAATTTATTGCTTTCGCCTGAGCGCACCTGGCGGCGCAAAATCGCCGAAGCCTACATGTCGATCATTCTGGAGACGCGACTCTCCAAGGAGCAGATTTTCGCGCTCTATTGCAACGAAGTATATTTAGGCCAACAGGCCGGATTTTCGATTAACGGGTTCGGCGAAGCCTCTGACGCTTATTTCAATAAAGACATCACCACGCTCTCGCTGCCCGAATCAGCCTTCCTTGCCGGCCTGATTCGCAGCCCGAACCGTTACAACCCGTACCGCGATATCAGCACAGCGACGGCGCGGCGCAATCAGGTTTTACAATCGATGGCTGAAGTCGGCGCGATCACCCAGGCGGAAGCCGAACAGGCCACGGCCACGCCCCTCAAGCCGCCTCCCGTCAAAGGCCGCATCGATGCGTCGGATGCGCCCTACTTCGTCGATTATACACAGACCCTCTTGAGTGAGCTGATTACAGGACAGGGAGGGGCGGCGCAACATCTGCGTATCTATACGACGATAGATATGGATCTGCAGCGCGCCGCTTACGCGGCGGTGACAAAACAACTCGCCGCCCTCGATAAAGTCGAAGCGCGACGGCATATCGAGCCTGGCACCTTGCAGGCCGCGCTGGTAGCAATGAACGCGCGCACCGGCGAGATCATCGCCATGGTTGGCGGGCGCGATTATGCGAAGAGCCAACTCAATCGCGCCGCCGATGCGATGCGCCAGCCCGGCTCCGTCTTCAAGCCTTTCGTTTACGCGACGGCGCTCAACACCGCCTATGATCCGGTGCCGCGTGTCATTACACCCGCGACCGTCTACCTGGACGAGCCGAAAACATTCACCTATGACAACCAGGAATACTCGCCCGGCAACATGGGTGAGAAGTACTCATACCAGCCGGTCACACTGCGCGACGCGCTGGTTCACAGCTTGAACGTCGTGACCGTTGACGTGGCGATGGAAGTAACTATCGGCCGGGTGATGAATCTGGCCGCCAAAGCCGGGTTGCCCAGGGTTCAAAAAGCCTATCCTGCGATGGCCCTCGGCGCGAGCGAAGCAACACCCCTTCAGGTGGCCTCCGCCTACACCGTTTTCGCCAATAACGGCACGCGCGCCACCCCGGTTGCTATTAAACGTGTCACGACCGGTCAGGGCGTCACCATCGCCGCCCCCGCCGCGCAGAAGAGTCAGGTGCTGCGCCCGGATGTCGCTTACGTGATGACGTCCTTCATGAAGGACGTCATCAATCGGGGCACGGCGGCGAAGGTTCGCGCGCGAGGCTTCAAGGCCAACGTCGCGGGTAAGACCGGCACCTCTCGTGATGGATGGTTCGCGGGCTACACACCGAATTTAGTTTGCGCCGTGTGGGTCGGCTTCGACGACGGCTCACAACTGGGCCTGACCGGGGCGGATTCAGCGCTCCCGATCTGGGCAGACTTTATGACCGCTGCGCTCGCCGCTCACCCCGACTGGGGCGGCGATTGGCAGATGCCCGAAGGTATCCAACAGGCTGAAATTGACCCGCGGACAGGACTCCTCGCCTCCGCTGATGATCCGAACAAACGCACCGAGTTGTTCATCAACGGCACGGCGCCGACCGCTCAGAGCGAGCCGTCGCCAGGCGAAACCGCGACGCCCGCCGCCGCGACGACGGATCCGCGCCATGACGAGGTCACGCCTGCGCCTGTGCCGCTGCCCGAGGTTTCGCCGCCCCCCCCGCCGCCTCGCGCCAGACCGACACCGAAGAGCGACGGGCATGGCACGCTTTACGATGGAGATACGCGCTTGCAGGGCACCATCACACTCGACATTGATCCAACCACCGGGCTGATCGCTGTGCCGACGTGTCCCGTCATCCGCACTAAAACTTTCGTCATCGGGCAGGAGCCACATGAGTACTGCGGCCCGGAACATCACAACGGCAGGACCAATGCGCCTTCCGCGACGCGCCCGCGCCTTGTCTCGCCTTGAAAGAGCGGCGAGTTAATCAACCGGATTCGTGGCGGCCACTATTGCCAGGGTTTAAGTTGCCGCTGCCTCCAATGCCGCGCGCAGTGTTTCAATAGCCAGAGCCGCGGCGTGCTGCTTGCGGGCGGGTAAACCGTCAAGCGCATGCACGATCTCCTGCCGTGTGAGCCGCGCAGCCTCTTCCACCCTCATCCCTTCGATCCTTTCGGCGAGCACCGAGCCACAGGCGATCGTCGGCGCGCAGCCGTAAGCAAGAAAGCGGACGGCATCAATGCGGCCGTCCCGTAGATGTAATGAAAGACGCAGGCGGTCACCGCAAACAGGATTCGTCTGCTCCACAGTGACATCGGGGGCGGCGAGTTCGCCCACATTACGCGGGTTAGTTAGATGATCTTGAAAAGCAGCGGAGTAGGCCAAGATTAAGTCTCGAGGGTTGAGTTCCGGGTTCTCTCTCTTAACTCGGCACCCGGAGCTCAACACTTATTGATTTAAACTGCGCCAGCAGTTTCGCGCTCACATGCACGCTCCGCGACCGTTTTCTGGTAAAGCGGGGAGAGCCGGCGCAAATTTTGTACGGCGCGCGACAAGACTTCCAGCACGTAATCAATATCCTCTTCACTGTTCTCTTTGCCGAAGCTGAAGCGCATTGAGCCACGCGCCAGTTCGTCATTGCGGCCGAGCGCGCGTATGACGGGCGACGGCTCCAGCGACCCCGAGGAACAGGCTGAGCCCGTCGAGACGGCAACACCCTGCAAATCAAGGCTGATCAATAAGCCTTCACCTTCGATATAGCGGAAAGAGAGGTTTGACAGGTGTGGCAAACGCTTTGTGCGATCGCCGTTGAAAACAATCTCCTTAATGCGCCCTGCCGCCCCGGATTCGAATTTATCGCGCAAACGGCGTACGTGTTCGGCGCGTGTGTCCAACTCGCGCCGCGCCAGTTCCGCCGCCGCGCCGAAGGCGACGATCCCGGCAACCGCTTCCGTCCCGGCACGACGCTCCCGCTCCTGATGCCCGCCGACATTCTGCGCAATAAGGCGCACGCCTCGCCGCACGAAAAGCGCGCCGACCCCTTTCGGCGCGTAAAGCTTGTGTGCCGAGAGTGACAGCAGATCGCAGCCGAGCTTCTCGATATCCAAAGGCATCCGCCCGGCGGCTTGAACCGCGTCTGTGTGAAACCAGAGATGACGGCGGCCCGCCAGGCGTTCTTCCCGCACCAGTGCGCCGATCTCCGCAATGGGTTGGATCGTTCCAATCTCATTATTGGCAAGCATCACGGTGATTAACACCGTGTCGGGTCTAAGCGCCGCGCGCACGTCCTCAAGACGCACTATCCCGTCGTCGTAAACCGGCAGCCGCGTCACACCCCATCCCCGCTTCTCTAAGGCATCGCAGAGGCCGCGCACGGATGGATGCTCGATCTGCGAGGTGATGATGTGACGACCCCAGTCAGAGGCGGCTTCGGCGAGGCCGCGCACGGCAAGATTATTGGCTTCAGTGCCGCCGGAAAGAAAAACAATCTCAGCGGGCCGCGCGCCGATGAGCGCTGCCACCTCGCGCCGCGCACGGTCGACCGCCGCCCGCGCTTCCTGTCCGAAGGAATGCACGCTCGAAGCATTACCATACTTTTCGGTTAAATACGGCAGCATCGCTTCAACGACACGGGAATCAACCGGTGTCGTCGCGCTATTATCCAGATAAACCCTCCGTGGCGTCCGCATAATCTCCAAATTCCTCTCAGTTGCCAGACCTTGTACCAACCTGACCCCACCGATTCTGCATCAGAAGGAATGGTAACTCTTTGCGCCCTGCGGGGTAAACTCGAATGCCGGCTTTAACCTGAACGATCCTCTGAGTCTAGGGTCGCATCCTTGAGGGCGTCAAGCGCTATGAAAAGTTTGTTGCGCCACGTGGCTGAGTGTTAGCATCTGCCTGGTGTGAAGCTCAATAGCTTGTCGCGGCGCATCTGCCGCCGCGCGGCACTCACTCTTGATAAAGGAAGCCCATATGAAAATATTTTACCGCTTTCTTGTGACTTCGCTCACTCTCGCGTTGATGGTGGTTCCCGCCTATATCGCGGTCGGCGCGCAGGACTCATCAGCGCAGGATCCGGCAGCGCAGCAGGCAACGAGCACTCTTCAGCGCGGCTATCGCGTCGGTTATACCGACGGCTATCAAGCGGGACTTCGCGATTCGACTGATCACGCCGCGCGCGATTACAGAAACAAGGAAGATTATAAAAGCGCAGACCGCGCGTACACTGCCACTTACGGCTCCCTGGAGGCCTATCAGGATGGATACCGGCAGGGATTCGAGGTCGGATATACGGCCGGCTACGAGCATCGGCAGTTCGACTCGACCGTCCCTCCCGGCCTCTCGATGCGCGGCGACGGGAGTACGGCGGTTGATAACAGTGGCAGTAGCTCCGGCAACACGACCGTTAGCAATAGCAGCTCCGGCAATACTGGTGTGAATAATGGCAGTGCAAGTGGCGGGACGGCCCCCGCCCCCGTGTTTATTCCGAGAAACACGATCATGCGGGTGGAGCTTTTGACAAACCTCTCGACTGACGTGACTCAGCGTGGCGATCAGTTCCAGGCGCGCGTGCTCGAACCGCGCGAGTATGAGGGCGCAATGATCGACGGTCATGTCGCGCAGGTCAAACGCCCCGGCAGAGGGCATGGGTCGGCTGAGCTTCAGCTCTCTTTCGATCAGATTCGCTTCACCGACAACCGCTCGGCCAACATCAATGCACAGGTGATTGAGGTTATCACAACCGGCCACACCGGCGTCAGGGACGTTGACCCGGAGGGCGGCATCAGAAGCAAAGGCTCGACAACGGGTGATATCGCTAAAGTAGGCGCGGGGGCGGGTATCGGCGCGATCATCGGCGCGATTGCGGGCGGGGGGCGCGGGGCGGCCATCGGCGCAGCTATTGGCGGTGGCGCCGGCACCGCCGGAGTTCTCACGTCGCGCGGCAAAGAAATCCGGCTCGCGAGCGGCCAGCAGCTCAGAATCCGCACCGCCAACGATAGCCACTTACAATAAACAGAGGTGCGGTGAGACGGCGACGCAAGGGAAGAGAACATGATTCGCCGCGTCACCGTACCCTCGCATCTATATGTTACCGTCGCTCATCACGCTGCTCACCGACTTCGGCACAGCAGATTATTTTGTCGGCGCGATGAAAGGCGTGATCCTGTCGCTCAACGCACAGGCGCACATCATTGACATCACGCATGAAATCCCGCCGCAGGACATCCGCGCAGGCGCCTTCACGCTGCTCGTTGCCTACAGGGATTTTCCGCCGCAGACCATTCATGTCGCCGTTGTTGACCCTGGCGTCGGCTCGCGGCGCCGGCCGATCCTAGTTGCGAGCGGCGAGCAGTTTTTCGTCGGCCCGGACAATGGCTTGTTTAGTTATATCTATGAGCGTGAGGCGAAGTGCCGCGTCTTTCATCTCACGCGCGAAAAATATTTCTGCCATCCGGTGAGTGCGACATTCCACGGGCGAGACGTGTTCGCCCCGGTCGCCGGAGCCCTTTCAAACGGCGTCGAGCCTGCCGAGCTCGGGGACGAGATTATCGACTACGTGCGGCTCGACCCTCTTGCGCCCAAGACCTTTGAAGACGGGACCATTGAAGCGTCCATCATTCATGTGGATCGCTTCGGCAACTGCGTTACCAATCTCACGCGCGAACACCTGCCAGAACGGATGATCGCGCGAAGGCCCCGGTTGATCATCAATGGAAATGAGATCACCGCCTTTCGGCGCTTCTACGCCGAAAAAGATAGCGCGAGCGGCGAATTGTTTGCCATCTGGGGGAGCGCGGGCTTTCTTGAGATTGCTGCCTTCCTTGAATCCGCCGCACAGATGCTTGGTGCGCGCCGCGGCCAATCATTCATGATCTCAATCGATTGATCGGGGCCATTTAGTCGGCAACGGTTGTAAATCCTGCCTTTTGCATGAATTTAATGTCTCGCCAAGACACTGTCGCGCCCAAAGAAAATTTCCGACATGCCATAGAGTGATGGCTGTAGACGGGCCCATCTACCCTGATGCGGCCCTCCTTTAATAACTACGAATCGCGAGCCACAACTCGCAAATGTGCAATGTTTGACATAGTTTATGTGGCAATGCTATCTTCGGCCAAATACAGGTCATAAGGACTTCAACCATGGACAAAGCGAAGGATGCTGCTGCGGCCAGTACTAGTCCTGCCGGGCTCAGGGGCGTCGTTGCTGCGAGTTCTTCTATCGGCGACGTCAACGGCGAAAAAGGCGAGCTTATTTACCAGGGCCTTAATATTCACGATCTCGCCAAGAACTCAACTTTCGAAGAAGTCGTTTTCCTTCTCTGGCACGGCCGCCTCCCCAAGCGTGCGGAACTGGATGAGTTGCGGGCCAACCTCGCGAGGTGCTATGAATTGCCGCAGCAGATTATTGCCATCATGCGGCAATTCCCGCGCGATGCCGAGCCGATGGATGTTTTGCGAACCGCCGTGTCTGCGTTAGATTTTTACGATAAAACGGCGCGTGACACTTCACGGGAGGCAAGTATCAGGACGGCGACGCGCCTGACGGCGCAAATACCCGGCATCGTCGCCGCAAGCCACCGCCTGCGACAGGGTCTCGAGCCTGTTAAGCCAAAACCCGAGGCTAATATCGCAACCAACTTCCTTTACATGCTCAAAGGCGAGATGCCTTCCGAGCATGACGCGCGCATCTTCGATGTGGCGCTGATCCTTCACGCGGATCACGAATTAAATGCTTCCACCTTTACCGCACGCGTCGTCGCCGGAACGCTCGCCGACATATACGGCGCGGTCACGGCGGCCATTGCTGCGCTCTCCGGCCCGTTACACGGCGGCGCGAATACGAACGTGATGAAAATGCTGCTGGAGATCGGCGAAGTCGGTAAGGCTGAGGACTACATCAAAAATCGCCTGGCTGCGAAGAAGAAGATTATGGGCTTCGGTCACGCCGTCTACCGCACCGAAGACCCGCGCGCCACACACCTGCGCCGGTTTTCAAAAGAGATGGGAGAACGCGCCGGTGATATCAGGTGGTATGATGTTTCGCGCAAGGTGGAAGAAGTAATGCGGCGCGAGAAGGGGCTCTTCCCGAACGTAGATTTCTTCTCCGCCTCGACTTATTACATGATGGGCATCCCGCTTGACATCTTCACCCCGATCTTCGCCGTGAGTCGAATCAGCGGTTGGACCGGGCACATCCTCGAACAGTACGCCGACAACAAGCTCATCCGCCCGCGGGCTGAATACGTTGGCCCACGGAATGTGCCTTACGTACCGATCGATCAAAGGTAGATCAAACGGCCGGCAATAAGCGATTAGCCGTCTGTTTCCAGACCGTCACCGGAAGCCGGTAGCTCTTCTATTACTTCTGAGCGCTCTTCGGCGTCAGCCGTCAGCGGGCGCTCCCCTGGCTTCAAATGTTCGCTGGTTGTCCATTGTTTCATTTCCTCGGTCGCCGACATTAGGCGGGTGCGCCAGATGAAGATGGTTGAGGCTATCAGCGTCAGTGTGCAGGCGGCACCGCCTTCAATACCGTATTTACCACCTGTGATCCAGGCCGGCCCGGAGTCTACGGCGTGAAGTAGCGGCGCGGGCGTCAGTCTTTCTATCCCACTTACGGGGAGTCCAAGAACGGCACCCATCATCCAGTTCCATGACCAGTGAAGGCCGAGCGGAAACCATAAGCTGCGCGTCCGCAGGTAAGCGACCGAGAGCCATACGCCCGCCAGTGTCGTATTAATAATAGTGAACCCGCGCACGACGTTTGGATTCCCGGTATGAATCCAGGCGAAAACCAGGGCCGGGGGTGCCACAGCAACCCAGGGGGGCAAGGAGCGCAAAAGCGTCTGGAGCGGATAGCCACGGAATAATGCTTCCTCGGCGGCGGCGCCGAAGATAAAGATTAAAGAAGAGATGAGGAGGGTCTTACAAACGGCCAGGAACATCACTGGTGGGGTGGCAGCGAAATGCAGGCTACCGCTGGCGGCGGCCATCGCCGCCGCCGCCCCGAGCGATGCCGTGCCTAATAAAGAGCCTTTCAACCAGTCACCCAACCAGCCGCGGTGGAGCGCCCAGCCGAGCGCACTGAACGGCAGATACTCCAATAGCTTGCCGCATCCATATCCGGCGACAATTGCCGGCACTAAAAACGCCAGCTCCTGAACCACAAACCCCCAGTTACTTTTTAGAAAGGGACCGGGCAGATGCCTAAACGCGGAGAGCATCATCAACATCATCGTGTTGAAGATGATGACGAAGATAAGGAGCCGCCAGCCACTGCGCAGGCGGCCCCGCCTGTCGAGAAAAATATCAGGGATCTCCATTTTAAATACGTGGCCACGCAAAAAACTGCGCCGTGCCGTCATTCTATACGAAGCCACCGAAGACTTACACTGCCGGCGCCGGAAGAGATCGAGGGCCAGTTGCCATTCGGGCAGGAGGGCGGCGCAACGTATGGTAAACTCTCGGGAGAGCAAGCGGCATGAGCGAACCAGTGCGAACAGACTCAAAAGACGTCATGAGACCGGTCAGGTCGCGCAGGCGCATTGCGCCCTGGCTGTTGGGCGGGCTTGTGCTCCTGTTGCTCTCTGTGCTCATTGCCCACCAGGTATGGTTATGGACTGTTGTCCCCCCTGACACGGCCTCCGATACGCTGGTACTTTATGCCCTTTCGTCACTTAATTTCGCGGCGTTCATCGTCTTCACGTTTATCTTCGTGCGCAGCTTGCTGAAGCTGCGCCGGGAGCGCCGGGAGCGCCAGCTTGGGTCGAAGATCAAGACGCGCCTGGTCGTCTATTTCATCACGCTCAGCCTGCTGCCGATTACGGCGATGGCCGTCTTCTCCTACCTGTTTATCAACCGCTCGATCGAAAAGTGGTTCAGTAAACTGCCAGAGGTTGTGGTCAACGAAGCCGTGGAGGTGCAGCGCGAGGCGATTGCAGATCAAGCACGCGGCCTGCGCAACACCGCTTCGATGCTCGCCGCGCTAATTAACGAGGAGCCGAGGCTCGGTCGGGAAGATAATCTTGAGGTGCTCATCCAAACCGGTCGGCTCGCGGCAATTGAGGTCATCTCGGCCGAAGGAGAGGTGCTGGCGCGAAGTGTAGCCCCCTTGCCGGTAGAAGAACGTCACGAGCTGGATCGGGCCCTCGAAATTGCGCGTCAGACTAATGGAAACGACGAAAGCCTCTTGGACGGCCAGGGCTATGATGTAGTTTCGGCCCCCTTGAGCGGCGGACGAAGCTTGATTGTGGCTCCCATGCGCCGGCATGATTCGGACATCAGCCGCGTCATCACTGACTCGCAGAGTGAATACGGAAAACTCGTCGCCAAGCAGCGCAAGGTGCGGTTGCTGGGTCTCTCGACGGTCGGGCTGCTGACGTTACTGCTTCTTTTCGCCGCCACGTGGACGGCGATCCACTTGGCCCGAGGGATTGCAACCCCGATACAGGCGCTTGCGGAGGCCGCCGGCGAGGTCGCGCGCGGTAACCTTGAGCACCGCGTCTCAACAGTCGCGGATGATGAGCTCGCGCTACTGGCCGCGTCGTTCAATCAAATGACCTCGCAGTTGGCTGAGAACCGGCGGCGCATTGAGGCCGGCGCTGCCGAGTTGCGCGACAAAAACCTGGCCCTTGAAGAACGGCGCGATTACATTGAGACCGTCCTGGAGTCATTATCGACCGGGGTCATTTCTCTGGACGAAAACGACCACGTGACGACGATGAACGCCGCCGCCGTCACCATGTTACGGTTGGCCGACAGACCGCGTCATCAATCTACCCTTGCGGAGATCGCCGGGGCGGAGGACCGGGCCGTGCTGGAACGCCTCTTGCGCCGCGCGCGGCGCACGGGCCGCGCCGCGGAACAGACGGAGCTTGCACTCGGCTCTTCGAGCGAAGGCGGGACGATCCCGGTTGCGCTGACCGCGACCGCCTTGCGCCGCGCGCCGTCAGGTCAAGGGCGCGGCGTCGTGCTCATGATCGAAGACTTATCTGAGTTACTGGCAGCCCAGAGGGCTGCCGCATGGAGTGAGGTCGCACAGCGCATGGCCCACGAGATCAAAAATCCTTTGACGCCGATCCAACTCTCGGCCGAACGCATCGCCAGGAATTTTCGCCGAGGCGGGGACGGCGATCACGACCTGAGCGACCCGAACGGGAATGTCGCGAGAGAGCAGGCGCGCGTCTCGAGCATCGTCGGCGAGTGTACGGCCACCATCACGCGCGAGGTCGCGGGACTAAAAGCGATGGTCGACGAGTTCTCTCGTTTCGCGCGTTTACCGCATGCCCGCCTTGAACCGGGCGATCTGAATGAAGTGGTCCGTCAGGCCGTCACGTTATACGAAGATCGTCTGGACGGAATAAGGATGGACGTGCGCCTGGCGCGCACCCTTCCGCCTGCGATGCTGGACGCCGAGCAATTTCGCCGCGTGCTGGTCAACCTGATTGATAACGCCTTGGAATCATTGGCGGCGGTAAGTGGGGAACGTCGTGTGACGGTGGCGACGGCGCATGACCCTTCCCGTGGGCTGCTTCTCACGGAAGTCACGGACACAGGGCACGGCATCTCACGCGCCGACCTCGCCCGCCTCTTCCAACCATATTTCTCGACCCGCGGGCGCGGGACCGGCCTCGGCCTCGCCATCGTCCAACGGATTGTCACCGAGCACGGCGGGCGCCTCCGCGTCGAGGCGAACCATCCGCGCGGCGCGAAATTTACCATCGAATTACCTGCGACCAATGGCTGATTCCATTCTCATAGTTGATGACGAACAAGGCATTCGTGACACGCTGCGCGCCGTGCTTGAAGACGAAGGATACGTGGCCGATGCGGTCGCGACAGGCGAAGAATGTCTTAAGGCCATTGAACGACGCGCGTACGGGTGCGTCTTGCTCGACGTGTGGCTCCCCGGCATTGATGGTTTGGAGACTTTGCGGCGGTTGGGTGAGGCGGGAAGCGACGCCGCCGTGGTCATTATCTCGGGGCATGGAAACATCGAGACGGCCGTGCGCGCAACGAAACTCGGCGCCTTTGATTTCATCGAGAAGCCACTTTCGATTGAAAAAACCGTCCTCACTGTGCGTAATGCTCTGCGGCAGAAAAAACTCGAACGCGTCAACGCGGAACTGGCCGCCGAGTTGAATGAAGAGTGTGCGATGATTGGCGAATCCGTCGCGATGCGCGCGTTGCGCAAGCAGATTGGCGTGGTCGCGCCGACCGACGGGCGCGTCCTGATTTTTGGTGAGTCGGGGACGGGAAAAGAACTGGTGGCCCATGCGATTCACGCTCAATCGCGGCGGGCCGGAGCCCCCTTTGTCGAAGTGAATTCGGCGGCGATCCCCGAAGAATTAATTGAATCCGAGTTGTTCGGTCACGTTAAAGGCGCTTTCACGGGCGCCACAGCCGCAAAGAAAGGGAAATTCGAGCTGGCCGATGGGGCGACTCTGTTCCTCGACGAGGTCGGCGACATGAGCCCGCGCGTGCAGGCCAAAGTGTTGCGCGTGCTTGAGGAGCAGCGCTTCGAGGCGGTTGGTAGTGGCGTCAGTGTGCGCGTTGATGTGCGGATTATCGCCGCGACGAATAAGCGCCTGGAGGAAGAAATTGAGCAGGGGAACTTCCGTTCCGACCTACTTTACCGCTTGAATGTCATTCCGTTTGAACTGCCTCCGTTGCGCGAACGGCTCGAAGACGTCCCGCTTCTGGTGGAGCATTTTAACCAAAAATATTCGAGCGCCTACGGCAAGAAAGCAAAACGCTTCGAGCCGGAGGCGCTGGAGGCGCTGCAAAACTATTCGTGGCCCGGGAACGTGCGTGAACTCAGAAACACGGTCGAGCGTGTGGTGATTATGCATAGTAAAACTAAGGTGAGCGCCGGTGATCTACCTCCGCTGGGCGGTGAGGAGCCGCCGGCCGCATCCTTTCGCTTCCCGTCTTTTAAGGAGGCGACCGATGCTTACCAGCGCGAGTTCATCCAGCGAAAACTGGGGGAGGCGGAAGGAAACGTATCGCGCGCGGCCGAGTTGATGGGCGTGGACCGCAGCCATTTATACAGGCGCATGCGCGCCCTGGGGATTCAGGGGCGTGGCGAGCGTTTCAACGCTTCTTAGCATCTCAGCCTGGGATGAGCGTGGGCGAGGGTGCATACGGCCGCCCCGCGTTGACAATGTGTGGCGAAATGCCGTATCTGTTAAGTTTAACTGTCGCCCGGTGGGCGATGGCTATTGCGCTTGAGGGGATTAAGGGCGCCTAAAAGTTAAGGACAAAGATGGATTACGCAACGAAAGAGCTTTTAAAACGTTATGCGAAACTCGCGCTGGGCCAGCCGTTCTCGCCGGTGCTACTCAACATTCTGGTAACATCTGTATGCGACATGCGATGCACCCACTGCTTTTTTACGGACGAACTCGACGATCGACCGCGCAAAAAATTGCAGATGAAAACGCACGAGATTGAAAAAATCTCGGCGACGCTGGGCGGAAATTTGGGCGTGCTTATACTGGCCGGTGGCGAGCCTTTTACGCGCAAAGACCTGCCGGAAATCGCCCGGGCCTTCTATCAGAACAACAAGCTCGAATCGATTTATATCATGTCGAACGGGCAGATTCAGAAGCGCATCTTCCCCGACGTGACCCGCATTCTGGAAGAATGCCCGAATCTCAACGTGACGGTCGCGCTTGGCATAGACGGCTTGAAAGAGCAGCACGAAAAGATCCGGCAGAAGCCCAGCTCCTGGGACATTGCGATAGATACCGCGCGGCAGCTTCAGGCGATCAAGAAGGAGTATCGACGACTTGATATTCAAACCTGCACGTGCTTCATGCACTCGAACCAGGATACGATTTTCGAGTGGTATGATTTTCTGAAATACGATCTGAAGCCTGACAAAGTCAATTTCAACTACATTCGTCCGCCGTCCGCCGATCCGATCGAACTGGAGATCGACCACTCGAGGTACGCCAGGCTCGCGCAGATGATTGACGACGATTCGCGCCACGCGGCGATCAAGAACAATTACGGCGGCAACATCGGGTTTTTTAAGGCCGCCATTGATATTTACATGCACGGCCTGATCGCCAAGACGCAGGAGACCGGGCGGGCGCAGATGACCTGCTACGCGGGCACGGCGGGCGGCGTGATTTACGATGAGGGCACGGTTTCTTCATGCGAAAATCTTACGCCGGTCGGAAACCTGCGGGACTATGATTGGAACTTCCAGAAATTGTGGCTTTCGCCCGCGATGAAAGAGCGGCGCAGGAAGGCTGCCGACGGCTGCTTTTGCACCCACGAATCGAACAGTTACTATCCGTCATTGCCCTTCAACCCGAAGCACTTGATCCAAATTAAGAGGCTTGAGCGAGAGATGAAGAAGGCGCGTAAAGCCATCGATCGCGCCGAGACGCAGGCGGAGGGCGGCTTGACCGTGAAGGCTTAAATATTCGCGATTGCTGATTGGAGGAGCCGCCTGGTAACCCCTTCCGATCGCAAATCTAAGGTCTAAACCACAGATCTGGTATCTCAATGTTTCGTGCGCGGGTCCCAAAAATCCTGATCATCTCTTCGGATACGGGCGGCGGCCACCGGTCGGCGGCCGCCGCCATAGTGGCCGGTGTGCAGCGATTCTTTCACGGCCAGTCTTATGCCGTACGTGTCGTGCGTGCCGTCGAAGAGTCGCATAGCATCACGGAGAAGCTGGTCCGCCTGTACAACTGGCTGCTGCGTAATAAGCAGCACTGGATGAAATACCTTTACTGGGCCATCAATCGCTTACGCCCTGAAACCAGGGAATTTTTTTACGTGCGAACCGTGGGTTATCTGCGCGACCTTTTTGAACGCTGGTGCCCGCACGTTGTGGTGAGCGTGCACCCTTTGACACAGCATTTCATCGCACGTGTTCTCAAAGAGCTAAAACTGGCTGACAAAGTTCCACTCGTGACCGTTGTCACAGACCCTTGCTACGGATTCTGGCGCGGTTGGGCGTGCGATGACGTGCGACTTTATCTGGTCGCGAGCCCGGAGGCCAAGCGACAGCTAATAGATTACGGGGTCGCACCCGAACGCATTAAGATCTCTGGAATGCCGGTGCATCCGAAATTTGAGTCCCCCGGTGAACATGCGGCGCAGGCGGCGCGCACCGCGCTCGGCCTTGATCCAGAGAAATTCACGGTTTTCGTCAACGCCGGTTGGGCCGGCGGCGGAAACATCCCCCACATTTTCCGCGAGCTGGTGCGCGGTGAGCTCGACGTGCAGGCGATATTTCTTGCCGGCAAAAACGAAAAGTTGCGCGCCGAGGCTGAATCGCTTGCCATGCAGGCTAAATTCCCGATCAAGGTCATCGGCTATTCCGATCAAATCGAGCAATTGATGAGCGCCGCCAGCGTGATGATCTCTAAACTCGGCGGGTTGACGACTTTCGAGGCCTTCGCCTGCAGGGTGCCGATCATTGCGGATGCGACCACTCCGCCGATGCCACAGGAAGCTGGCGCGGCGAGCCTGATCGCGAGGCGCGGGGCGGGGGTTCTACTCAGGCGCGCCACCGACATTGTGCCTGTGATTCGCCACCTGGTTGAAGACTCAAAGCATTATGCGGCGATGCGCGCTGCCACTGTCGGATTGGTCATCCCAAACTCGACCGGACAGATCGTCGAGGAGATTGCGGCGCTGATTCCGGCGCCGCTGATGGCGGGCGAAGAGCCGGTGCTGGTCGATGCGCACACTGTATAAGATGATCGGGTTTGTTGATGGCTGCACACGTTTTCGCGTTTAATCGGCCTGCGACAGCGACTCAGATACTCTATTTTGCCCGCTTTCGTTTGTCGAGGCGGGTTTTTTTGGGAGACCTCGACGGTGAGCCTTTTACTTGAAGGAAAGCGCGCGTTCATTACGGGCGGCACACGTGGCATCGGCGCGGCGCTTTGTGACGTGTTCGCGCGTGAAGGCGCGGACGTAGCTTTCAACTATAATTCGCGTGACGATCTTGCTGAAGAGGTTCATGGAAAAATCACCGCGCACGGCCGCCGCTCGCGCTCTTTTAAAATCTCCGTGACGGATCGCGTCGGCTTAAAGAGAGTGACGCGAGAAATAGTTGAGCATTGGGGCGGGATAGACATCCTGGTCAACAATGCGGCGATCAATCGCGGTGACAACTTCGCGACAACGACTGACCGCGCATGGGATGAGGTGATTGATACCAATATCAATGGCCTTTTCGCCGTCACAAAACCCATCTACAAGCAGATGATCCGGCAGCGAAAGGGAACTATTCTTAATATCACATCAATCGGGGCGATTCGGTCATTGCCCACCTCCGTGCATTACGCGACGACAAAGGCCGCCATGATCGGGTTTACGAAATGCCTGGCTCGCGAGGCCGGGACTTTCGGCATCAGCGTCAATGCCATCGCCGCCGGCATCTTTGATACGGAACTCGCGCAGGCCTTGCCAGAGCGCTGGCTGCAGATGCATCAATTCTGGGTCGGTCGCCTGGGACGACCGGAAGAGTTGGCTGAATATGCGTCGTTCATGGTGAGTGAACGCAATAGCTTTATGAACGGCGAGGTGGTCATCGTGGACGGCGGCGCTGTCACGTAAGTGACTGTAGCGCCAAGCATAAGAGGGTTAATTATTGACCTTTTTCAAGTGCGGCTAAGCGCGCTTCGAGGGCGCGAAGCGTACGCTGCAAGTGGCCGAGTTTTCTAAAAGCGGCCATGGCGCGGAGCGATTCCCGGTGCTCGAAGGCGGGAACGCCGCCTGACAGCACTGAGCCGGCCGGAACGTCGAAGAAGACTCCGCTTTTAGCCATCAGCACCGCCTCGTCACCGATTGTCAGATGCCCGCCGACGCCCACTTGTCCGGCAAGGATAGCGCGGCGACCGACGTGTGAGCTTCCGGCCAACCCTACCTGCCCGCACAGCAGCGTATCTTCGCCGACCGTACATGAGTGACCGACCTGCACCAAATTATCAATCTTCACCCCACGGGCAATACGCGTTTCACCAACCGAGGCGCGATCTATCGTCGTCCCCGCACCTATCTCTACGTCGTCTTCGATGACGACGCGGCCCGTCTGTGGGATCTTCAACCAGCGTGCCTCTTCATCCTTCGCGTAACCGAAGCCGTCCGAGCCGATGACCGCATTGTTATGAATAATGACGCGCTCGCCGAGTTGTGAGCCTTCGCGTATTGCCGCACCCGAATGAATGATCGAACCCGCGCCGATCCGCGCACCATCGTAAATCGTCGCGTTGGGGTAAATGCGGACGCCCGCGCCGATTTCAACCTCACGCCCGATAACGGCGGACGCGCCGATCGAGACATGATCGGCGATACGCGCAGTCGGATCAATGACCGCCGCGGGATGAATGAACGGAGTAAAAGCCGGCTCAGGATGGAAGAGCCTCAACGCGCGCGTGTAAGCAAGGTATGGGTCGCGCGCGCGCAGGACGGCGATGTCTCTTGTGACCTCAACCCCATCGCCAACGTAAACGGCCGAAGCACGTGTCGTGCTCAGGTGCGGTGTATAGCGCGGGTTGGCGAGGAAAGTAACCTGTCCTGGCACCGCATCATCTAACCCGGCCGCACCGCTTATTTCGATGTCGGCACTGTTTCCCTCGATGCGAGACCCGGTTCGGGCGGCGAGTTCTGTTAATTTCATGACGGGGAGTGTAGCGCAGGCGACGGCCAACGCGCACGTCTCGGTTCGGCCGAGAAATACTACATGAGATTGACCGGATCAATCTCAATATTGACGCAGTGCAGGTCAAAACCACGGGCAGCCGTTTGTGCCAGTGCGAGGTCAATCACTTCGCGCAGGTGCGGCCGGCTGCGCGATTTGATCAGCAGTTGGATGCGATGCTCCCCGCGCAGGCGGGCGAGCGGCGCCGGCGCGGGGCCGAGTAAGTGGCAGCGGCGCTCCCGGTTTGCTTCTTCTAAAGCTTTCTTGATCTCCGCGGCAGCGGCCTGTACTTTTGTCAAATCATCACCATGGGCGAGTAGCGAGGCGAGAACGACAAACGGCGGGTAGCTCAAGCTCTTGCGGTAGCGGATCTCTTCGTTGTAAAAGCCGGTGTAGTCTTGTGCGCAGGCATGCTTCAAAGCGTAGTGTTTGGGGTGGTAGGTCTGGATCAATACACGGCCCGTCCGGCTTCCGCGTCCGGCGCGACCGGCCACCTGCGTAATCAACTGGAAAGTCCTTTCGGCGGAGCGGAAGTCCGGCAGAGACAATCCGGCATCAATGGAGACCACGCCGACCAGCGTCACGTTTGGAAAATCATGGCCTTTGGCGAGCATCTGCGTACCGACCAGCATATCCAGTTGGCCCGCGCCGAATTCCAGAATCGCCCGCTCAAAAAGGCGGCGGCGCGAAACTGTGTCGCGGTCAAGCCGCGCGATGCGTAGCGCCGGATAGCGCCGCCGCAGCATCTCCTCAATTTGCTCTGTGCCCTCGCCTACATAGTAAATATATTTGCCGGAGCACGAAGGACATTTTGATGGTGCGTGCCGCCGGTGATTGCAGTAGTGGCAGATGAGACTCATCTCGCCGCGGTGGTAGGTGAGCGTCACGTCGCAGTTCGGGCAATGTATCGACTCGCCGCATGAACGGCACAATACGAAGCTGGAGTAGCCGCGACGGTTAAGCAGGATGATCGATTGTTCGCCCCGCGCATGCGTCTCTTCAATCGCCTTAAGGAGTTGTTCGGAAAAGACTTCCGGGCGTCCGTGGCGCGCGAAGACTTCACGCATATCGATGATTTCGGCGCGCGCCATCGCTCGATTAGCGATTCTCTTCGGCAGTTGCAGGTAGCGGTATTTGCCGCCCTGCGCGTTGTGAAATGATTCTAACGAGGGCGTGGCCGATCCGAGCACGACCACGGCCGAGCTCTCACGCGCGCGCATAATTGCCGTGTCGCGTCCGTTGTAATAAGGTGATTCTTGCTGCCGGTAAGAGGTCTCATGCTCTTCATCGATAATGATGATGCCGAGGTCGGCGACAGGCGTGAAGACCGCCGAGCGTGTGCCGATCACCACGCGCGCTTCGCCTTTTTTCAAACGGCTCCATTCGTCGAAACGCTCTCCGGTTGTGAGAGACGAATGGAAGATCGCCACCTGATCGCCGAAGTGCGCGCGCAGGCGGCGCGAAAAAAAGGGCGTCAGCGCAATCTCCGGCACAAGCATCATCGCCGCGCGGCCGCCGCGCAGTGCCGCGCTCATCGCGCGAATATACACTTCCGTTTTGCCGCTGCCCGTGACCCCGTGCAAAAGAAAGGCCGCATAGCAACCGTCTTTGATCGGGGCTTCGATCTCGCTTAAAGCGGAAGCCTGCGCCGCAGTCAACTCAAACCCTTCTGCCTGAGGCAGCGTGGCGCCGGCGAGCGGGTCGCGGCGGACCTCCTGGACGAATACTTCAACGACGCGTCGTTTCTCCAGCGTCTGAATGGTCGAGGCGCTCACGTCTGCGGTTTCCAATAAGTTTGCAAACGGCATCTCGCCGCCTTCCGCGATGAGTGCCCCGATGATCCGCTGCTGCGCCGGCGAGAATGGGCGCGCTCCTTTTGATTCGATATGTTCTTGGGGCGGCAGAAGGCGGACGGCTTTACGTCGCTTCGCTCTGGCCAGTACAGAGCGTGCGCGGTGCGACAGCTTGATCCAACCGGCGCGTTCCAGCTCGCGCGCGATAGCCGAGGCGCGAGTTTCGCCGACGTGACGGGCGACGATGCGGAGGCTTACCTCGCCATCGTCAGCGACGAGGCGCAGGGTACGTGCTTTCGCCGTGGCCGTGCGATTGATCGGCAGTCGCGCGAGCTCATCGCGCCCTTCGGGCGTGATTGAAAGGATTTGGTCGACGGTCGCATTTAGTCCGGCAGGCAGCGCGGCCTTTAAAACTTCACCCCACGGCGCGGCATAATACTCGGCGACCCACCGCGTGATCTCCAGGACCTCCGGCGTCAGGAGCGGTTCGGCGTCGAGCAATTCTTCCGCATCCTTGAGGTCGGCTTCATCCACGTCCGCGCCCGGATCGAGCGTTTGGAGCAGCGCCACGACGTAGCCTGTGATGCGCTTGCGCCCGAAGGGAACGAGCAGGCGCGACCCCAGCCGCGTTTCACCGCGTAGCGCGAGCGGCAATCGATATGTAAACGTCTGCATTACGCGCAACGGGACGGCGACTTCCGCATACCGCGGCGTGGAAGTTTGCACACCCACCCCTTGCGCATTTTTAACAATACCTGTCGAAGTTGCGGAATGCTGCACGATAAGTAAAGTTAACGTGAAGTGAGAAAAAGGGGAAGTACAGAGCTTTCAGATTTACGGCGGCATGACGAGGGTGTTCAAAGTGAAGAGAGAAACGCGCGCACCTTTTTCATATCTTCCCACACCTCGCGCTTCTTTGTCGGATCGCGTAAGAGATAGGCGGGATTGAACGTCGGCATCAGATGCATGCCGTTATAATCGTGAAACTGCCCGCGCATTTGGGAGATCGGCTTCTTGGTTCGCAGGAGGGCGCGCGTCGGCGTGTTGCCGAAAGCGATGATCACGGCCGGGCGCACGGCGGCAATCTCGCGATGAAGATAAGGGATGAAGAATGAGAGTACGTCAGACGTTATTTCATCGCCGGTTGAAATGAACTTAACGGTGTTGGTAAGATAGCAATCGCCCCGCTTGAGATTGATGGCTCCGAGAATGCGCTCCAGCATCTGGCCCGCCGGCCCCATGAACGGCCTGCCCGAATCAACGTCCGGGGGCCCGGGCGACTCTCCCACCACGGCCACACGCGACCCAACCTCACCCTCGCCGAGGATAAAAATCCGATCCGCGAATTGCGGCATTGCTTTCGCGCGGCGCAGGAGCTCGGCATTGATTCCCTCCAGCGTCTCGTTAGATTCCGGTGGCGTCTCGTCGAAGAGAGATGATTGTGAATCATTCATAGAAGAAATGATGAACGACGAGCACCGCAGCGATAGCAGAAAACGCCTGCCTTTCATTCATTGTTGCGGCGTTGATCACTTGTCTTCCCGCTTGCCGTCAAGATAATCACGCACTTTCTTCATATCTTCCCACGCCTCACGTTTCTTTGAGGGATCACGCAGAAGGTAGGCGGGGTGGAACGTCGGCATGACTTTGATGCCATAATAGTCTTGAAACTGGCCGCGCAATTTGGTGATGCCCTCCTTCGTATCGAGCAGGTTTTTCATCGCGGTGTTGCCAAGCACGACGATCACTTCGGGCCTGACGACGGCTATCTCTCGAAGCAGAAATGGCTTGCATGTCGCCGCTTCGGCGGGCGTCGGGGTGCGATTCTGTGGCGGGCGGCAGCGATTGACATTGCCGATTAATACGTCCTCGCGCCTCATACCGATGGCTTCGATGATCTTATTAAGGAGCTGACCTGCGCGACCGACGAAGGGGCGTGCCTGCGCGTCTTCGTCTGCGCCGGGCGCTTCGCCGATAAACATCAAGCGAGCCTTCGGATTGCCCTCGGTATTGACGACGTGCGTGCGGCTCTGGTGGAGCGGGCAGCGCGTGCATTCGCCGATGTCCCTGTGTATATCTTCGAGCGTTTCGCCGGGGCGCGGCAGGCTCGCTTCGTCTTTCGGCGTGATCTCGCCGAATAGAGTCTCCTGCGGCGGCGGCTCAAAACTCCCGTCTCTTTTGGCCCTTCGATTTACCATCTCTTTTTGCCCTGATACTGTGTCGGATACGCTTTCTGAGGTTGAATGAGAGACCATATTTCGCGGCGAGATATCCGCTTCGGCGGCTGCCGCGGCGTTACGCCGAAGCGCCGCGTTCCTTGCGGTCGTCAAAGCTTCTGATCTCTTTCCCCTCATGAACGGCGCAGATGAGGGCTGCGGCTCCTGACCACTCACCGCCGCTTCCACGCCTTCAACGCCGAGTTCACCAAGATAAGTGAGATACTCGTGGATGTCTTCCGTTAGCTTGCGTAGTTCACCCGAATAAGATTCCGCTGCCATGTGATCGATTAACCGCACCGTTAACGAAGAATGATGAAATGTCAATCCATATTGTGGTTATTCCACGGCTACAGTCCCGGGAAGTTCACCTCCGCTGAGTGTTGAAGATGTTCGGCCTTCGTCGTCCTTCGCGCCAAGGCGGCGCAGGCGTACGACCTCATCCAGAATACGGTGTGCCACATTGAGTTTTGACATCACCGGTAGCTCGGCGGGCGTCGCTTGATCGCGCGCCATCAGCGTCACCACGTTGGTAGCAGTATCAAAACCGGCGCCCTCGCGTGTGATGTCGTTAGCGACAATGATATCAAGACGTTTCCGCTCAAGCTTCTCGCGCGCATGACGCAGGAGATCGTTTGTTTCGGCAGCGAAACCGACGACGAGCATTCCGTCAGACCTCCGGCCGGCCACCTCCGCAAGGATGTCCGGCGTGTGCTCGAGCTTGAGCGTTAACCCGGATGAAGACTTCTTGATCTTCTGACGAGAGCGCTCAGCCGGGCGGTAATCGGAGACCGCCGCCGCGCTAATGAAAATCGTTGACTCCGTTATTTCATTCATCACGACAGCGCGCATCTCTTCCGCCGAAATGGCTCGCAAAAGGCGGACGTGCGCGGGCGGTGGCACAGTGGTTGAAGCCGCCACGACCGTAACTTCACCCCCGCGCGCATGCGCCGCTTCCGCAAGCGCGAACCCCATGCGGCCGGAGGAACGGTTAGAAAGAAAACGCACCGGATCAATCTCTTCACGCGTTGCGCCCGCCGTAATCAGTACGCGTTCACCTATCATGTCAAGGGATGGCCGGCGCTTTGTGTCGCGGAGGATCTCGAGTGCAGCTGCGACGATTCCGTCCGGCTCGCTCAAACGCCCCGGCCCGATCGAGCCGCACGCCATTTCGCCCGCGTCGGGTTCAACGAGCCGCACGCCATCAGCGCGCAGTTGCCGCAGGTTGCGTTGGGTTGCCGGATGATTCCACATGGCCGGGTTCATCGCCGGAGCGATCAGGACCGGCGCAGTCGAGGCGAGATAAGTCGAGGTGAGAAAATCGTCGGCCACGCCGGTAGCGAATTTAGCGATAATGTTGGCTGTCGCCGGCGCGACGAGAAGCAGGTCGGCGGTCTGCGAGAACGTGATGTGTGCGATCGGGTCAGGATTGTCCGGCGCGTAATCATCTACCACCACGTGCGCGCCCGAAAGCGCCCGAAAGGTGAGCGGCTGGACAAACTCGCGAGCGCGCTCGGTCATCGCAACACGCACAACGCACCCGGCGCGTTGCAAACCGCGCAAGACCTCTACGGCTTTGTAGGCAGCGATGCCACCGCTTACGCCGAGCGCAACTCGCCAGCGCATCCCCTCTTGTGCCGTATAATCCTCTACCATCTATTCACCACATTAGCCGGCAACCAGCAGTCACTCGCCAGTCTTGAGCTGACCACCGATTATTGACTGCTGATCGCTTCTTTATGTGAAAATGTAACACCGCTTTGGCGGGCATGCAACGAGCATGTATACCTTGGGAAAAGGGGATGCGGCGGGTGAGAAACGCCTGTGGTAAAATCTGTGAACCCAGCAATAACAGAACGGCGCAATTTAGTTTGACGGTTTTGATCGGGTAAAACAATGATGCGTGGAATTGTGGTTGAATCTCTCGGCGTGCTGATCATCTTATGCGCATTCTTGACCGGCTTGGCTAACGGGCAAAGAGTCCATCATAGGTCGCAGGAAAAGGTATATGGGCCCGTGGTGCGCGCTTATCTCGACTATTTGCGCAACGAGCAGGAGGTTGTGGATGATCGGGTGAGCCGCCGCGAGGTCAGTGCGGCCTACTTTCGCCGCAACTCAAACCGCATTCGCGCCCTGCGCTTGACAGCGATTCGTATTGCTAAGGAGAGCCAGAATGATTACCTGCCGGAGTTGGAGGCGGTGGCCCGCGATGAGTTCGGCAACCTTTTCGAATCCCCGCCGAGCCCAGGCAGTTTACGTTCCGGCGAGGTTATTAATGATATGTTCAGATTTCTCGGTGTGGTTCGAAGGGGCGAACTCTTCTATGTCTTCGCGCGGCTCGATCCATACGAGCAAGCAGAGCTCAGCGAGAAAGAGAAATCTCAACGTGGGACCGATGCATCTGGTGGATCAGCTATGCCAATGCCCGCGGCGACGCATGGCACTATAACGAGTCGCCCGCGCCGCGCCAATGCCCCCTGAGCGTATCAGGGACATACACCTTTGTGTCAACATGCGCCAGCCAACGCTCTTCGAAAAGGATGGAACGCGAAGCGCAATTAAGGCCGACCAAGTCGTGCTCTATGCGCTCGGCGACTTTCAATCGCGCGGGAAGGTTCTGGCCGAACGTGACCTGCCCCTGGATCGTTTGCGTGGTGCGCTCAAACGGGCGGCCGAAGCTTTCGGCCTCGAGGAGCTTGACGATCGGCAGGCAGTTGCGGTTCTAGGCTCACTCGGCGCCGCCGTCCGCCAGGTCCCCCCCTTCGTCGCCAAACACCCGTTTCGTGTCACCGCCCCTGCGGAGCTGGCCGAACGAGCGTATCAATTCTATCGAGAAATTGTTCAAGAGAAGGGGCGAAAGGGGACGGCGACGACCGGCGAAAATGCCCGGTAAAACCTTAACAAATCGATTGTTCTGTGGGCTTTAATCTGATACTATCGGCGTCGTTCCATAAACTACTTAGATTAAAGCGTTTCACACCGGCTTGGCGTTGAGGTCTCTCGACCAATGAAAAGAGACGAAAGTCGCCGCAAATTCTTGGGAAATGCTGCCATCGGCTTGAGCGCTGCCGCGCTCGGAGCCAACCTGCGCGACACGAGTTTTGCCCGGCCTCAAGGGTCAGGCTCAAGCAATACATCAAGACGCGCCAAGCCACCCTTATCCGTATCGAGCGCCAACGGTGTTGCCGCCGTGACGCGCGCCGTCGAGGAGATGCGACGTGGGGCCGATACACTTGATGCGGTGATAGCGGGCGTCAATATCGTCGAACTCGATCCGAAGGACAACTCCGTCGGCTATGGGGGCCTGCCCAACGAACACGGCGAGGTTGAATTAGACGCCAGTGTCATGCATGGCCCGACAAGGCGCGCCGGCGCCGTCGCCGCCTTGCGCGGCGTGAAGACGCCCTCCAAAGTTGCCAAAGTCGTCATGGAGCGCACCGACCACATCCTGATCGTCGGCCAGGGCGCACGCGACTTTGCCACGGCGGAAGGCTTCGAAAATGTGAATCTTTTAACCGATGAATCACGCATCGCGTGGCTGCGCTGGAAAGAGACCCATTCGGAGAAATGGGGGCCGAGCCCTTACATACCTGCGCCTGCTTCGCCTGCGGGCCAGCGAAGGCTTGCCGAACGGTTAAGCCGGCCGAGCGAAGAACTGGCGGCCCGCTATGCTGACGGTAATGAGCTGAGGCGCGCCGAACTGCTCGCCTGGGCCGATCATGTTGCCCGTCACCCGCCTTACGGCACCATTAATTGCCTCGCGCTGGACATCTCTTTTGACATCAGCGGCGTCACGACGACGAGCGGCCTCGCGTGGAAAATTCCGGGTCGGGTGGGCGATTCACCGCTGATCGGCTGCGGCCTCTACGTGGATAACGAAGTCGGCGCGGCGGGCTCAACCGGGCGCGGCGAAGAGGTAATTTACATCAACGGCGCGCGCACGGTCGTCGAATATATGAAGCGCGGTATGTCGCCGGAGCAGGCCTGCCTGGAAGCTTTGAAGCTGATCGCCGCCCGTTACGGCAACGATCCGGCGAAGCTGAAAGATATTGACGTCAACTTTTACGCCCTTAATAAACGGGGGGAGTACGCGGGTGCCGCCATCTGGAGCCATTCGCTGACAGAGCGCGGCGAGTTTCGCAGAAGGCATTTCGCTGTCGACGAAGGCGCGGGCGGACGCCTGCTTGAGAGCTCATATTTGCTCGAGCGGCACGCGTGAAAGTCCCGGGGAGAGGAGTGCGGCGGCACATCGCTTGCTGCCGGAAGTTCCAGGCAGTTCCGGGTGTAGGGGTTTAAGGTAAATGTTTGTTGACACAGGGGCTAGATTCGTGTAAAAAGGCCAGGATATTGTAGCCCACAGTGGCTCATCATACCTGCTTTTTTACGGGATGTTCCGCGCGGGCGTTTTTTGCACTATCGAGACGGGTCTGGCGAGAAAGACACTAAACCGTCTCCCGCGGATCTAAAGGGATTTCGCGGCGCGCGCTTAAAACTTTTGGTTCACATTACGGGAGGAAACTTAATGATCAGCAGAACTTGGAGCCGCAAGTCCATCGCGGTCTGCTTAGCGGTCGCCATCTTGAGCTTGTACTCGATGGTAGTGCTGGCGGCCCCGGGACAACAGAGGCAGACAGGACCATCAGGCGAATTGTCCGTTTCTGGGCAAGTCACCGTCAATGGCCAGAGCGCAATTTCCGGTGCGACAGTCTTTTCAGACAGCACCATCGCTACGGCGCCGAATTCCAGCGCCACCGTGAGCCTCGGTAAACTTGGCCGCGTTGAGTTGCTACCGGCTTCCAGCATCAAACTCAGTTTCACCGAGACGAGCATTATGGGCTCGCTGGATGCTGGGCGCGCGCGCGTCTCGACGCCTGCGGGCGTGTCGGTCAACATTTCAACAAAAGATGGCACGGTCGTCGCCAAGGGCGACCAACCGACCGCCTTTACGGTTGACACTGAATGCGGCAACACGGTTGTCGCTACCCAGACGGGTCAAGCCGAGCTGCGCGCCGGCGATAAGTCACAGCAGGTGGCGGCGGGCCAGGATGCATCAGCCGGGCAGGCTCAGCCGGGCACGCGTTGCACGCGCCTTACCCAGTCTACCGGTTTTGGCGCGTTGCACGGCGGCGCGTTGCTGGCCCTACTGGCTGCCGCCGGTGGCGCGATTGTAGCGGCGATTATTGCCGCAACTCGTCACAACGATATAAACTTCGGTGGTGGCGGGGTCACGGTTGTCAGCCCGACTAGATAACCGTTATCTGATTAACCCACTGCCGTGTATCCTCTTTGCACACGGCCGTTGAGTGAGCTATCGCCTTGCGGGTCACGCGCCGAGATATCGCGTGACCCGCAAGGTTTTGCATGTAATTAGGAGAACCTCTCAAGCAGCGTTGGTCGAGAATGCATATCGCGGTTATTGGCACTGGCTATGTCGGTTTAGTGACGGGCGCATGTTTCGCCGAGTTTGGCGTTGAGGTGACTTGCGTTGATATAGACGCGGAAAAGATCACGCGTTTAGCCAGCGGCATGATACCAATCTATGAGCCCGGCCTCGAACAGTTAGTCGAAAGAAATACCCACGCCGGCCGGCTGCGTTTCACCACCGAAATTAAATCCGCAGTTGAGCAGGCGTTGGTTATCTTTCTTGCCGTCGGCACGCCGGCGAAAGAGGACGGCGCTCCCGATCTGCGTTACATAAATGAAGCGGCACGCTCTGTGGCCGAGCATATGAATGGCTACAAAGTGATCGTCACAAAATCCACAGTGCCGATCGGGACGGGCGAGCATTTGCGCCGCCTCATACGCGAGCATCAGAAGACGCGCGTGAATTTCGGCATTGTCTCTAACCCGGAATTCTTACGCGAGGGGGCGGCGATAAATGATTTTATGCGTCCGGATCGCGTCGTCATCGGCAGCCGGGACGAAGAAGCCATTGCCATTATGCGGGACCTCTACCGCCCCTTGTACCTGATCGAAGCCCCTTTTGTCATTACTTCATTGGAAGGCGCCGAGCTGATCAAATACGCGGCCAACGCGTTTCTCGCGACCAAGATCTCATTCATCAATGAAATAGCCAATTTGTGCGACCGCATCGGCTGCGATGTGCACGACGTGGCTCGCGCGATCGGCATGGACCGGCGGATCGGCGGCAAGTTCCTGCATCCCGGCCCGGGCTTTGGCGGCTCCTGCTTTCCCAAAGATACGCGCGCCCTCGCATCAGTGGCACATGAGTTTGGCTGTGAGTCACATATCGTCAACGCCGTCATTGAAGTCAACCGCCGGCAGCGGGCGGCGATGGTCCCGAAAATTGAAAAGCTCGTCGGCAATCTCAAGGGGAAGAGGATCGCTGTGCTCGGGCTCGCGTTCAAGCCCGAGACGGATGATATGCGCGAAGCACCCTCGATCGACATTATCAAGGGGCTCATCGAGCGCGGCGCGGCGGTGCGCGCCTTTGATCCGGTCGCGATGCCGGAAGCGGTAAAAATTCTGCCCGGCATTGTCTACGCGGAAGATGAGTATGTGGCAGTCACAGGAGCCGATGCGCTCATATTCGTCACGGAGTGGAATCAGTTCCGTGCGCTTGATATGAAGCGTATACGCGATCTGATGACCAGCCCGAAGATTGCCGACTTACGCAATATTTATGAACCGGCGGCCATGCGCGAGCTTGGTTTTGATTACGTTGGAGTCGGAAGATAAATCTAAGTAATTAGTAGTCAGTAATCAGTAAAAACGTCTGATAGCTGACTACTGACTACTAACTACTGGCTTATGGGTCTTTCAGGAATAGCACTGGTCACCGGGGGGGCGGGATTTATCGGGTCGCACATTGCTGCTGCTCTTGTGGCAAGGGGGGCGCGGGTGCGTGTGATTGACGATCTCTCCACCGGGCATCGCGAAAACCTGGAGGAAATCGGCGGTCAGATCGATTTTACACAGGCGAGTCTCGCCGACGACGGCGCGACGCGGCAAGCATTAGAGGATGTGGAACTGGTGTTTCACGAAGCGGCTATTCCGTCTGTGCCGCGCTCGGTTGATAACCCGCGTGCCACCCATGCGGCCTGCGTCGATGCAACCTTTTCGCTGCTTCTGGCAGCACGTGATCAGAGGGTGCGTCGCGTGGTTTACGCTGCATCCAGTTCCGCATACGGAGATCAGCCGACGCTGCCGAAAACAGAAGAGATGCGGCCCGAACCGCTTTCACCTTACGCCGTCGCGAAACTCGTCGGCGAATATTACTGCCAGGTTTTTACGCGTGTCTACGCGCTTGAGACCGTATCTTTGCGCTACTTCAACGTCTTTGGCCCACGTCAAGACCCGAGCTCGCAGTATTCAGGCGTAATTTCGCGGTTCATCAGCTCGCTGCTCAGTAATCAACAGCCGGTGATTTTTGGTGACGGCGAGCAATCGCGAGATTTTACTTATATATCGAACGCGGTTGACGCAAACCTGTTGGCTGCCGAGACAAAGGAGGGGGTCGGGCACGTTATTAATGTTGCAAACGGTCAACGAACCACTCTCAACCAGCTCCTGGAGGTATTGAAAAACATTACCGGCCAGACACAGGTCAAGGCAGATTACAGGGGGCCGCGCGCGGGCGATGTGCGCCACAGCCTTGCAGATATCAAGCAAGCGCGAAAACTGTTGGGCTACGAGCCGCGCGTCGGCCTCGAAGAAGGTTTACGTTTGACGATTGAATGGTGGCAACAGAGCCGTTTCGCGAGAATTGGGATCTAAATCTACCTCTATTTGATTGCCGGCTCAGATCTGTTCGTAAGGCTCCCGGAGAGCCCGGCCCGTCAGCTTTCAACCATCCGGCGCAAGCTCTCCGTGTAGGGTTGGCGCGCGACGCCCTTGTCCGTAATGATTGCGGTGATTAGCTCGTTCGGGGTGACATCGAATGCCGGATTATGAACCGCGATGCCCTCAGGCGCGAGTCGCTGGTCGCGGACGTGTGTGACTTCGCGTGTGTCGCGTTCTTCGATGGGAATCTCTTCACCGGAAGCGAGCGAGAGGTCGAGCGTCGAGACGGGCGCAGCAACGTAAAAGGGAATGTCGTGCTGGCGTGCGAGTACGGCGACCATATAAGTCCCGATCTTGTTCGCCGTGTCACCGTTGGCCGCAATGCGGTCTGCGCCGACGACAACCGCGTCAACTTTACCCTGTTTCATCACGTGCCCCGCCATGTTATCCGTAATCAGTGTGACCGGTATATCATCTTTGTTTAATTCCCATGCGGTGAGGCGTGCGCCCTGGAGAAACGGGCGCGTTTCGTCAGCGATGACTGCGACACGCTTGCCCGCGTCGCGCGCGCCGCGGATGACGCCGAGAGCCGTCCCGTAGTCGCCGGCCGTGGCGAGCGCACCGGCATTGCAGTGTGTCAGCACGGTCGCCCCGTCGGGCAGCAGTTCGCCACCAAAACGACCTAGCGAGCGATTGGCTGCAAGATCCTCGTCGAAGATCGTTTGCGCCTCGGCGACGAGGATGCCCTTGATCTCGTCAACCCCCTTATTCTGCGATTTGGCGCGGCGGAGGGCTTCGCGCATACGCTCAACGGCCCAGAAAAGATTGACCGCCGTCGGGCGTGTTTTCGACATCACATCGCACATGTAATCGAAATCGTATTCGAGGTCGGCGACCGACGTTCCTACAGACTGGCTTGCGCCGAGCGCGAGACCCATCGCGGCTGAAACGCCGATCGCCGGGGCACCGCGCACGACCATCTTCTTAATCGCTTCTGCCACCTCTTCATAAGAACGCAGCATCAGATACTTCTCTTCAGTTGGCAGAAGACGCTGATCGATCATGCGGACGCCTTCACCTGTCCATTCGACAGTCTTAATCATTGTTTACAATGCTCCCTCCTAAGAAGAGTAAGCACGTATCTTACAAGGCACAAGGCAAAAGTAAAAAGGAAATATTAGAATCGCTTGTGCCTTGATGCTCTCCCTTCAATTCTGCCTGCTGCCTTTATTTGACACTCCGGCGGCGCGCATGATAACGTCCGGGCTTCAGTTAAGGGGAATGAAGATGTTTCGTTCCCGGCTCTTTTCATTAAAGAGCGTCCGGGTGTCCTGCGTTAAGCGGGAAGAATAGGGAAGCGGGTGTAAATCCCGCGCGGTCGCGCCACTGTAAGGAGAGAAGCCGCCGGTAGGCCTGCCGAGTTGAAGCAGGTACTTACCGCCGCTCGGCGAATTACTCCAAGCCAGGAGACCTGCCCGACGCCTTTGCTGCCTTGAGCGCCTCGCGTAAAGGTGTTCAGGCCGCACGCAGACTCTGCTCCTTACCTGCCGGAGAAGTCCCGTCGCCAGCCTGTCGCTTTCGCGAGGTACAGCAATGATGGCGATGGAACTTCTTTCTTGAAGAATAACTCAACACACCGGAATCCTAATTTATACACGCTTTATTTGCTCATCGGCTGTGCCTTGGCGCTCATGACCGGGTGTTCGACCCCTCATCAAAGCCGCGTGGAAAGTAGTAGCGCGGCAGAGACGCACGAGGTCGTAGACGAGGCTGGAAGGCGCGTGCGCGTCCCCCTGCGCCTCGAACGCATCGTCTCTTTAGCGCCGAATTTGACCGAGATTGTTTATGCCGTCGGGGCCGGCGACCGCCTGGTTGGAGACACTACCTACTGCGATTACCCGCCGGAGGCCAGACAAGTGGCGAAGGTCGGCGATACACTTCATCCGAGTATCGAGCGGATCATCGCACTTCATCCGCAACTCATTCTAGTATCGACTGCCTCACAACTTGAAGCCTTCACCGGGGAGTTGTACGAACAAGGCATCGTTGTTTACATCACAGACCCGCATGACCTCGACGGGGTCTTTCGCTCGATCAAGGGGCTCGGCGACCTCCTGGGTGAACACGAGCGCGGCGAGAAACTGGTGAGCGCACTTGAGGCGCGTGCTTCATCTGTGACGGAAGCCATCAAAGGCAGCAGGCCGGTGACGGTCTTCTACCAGTTGTCGGCCGAGCCGCTTTACACAGCCGGTCATGATTCCTTTGTTACGGATCTGATTCGCCGCGCGGGCGGAAAGTCGGTGACGGAAAATGTCCCGGGCGCGTGGCCCCGCTATAGTGATGAATCCGCGCTGGCCGCGAACCCGGAGGCGGTCATTATGGCGGCGGGCGGCTCGATGGGCGAAGCCAATTCAGAAATTGCCGCGGCTTTGAGAAAGTCTCCCGCGGCGTTGAACGGGCGGGTTTACAGGATAGATGGAGACTACCTTTCCAGGCCCGGCCCCCGGCTCGTTGAAGGGTTGGAGCAAATTGCGCGCTCTCTCCACCCGGAAGTCTTCAGGCAGGGGTGAATTTAAAGGAGATGGCGACGGTTAACGCCAGCATGCCGGAATCGATACGCTGGGCGCGGAATGCGCGCCGGCGAACGCTCATCGTTTGTTCCGCGCTAGTGGTCTCGCTGGTCTGTGTGGTGCTTGCGGCAACCATCATTGGCAGCGAGCACTTGCCTGTCACGGCCTCGTTTTGCGCGCTGTTTAGTGGAAACAGGCGAGCGTGCGGGTTGACGGCTGACCAGCGTGCCATTCTCTTCGACATACGCCTACCTCGTATACTGCTTGCGGGATGCGTCGGCGCATCCCTCGCGGCGGCGGGCGCAGGCTACCAGGCGCTGCTTCGCAATCCCCTCGCAGAACCTTACTTGCTCGGGATTTCCAATGGCGCGGCCGTTGGCACGATGGTCGCGCTCGTCTTCTTTAGTACTCAGGAGTGGAGCCGTCCGGTGATGGCATTCGGCGGCGCACTGGCCGCGACTTTCGTCGTCTACCGGCTCGCGCTTGGTCGCGCAGGGACATCGCCCGCGAGATTGATTCTGGCGGGTGTCATCGTGACCACGTTTCTCTCATCGGCCATTGTCTTCATCACAACTTTGATGGATGCGACGCGGATTCGCTCCTTCACCTTCTGGCTGCTCGGCGACCTTTCGGGCGCGACCGCCGGCGCGCTGAGAATTGCGATGGTCGCTGTCCTGACGGGTACGGTCATACTCGCCGGGCATGCGCGCGCACTGAATCTGCTGATGCTCGGCGAACGCGATGCTTTTGATCTCGGCGTCGAAGTGAAGCGGGTGAGGTTAAGAGTCTTTCTCGCGGCGAGTCTATTGGTCGGGGCTTCGGTCGCTTCAAGTGGCTCTGTGGGATACGTCGGGCTGGTCGTTCCGCACTTGGTGCGCCTGTCATTCGGCAGTGATAACAGGATCACAGTCCCCGCCGCCGCACTTGCCGGCGCAATATTTGTGGTTGTTGCCGACACCGTAGCGCGTAGCGTCATCGCCCCCCGCGAGCTACCTGTCGGTGCGATCACCGCGCTCATTGGTGCCCCGCTCTTCATCTACCTGTTAAAGAGAGGTTGAAACCAAAGCAAGCCGAGACCTAAATAAATCTGAGTCTCGGTTGAAAAAGTGGGTAGCATCAGGCAGGTTTTTGAGCCCTGCAGGGGCGTAATGTTTATAGCACGCAGGATCAATCAGATTAAAGGAGGGCTATCGTGCTTGAGGCGCGGGACATCACTATCTGTTATGGCACACGCGAAGCCGTCGCGGGTGTCTCGCTGCGCGCTGACCCCGGCAGGATAGTGGCCATCATCGGCCCGAACGGGGCCGGAAAATCGACGCTGATGCGTGCCCTGAACGGTGCGCTCTCGCCGGCGCGCGGCGAAATACTGCTTGATGGAAGGCCGCTCGGTTCTTACCCGCGTCGCGCCGTGAGCCGCCGTATCGCGGTGGTCGCACAGGAATCAGAATTACGTTTTCCGGTGACGGTAATGGACTTTGTGCTCGGTGGGCGTTACGCACGGTCGGGCACGGGGGCGTGGGGCTGGGAGACGGAGCGGGACGTAGCGGTTGCGCGTGAAGCGCTACGCGAGACCAGCCTTAAAGATTATGGCTCGCGGTTAATAAGCGAACTGTCCGGCGGCGAGCGTCAACGCGTCGTACTCGCGCGTGCGCTCGCGACGGAGGCGCCGATCCTGTTGTTAGATGAGCCAACAGCAAATCTTGATCTGGCGCATCAGGCGGCAATGCTCGCTCTCGTGCGCAAGCGTGGTGACCGGAAAGAAACAGCTTCCGTCGTCGTCACACACGACGTCAACCTGGCGGCGGAGTTCGCAGATCGGGTGCTCTTGCTTAAAGAGGGCCGGATGCTCGCTTCGGGGCCGCCACGCGACGTATTAACTCCTGAGATTTTGCATGAGGTGTTCGATATACGAGTTTTAGTGGACGCGCATCCGATTTCGGGCGCGCCACGCATTACGCCGGTGCACGAGACACTCCGGTGATCAATCAACCAAAGAGCGACGGATCAGGGAAGACGGTGCGAAGCCGTCACTGCCCGCGCAACTGTTAGCGGCGACGACGCTCCGTATAGTTTAAGCCACTGTTCTCGGAAAGGGCGGGAAGGCGCGGAGCGAAGGCGATCTCTTTATTGGATCATAACCGCAAGTCAGGATACCTGTCCGGCGCTCCCTTGCGAGCTCGTACTGCGACGGGCAGGAGAAGCTATCGATGATTATCCAATCCAGATTTAGAAAGACTAGAAATTTCTTCTCAATGGTCAGACTGTGCAGCCTTGCGGCCGCATTGGTCTTCTCCTTTTCACCCAACGTCCCTGCGCAAGGCGGTGCGACCCTTACAGGCCACGTCACGGACGACCGCGGCGCGAGCATTGGCGGCGCGGAGGTGCGACTGCGTGCGCGAAATGGTGTGCAACTCTTCGCGAGGACTGATGAACGAGGCGTTTACAGATTTACGGGGCTTGCCCCGGGAGACTATCTTTTAGAAGTACAGGCGCAGGGATTTGCCGCACTCACCTCCGGCGACCTGCGTGTTAATCGGGGGGAAACTTTAGCGCGAGATTTACGCCTTTCAGTTGCGGCGGTCAATGAGGAGGTGGTCGTCGTCGCCACGGGGACGCCGCAACGGGTTGACGAGGCTTCAAAGGCCGTGACGGTTCTCGAAGATCAACAGATTGAGGCGAGACGTGCGTTGACGCTGTCTGAGGCGTTGCGCGGGACACCCGGCCTGCGGGTTCAGCAGCAAGGCTCCCCGGGGGCCCTCACCACGCTTCGCCTGCGGGGTCTACGGAATTTTGACACGGCGGTTCTGTTGGACGGGTTGCGTGTACGAGATGCGGGCGACATCAATGGCTCGGCCGCCCCTTTTTTCTCCGACATCCTGACGGTGGCGCTTGATCGCGTCGAAATTTTACGTGGGTCAGGCTCTTCCATCTACGGAACAAACGCCATCGGCGGGGTGATTAACCTCGTGCCACGTACGGGATCCGATGCCCCACATTTCGAAGCAGGTTTCGAAGGCAGCGGCCTCGAGTTGTTTCGTGAGCGGTTGCAAGGATCAGGCGGGCTTGGCTGGCGAGCAGGGTATAGTTTTGGGATCACACGGCTCGATGTGCGCCGGGGTGTACATGGCAATGACCGGTTTGGCGACACCAACGGTGGCGCGCGCTTTCAATTTAACGCGACGCAGTCCATCACCATTGGGGCTAACTTCTATGGCACGGTTGCGAACTCACGCGTCAACGACGGTCCCTTCGCGTTGCCCGCCGCTTTCACACCGGGTGATCTCTTCCCGCGCGCCGTCGCGGGCGTAAACTTTCAGCCCGACTTTAACGATCTTGATTCGGGGCGGCGCAACCGCCTGCTGGTCGGATCGGTAAGATTGACAGACCGCGTCAATGAGGTGTTCTCCTACACGGTCGCTTACCAGAGAGTTTCGACGCGGCGGCGTAATTACAACGGCCCCCAGTTCGATCCACGCTTCGCCTCATTCTTCCCCTTTGGCGATTTCGAATTTAATAACACCAACAACGGGTCCACAGACACTCTCGACGCTCGCGCCAACTTGCGTTTAGGTCGCGCTAATCTAGTCACCGCCGGGTTTGAGTTTGAGCGCGAGACCATATTTCAGCAGGCGGTCCCATCCTTCAGCGCCTTTAACAACACAACCGACCGGCAGAAGACGTTTGCCCTCTTCGGGCAGGATCAAATATTCTTGTTCGACGACCGCCTGCAGGTCTCCATCGGTGTGCGCGGGCAGTTTTACAGGATACGCGCCGCCGACCGTCCCGGTTTCTTAAGCGGCATCACGGCCGAAAGATCATTAACCGGCGATGGGTCGATCGCCTACTTTATTCGTTCGACGGGCACGAAATTGCGCGCGCACGCCGGTAATGGTTTCCGCGCGCCCTCTTTGTTCGAGCGTTTCGGCCAGGGGACTTTCGGGAGCGCCGGTTTTGTGCGCTTCGGGGACCCGACCCTGCGCGCCGAGCAATCCGTTGGCATTGACGGTGGTTTCGACCAGCGGATGGCGCATGATCGCGTACGCTTCGGCGCCACATATTTTTACACCCGGCTGCAGCGTGTCATCGCTTTCAGTGGATTTAGGACCGATCCGCTCGGCCTCGGGCGCTTTGGCGGTTTCATCAACCGGCCGGGCGGGCTCGCGCGCGGGATAGAGACTTTTCTTGAGGCCGCGCCTCTCGGCGGAATGAATGTGCGCGCTTCTTACACCTATACCAATAGTGATCGGTTTGATCCATTGCTCGGTACGCAGCCGGAGTACGTCATTCCCAAGCAGCTTTTCGGCCTCGCACTCACCCAGCGATACCGTGCCTTTCTTTTCAGCTTCGATCTCAACCGGACGGGTTCGTATATCGCGCCGGTCTTCGAGAGCAACTTCCCTTTCCGCACAGCCAATCTGAGGTTCGATGGCTACACGAAGGCTGATGCCTCTGGCAGCTACGAGCATGCGCTCGGCGAGCGTGTGACGCTTATTTTGTTTGGCGGGGCAGAAAACATTTTCGCTCAGAAGTATTATGAAAATGGATATCTCGCGCCCGGAATCATGGGAAGAGGCGGCATTAACTTCAGGTTTTAGCAGGTATCCGTGGAGGGGCCGCGTGCATATCCCTGGCCCCTCCCGATATTCCCATTGAGCGCTGGTCTAACGGGCTCTAAGCCGTTGCCCGCGCTACCTCTGCTTTGGTCAATAATCCACCGGCCAGGAATACAAGGCCAAGCAATATGTGTACGGTGTGGTCTATTGTTCCCAATTCAAGCACGCCCGGCAAAAGTCTTAGATGCCAGCGGGATTTTAAAGATTTTGCGCAAAGCGACGCGCGCATACCTGTCCGTTGAGACCTTTTTTCAACGAGTGTTATACTCAAAGTAGATCACTTGCCAATACCGGCAGTACACCAGGAGGCGGAGGTGCTTCAACCCGCCTCAGGATATTTACGTATGCGTAGCTTCGATTGGATTTAATTCCCCCGCAATGAAGTTTCAGGCTAGTGCTCTAAACGTGGAAACGGAAGGTCACCGGAGGTTATAAGTGAAAGAAGGCTGGGAGACCGTTATCGGTCTGGAAATTCATGCGCAATTGAATACCGAATCGAAAATCTTTTGCGGGTGTTCAACGCGCTTTGGCGACGAACCCAACGCGAACACCTGTCCGGTATGCCTGGGGTTGCCGGGTGCACTGCCGGTATTGAATCGCCGCGCCGTCGAACTCGGGGCGCGGGCCGCGCTGGCGCTCTCACTGCATATTAACGAAAGGTCGATCTTCGCGCGCAAGAACTATTTTTATCCCGACCTGCCGAAGGGTTATCAGATTTCGCAATACGACCAGCCGTTCTCCGAGCGGGGCGAGTTGGAGTTCATGACCGCCGAGCGTGATGAAGCGGGCCACCCGCGCCAGTGGCGGCCCAAGAGGGTGCGCATCACGCGGCTGCATCTTGAAGAGGACGCGGGTAAGAACGTACACGAAGGACTGCCCGACGTGGACCGCTATTCTTACGTCGATCTCAACCGGGCCGGGACGCCGCTCGCCGAAATTGTGACGGAGCCCGACTTCCGCTCGTCGTGGGAGGCCTATGATTATGTCAACCATGTCCGCCGCACGCTCCAGTGGGTGGGCGCGTCGGAAGCCGATATGGAGAAGGGGAATCTGCGGTGCGAAGCGAACGTCTCCGTGCGCCGCGTGGGCGATGAAAAATTTGGCACCAAGGTTGAACTGAAGAATCTCAATTCCGTGCGCTTCATGCAGCGGGCCATCGAATACGAAATCCAAAGGCAGATTGAGTTGATCGAAGCGGGCGGGCGGGTTAAGCAGGAGACACGTTTGTGGGACGAGCGCGCGGGCGAGACTCGACCGATGCGCTCCAAAGAGGAAGCGCACGACTATCGTTACTTCCCTGAGCCTGATCTGCCACCGCTTATTGTCTCGCGGGAGTTGATCGAACGCGCGCGCGCTTCGATGCCGGAGCTGCCGGAAGACCGGCGCCGGCGCTTCATGGACACCTACCAGCTATCTTTCAGCGACGCCTCGCAACTCACGTCTGAGCGCGGGCTCGCGGATTATTTTGAGCGCGCGGCGCAGTCGGCCGCCAACCCGCGCGCGGCCGCGAATTTGATCAGGTCGGAATTACTGCGTGAGCTCGAAACATCCGGCGTGCAGGCGGGCAACTCTCCGGTCGCGCCGGAAGAGTTGGGAGCACTCGTGCGGCTGGTTGACGGCGGCAAGATTAGCAACACACAAGCGAAGGCGGTGCTGGTCGAGATGTTCGCGACGGGCAAGGGGGCGGCAGCGATTGTTGAGGAGCGCGGCTTCGTGCAGGTGAGCGATGCGGGTGAGATCGATCCCATCATTGATGGGATCCTGGCGGCTAATCCGCAGCAGGTCGCACAATATCGCGCCGGCAAGGAGACGCTCTTCGGTTTCTTCGTCGGACAGGTGATGAAAGCTTCCAAGGGTAAAGCGAATCCGAAGGTGGTCAACGATCGGTTGCGCGAAAAACTTAAGAAGGGGTAACGGATGACAGGGAAATTATCTTTTCCTGCCATTGGTCATTGTCTTTTGAGGTGCAAAATGAATCTTAACGGGAAGACTGCAATAGTAACAGGTGGTACCAAGGGGATCGGGCGAGCGATAGCCGAGGCGCTGATAGTTGAGGGTGTCAGTGTCTGCATCAGCGCGCGCAAGGGGGACGAGGTCGAGCATACCGTCGGCGAGTTGAGCGGCATGGGCGAGGGGCGTGTGGCGGGGGTTGCGTGTGACGTGCGCGACTATGAAGAGGTCAAATCTTTAATCGAGCATACGGTCTCGGATCTTGGCGGCGTTGATATTCTGATCAACAACGCCGGGGTCGGTATCTTCGGTCGTGTCGAAGAGCTCTCGCCGGAAGATTTCCGTGCGGTGCTTGAGACAAATTTGTTTGGCGTCTTCTATTGCTGTCATGAAGCCATCCCGCAGATGAAGAAGCGCGGTGGCGGATATATCATCAACATCTCTTCTCTCGCCGGTGTCAACGCGCATCCCGAAATGGCGGCCTACAACGCCTCGAAATTCGGCCTCAACGGTTTCAGCGAGGCCTTAATGCAGGAGGTGCGGCATGACGGCATCAAGGTCAGTTATATTATGCCGGGCTCCGTCAATACGCATTTCGGGGGCGACGAGCCGAGCGCCGACCAGAGCTGGCAATTGCAGCCTGAAGACATCGCGCGCATTGTGCTCGATCTGCTGCACCAGGACGAGCGAGTCCTGCCGAGCCGCGTCGAGGTCAGGCCAAGCAGGCCGCCGAAGAAGTAAACAAGGTGAATAAAGGAGACCATTTATCTCATTCTTTGTAAGTCTGTCTTTGGCTCACGGGGCGGCGGCGTAAAGAGGCGCTAAGGCTGATCGGTGGTACGGGCGGGCAAGGCTGGGCGCAAGAAGGGTGCCCGCGCAATCAGAGGCGCTGGACTTAACCTGTTAAGGTGGCCGTGTGCTGACCCTTATCAAGAGAGTTTAATGCGATCCGTAGTGCAGCGCGTCACGCGCGCCTCTGTCATAGTGGAAGGCGAGATTATCGGCAAGATCGGCGGAGGTCTCGTCGTGCTGCTGGGTATTGCGGGCAATGACACAGAGAAGGATGCGGATTACCTGATCGAAAAGATCCTCGCCTTACGCATCTTTGGTGACGCTGAGGGGCGGATGAACTTGTCGGTCATGGATACGGGCGGATCCTTGCTGATCGTTTCGCAGTTTACGCTGTGCGGTGATGCGCGCCGTGGCCGCCGGCCTTCGTGGAGCGATGCCGCGCCGCCGGATATTGCCGAGCCTCTTTATCATTATTTCGTTGCGTCGGCGCGCAAAAGTGTAGATCACGTGGTGACGGGCAGCTTTCGTCGGATGATGCAGGTGGAACTGGTCAACGATGGCCCGGTGACAATACTACTGGACAGCCATAAGTTATTTTGAGTGGAACGCGTGAAAGGTGTTGAGCGATCTACCCTCGTCCCCGATGTTGTGTTCAGTGGACTATCAATAAAAGATCGATGCGGTGGAGGCAAAATTCCGGTGAACCGGCGGCATAAGCGCTTAATGGGTACACAATCTGTTTTCAAGACATGGTTTATATTGAGCTTGTGCGTAGCACTTGCGCTCTTTTCGGCGGCCTGTGGTGGTAACAAAACAGTGTCGAAGGACGTGGATGGCGACGAGGATGATGCGGCATTGAACGCGAACGTGAAGAAGGGGGTAAAGCCGCAGGCTGATTCGGAGGCGGCGGTGATCGATACGGACTACGGGAGAATCGTCATCGAACTTTACCCGAACATCGCGCCGCAAATGGTCGAGCGTTTCAGGAGGCTGACCAACGAAGGCTTTTATACGGGGACGACCTTTCACCGAATCAACCCACAACTCGGCATCATCCAGGGAGGCGACCCGCTCTCGAAAGGCGACGATCCGGCCAGGGTCGGGACAGGGGATTCGCCTTACCCGAATGTGCCCGCAGAATTCAGCGACCTTCCGTTTGAGCGTGGTACGGTTGGGGCGGCGAGAAAAGGGGCGAGTCCGTCTTTCGGGGGGCAAGCGGGCCTCACAGAGGCGCAGGCCCGCGATACGGCGAACTGCCAGTTCTTCATCACACTCAAGCGCGTGCCTGATTTTGATAGACGCTATACGGTCTTCGGCCGCGTGATCGAAGGGCTCAACAACGCGGACATCATTGGTGGAGCGCCCGTGGCGCCTGACACGGAGCGTCCTGCCGACAAAATCATCATCAGGAGCATCACACTTCAGCCCCGCTCAAATTTTAACTAAACCTCGGAGAAGTTCCCTTTGATTGATCAAGGGGACCAATCCGCACCTGATGAATTGAGCCCAAGAAAATGGCTGAGCAGACGATCACACACCCGAAATCCTTCAAGTACCGCATCTATCCGAATCGCGTGCAGATGACGCGCCTGAATGAGACGCTTGCACTTTGCTGCGAGCTTTACAACGCAGGGTTGCAGGAGCGCAGGGACGCTTACCGCCTTGAGCATCAATCTATCGGCTATCTGGATCAGCAGAACCAGCTTCCTGAGACTAAAAAGATTCGCCCGGAACTCAATCGGATCCACAGCCAGGTCTTGCAGGGCGTC
>CAYLJO010000021.1:0-22943 GCA_964383905.1 uncultured Blastocatellaceae bacterium
AGACTATCGAGGTCGAAGACGGGACAACCTTTCTGCTCTGTTCCGATGGCATCACCAGGCACATCTCCGACGAAGAGATCCGGGAGACGCTCACGACGGAGCGTGACCTGGAAAAGGCGTGCGCTGAGTTGAAGCGGCGCTGCTACGAGCGTGGCGCTGAAGATAACCTCACGGCGTTGCTCGTCCGCGTCGGCGCACCGGCGCAAGATTCTGCCGGCGGGGCGGAAGACGATGAGCGGACGATTATGTCAGAGCGTCCCGCCTTTGCTTCCGCCCTGAGCGGGGGTGGCGACGAGAGAGCCATCGCGCACCCATCGGCAATCAACGAGAGCAACTTGACACCTCCCTCCAGAACCGCATTCCCGGCTAAACCCACGCAGGAAAATAGTTATGTCCCCAGCGCAGGACAGTTGACATGGGGCGGCGAGAACGCTAGCGAGGTTGCGACCGCGCCGCGTCGAAAAGGCGGGGGAGCGCTCGCGCGCCTTCTCTTTTTCGTCCTATTGATCGCAGTGGGGGCAGGAGCCTTCTATGGTGGCATGCTTTTCAAGCAACGGGAGACGGACGCCTTAAATGCTCGCGCCAGCGCGACACCCGCCCCCGTACCAACACCGGTTGTCGAAGATCCGGCATCGAAATTTGCAAAGCGACAGCGCCAGGTAGATCAAGCACCGGCAAATTGGATCACGAATGACATGAAAAGTGAGACGACGGCCCAGGGGATACAGAACCCATTGGACTCTAACGATCCGGAATTCCTGTACCTCTATGGGCGCGCGCGGCTCCTTTCCGGCGATTACGAAGAGGCAGTTAAGGCCTTAGAGAAAGCGGTCGACAAGGCCGGCGGCACCGGAGCGCCTCCTGATAGCGCTGAGGTCAACGTCGAGGCCCGCCTGGCGCTAGCCGCCGCCGCCCTTAAGCTTGATCGGACCGGGCCCAGAGTCAGAGCTTTCAACGCTCTCGACGGCGTCATTAAGAAAGGGAACCAATAGCTGGCATAGGGCTTCGCAACAATAACACTCCTCCTGGCATCTAACCAGCACGCGCGCTGAGATAGAAGGGCGGCGCGAACCGATGACTGAACTCAAGCTCCAACAGTGCAGGCTCGATGGCCGCTACGACATCCAAGACTGCCTTGGCCGCGGCAGCTACGCTGAAATCTACGTTGCCCGCGACCTCGCGGCGGCCGACGGCGAGCCACAGATGGTCGTCATCAAAGCGCTGAACGTGCTTTTGCAAGGGGCAATCGATACAGAGCTGGAGCGCACGCTCGTCGGAAACTTTCAAAACGAGGCTATCGCGCTTGACCGTGTGCGACACCCGAATGTCATCAGTCGCCTTGGTCATGGCACCGCGATTGATTTATCCGGCATAACATTCCATTACCTCGTGCTCGAGTATTTGTCTGGCGGCGACATGGCGGCGATGTGCAGCCAGCAGCCCTTATCGATCGAGCGCGCGCTTTTTTATCTAGCACAAGTTTGCGCGGGGCTGGCACACGCCCATGCCGGCGGGGTTATTCATCGCGACATCAAGCCACACAATCTTTTGCTGACGGACGATAAGCGAATTGTCAAAATCGCCGATTTCGGCGTTGCTAAATTGGGAGCGACCGAAGGCGCCATCACGCGCGTCGGGACAAACATTTATGCCGCCCCGGAACATAACCCGCTCGTGCATACGGGACAACTTGATTCGGCGGCGCTCAGCGCGGTACCGCGACAGTTGACTCCGGCGGCTGACGTTTATTCGCTCGCGAAAACAACGTACACGCTGCTGGCGGGCGAGCCGCCGCGCCGGTTCTCGCAACGCCCGATCACAGAACTGCCCGCTCATATCGCAGGCGCAAGCTGGGCGCCGTCTGTGCTGCGCGTGCTGCAGCGTGCGACGCAAACGCGAGCCGGTGAGCGCTATCAAACGGTTCAAGAATTCTGGGCCGAGCTGGTGGATGCGACGCTGCCTCCGACCCAGCTCCTCGATAACTCAAACCCGAAGGCGGAGAGCGCGCGCCCAGACTCGGGCCTGCCGCGCTCGACAGGGCCATCGGCCGTAGCGCCTCCACGTCCAAAATTTGATACCGCGCGGGACCTCAACCGATCTCGCATGGAGGCTCGGGTTGACGTTCGCCCCCGCATTGTTGTACCCGTCGCCACTACCGGCCTCCACCAAACCCCGGCGCAACAAACGGTTCGTCAACAGGCGCGTGAGATAGAAGCGCCAGAAATCTCTTTGCCCAGGAGAGACGGTCAAGCGCCGGGCACTACCGCAGCGGCAGGACGCGTCAAACGGCTGGCAGTGGCGATGGGCCTGATCGTAGCATTTGCGGGAATGCTTCTCGCCACGCATACTTATATTCAATCGCGCAGGAGCGCGTCAGCAAAGAGTCCCCCCGCCGCTTCAAACTCTACGGACGTCGGGCGCGTCGGTGTGACTACGGTTGATGTAAACTTACGCCCTGATCCGAGCACGAGCAACTACCCGGTCGGTGTCGCCGAGCAGGGGTCGCGCGTGCGCGTCCTTAATATCAACAGTAACTGGTACGAGGTGCAGGTCTTGCAGCACGGGCGCGATAAGGATAATCCGGACTCGGCGGACCGCGGTTGGATCCATAAAAGGTTTGTGAGATTCGATTAATCGTTCTCTTTCAATCGAGAGGAGAGGCAGATACAGTGGGGTTATTAGAATCCATTCGGCGGTGGATTGACGGCGAAGGCGCCGATGATCCGCTCGAAATGGCGGATGAGCAGTCTCGCCCGCGCCGCGTTTGGGAGGAATTCCTGGTAAGAGTCGCGCGTGAGGTCGAGGTGGTCATGCAACGCGAGATGTTCACGCCTCCCGGCGGCCCGACCTACATTCCCCGCGAGTACATTATTTATTTGAGCAGCGACGACGATAAAGATTGGCAGGGCGATAAACGGCGCGGCCTTGAGCAGGGGCTTTATCATGTCCTTTCTGAACGGGCGCGCGAATTGAGCGGCTCCACACAGCTCGCGACCAAGTCCTTTGCCGTCGAGCTTCGTGTTGACGGCACGCTCAATAAGGGTGAGTTTCGCGTTCAGCCCGTTTGGGATGATTCCGAGAGCGGCCATACACAGGTAACGGCACGTCCCAGTGAATCTTTAAACGTCTCGCCGGACGCTCCGTCGGCCGCCTCCGTCGACTCTACGGAAGCAGAGCAAACGGTCGTACGCGCTCGTCCCACAGAGCTTTATTCGATAGAAATATGGCGCGACGGAGTTCGCCAGTCGGTCGTTCCGGTCACCAAGCCGGAGATCACTATCGGGCGTGGCTCAAAATCAATAACCGTCGATCTGCCGATCAAGGGAGACCCTGAAGTGAGTCGAGTCCACGCCATCCTCACGCGTGATGATCAGGGCCGCTACTGGATCACTTCAAAGGGCCGAAACCCGACGGTTGTCGCCGGACAGGAAGCGCCACGCGAAGAGCGCACTCCCGTGGCGCCTGACGATAAGATTGTCATTTGCAGCTTCACTTTGCGCATTCAGCCCAAGTGATACGGCGAGCGCTAGAAAATTGGCCGGTGTGGTGGTTTGAGAAATCAGCGCCGAGGATGGTCATATTATTTGGGCGAACGAAACCTACGATCGTACTCTGAAGGATGTCTTCGCGCTGCAGGGCGAGATCGCGCGAACTATCGCCGCCGAGTTAAGAGTTAAGCTCAACCCGGAGAAGGCGCAGCGGCTGGCCAAACAATATACAGCCAACGTCGAGGCCTATGAACTTTATCTCAAAGGCCGCTACTTCTGGAACAAGCGAACCCCGGAAGCCTTAATCAAAGGGGTTGATTATTTCGAGCAGGCCAGAGCGCGTGACCCGAATTTCGCTCTAACCTACGTGGGACTGGCCGACTACTACGTGCTGCTTCCAGAGTACAGGGTGCTGTTACCTAACGAAGCTTTCTCCAAAGCCAGAATCGCGGCCACCAAGGCCCTGGAAATAGATGACCAACTGGCCGAAGCCCACACTTCCCTGGCTTACACACTGGCTTTCTATGATTGGAACTGGGCGGGGGCTGAGAAAGAGTTCAAGCGGGCCATCGCACTGAATCCGAATTATGCCACCGCTCATCAGTGGTATGCCGAGTATTTATCCCTGGAGCGCCCCGACGAGAGCCTGACCGAATTTAGGCGGGCGGAGGAACTCGACCCGCTTTCGCTCATCGTCAAAGCGGATATCGCAGGCCACTTTTATCTGACACGCCAGTTCGATCGAGCCATCGAGGAGTCGTACAAAATCATCGAACTGGATCCGAATTTTGCCTGGGGGTACGGTTTTCTCTGGCTCTCTAATAAAGAAAAGGGGTTGTCTCAAGAGGCCTTTGAAGCGATCGTGAAGTCGGATGAGCTATTCGGGGAGGGCCGGAAATGGCTCGATCAAGGTTGCGCCTCAGTTCGAAGGTCTTCGCTCCGACCCGCGCTTTCAAGACCTTCTGCGGCGCATGAATCTCACGTCTTGAAGTGGCGCCGCGCTTCCGGTCCAACCTCGACAGGTGGCGGAGTACAGATGCGAAGGAGGATGTAGCGCAGAGGTCAGAATGCAGCAGAGCCGCAACCAAAACTTGAACCGCCGCAGGACCCGAGCGGGAAGATAGGGCTCCGGCCTACTGCCAACTCGCCGGCTTGACGAGGGGCAGTGTGATCTGATCCGGCTTGATCTATCCTCGATTATATTTCAGGCGTGGCGGGCAGCGGCGGCAAACATTCCCGACTCGAGGTCGGCAATTAATTCGACGAGTAGCGGTGTGACCTGATCCGGCTCGATGTAATCTTTACCGAGCATCTTTATGATGCGACGATCTTTTATTTCACCTTTAATTTCCTTCAGCAATGCCCGACAGAATGCGGCGACGACTTCGGGCGCGAACTGCTTTCCGGTGTTGCGACGGAAATCTTCTACGACATCCGGGAGCGAGCGCCGCCTTTTATAAGGGCGGTCGGTCGTCATCGCATCGAAGGAATCAGCCAGTGTGACGATCTTAGCACCGATTGGAATCTGGTCCGCCGTTAAACCATCGGGGTAGCCGCGACCGTCAAGGCGTTCGTGATGGTAACGCGCCATCAGCGGAATATCGGCGTAAGGATGGCGGATCGGCGCAAGAATTTCATACCCGGCGGCAGGATGGCGATTGAGCTCGCTTGATTTCTGGGCGTCAATCTTATAGGGGGCGTTAATGATATCGCGCTCGACGACCAGTTTGCCGATGTCATGCAGGTAGCCTGCGACCGCCATCCCTTCGACCTCTTCCTCGCTCCAGCCCATTTCGCGCGCAATAATCTCGCTATATTTGCCGACACGTTCCGAATGGCCCTGTGTGTACTTGTCTTTAATATCGATGGCGGTAGCGAAGGCGCGGACTGTGTCTTTGTAGATCGCCCGTAAGCCGTTGTAAAGCTGACGGTTCTCCTCCGCGCGGCCCTCGAGCTCCGCGAGCAGGCGGTGCGTATGGATTCCGACCCCCAGATGGCGCGCCATTGAGCACACGATATCGCGGTCATCTGTGGTAAATGATTCGCCGCTCGCTTTACCTCCCAACAGGACAAGACCGATCAGTTTGCGGCGCACCACCAGGGGGACGACCAACTCAACGCCTAGTGCGTCAAACAGATTCTGATGCCTGTGGACGAAGGGCGCCAAAGGTAGTGGCATATCATTTACTGCTAAGCCGCAGAGACCGAGACTGAGCAATGTCCCGACTTCCTGCTCGTTAAGCGGTAAGTCTGCGGGCGGCCCATCACCCATCCCGCGCATCGCCGCAAAACTCAAGGCCTGCTTGCCTTTATCGTACTCCGCGACTGCGCCGCGCCGGATGGCCAGCGTGCCGAGCAAGAGGTGCAGCGACGTGCGCACCATCTCGTGGAAATCGCTCGTGTCGGCGATTTCCTGCCCCAGGTCTGCGAGCGCGGCGAACGTGTGAATCAGCTTTTGCAATGTCTCTTGCATCCACATCGGCCTTTCAGTGCCCGGCAGCTTTCTGTGCTTCAGTAAAACCTGTTAACGTGGAGAGCGCCTCCTGCTCATCCCTCGCCAACGCGACATGCCGCGTTAGGCCGAGCATCTCGAAGAGCGCGACGGTCTGGTTGTTGACGTCTGAGAAGACAAGCTGCGCGCCAGTTTTTTCGGCAGCGTCGATGACACCCAGAAGAATCGAGATACCGATGCTATTCACCAGCTCGGTTTCTCTAAAATTAATGACGAGGCCGCGGCAGCCTGCTTCTAAACGCCGGCGACACTCGCGCTCGATACGCTCACCGCTCAGCTTGTTCAGGTAATCGCCGGCGTAAACCACCGCCTTATCCCCGATCAGTCGCGAGCGTACCGGGGCGCTAGTTGTTGATTCTGCCATTCCAGTAAGTCCCCTCTCTTACTTCTGACAGGTTAGTCATGAATAATAGATCGTAAAGAGTGGCAACAAAAAAACCGGTTTCTACTCATTATCAGACACGACGTACCGACCAGCCCCGCAAGGGGCCGAAGGTTCAGGTTATGGCGTCATCTTCGATCAATTCGATCCGGCCCCAAAGACTCTTTCGCCCTTCCAGGGCTTTCGGTTCGTGCTGTAATCTGCACCCAAGGCCGGCGACTATAGAGATTTCGCCCATGTCGGAGCCAGGGCTTGAGTGCCTCTTGGTTTCTGATTATTGCTTATGATTGCTGAAAAAGAACAGGCACTCCACAAATCAGGCGCAAAAAGGAGCGAATATTCAAATTCACTGTTTTTTAAGATACTTTGTCATGCGTAGGCTCGTGCCATCATCGACGCGCTCGAACTCAACTTCATCCATCAGCATGCGAATCAATTTTAGCCCCCAGCCGCGACGCCCCTTCGCGGCATCCGGCCCACCGCCGCCATTATTCTGATGGCTATCATTGATGCTATTTTGCGCGGCGGTATCTGGAGGGACGACACCGCGGCTCGAAACCGTCATGACTAATTTATCACTTTCGACGCGAAATCGCTGATAAATTTTTCGGTCGGGGCTCAGGCTATGCTCCGTAGCGTTAATACAGGCTTCAACAAGGGCCGTTTTGATCTGATTAATAGCTTCCGGTTGGAAGGCGACGCGGCGAGCGATCTGGTCAACCGTGCTGGCAGCAATCAGTTCCGTGTCGTCGCCCATGGGAATCACCAGTTCGAATTCGTCCGGGGCGGTTTCGTCTTTCCCCGGAGCGGGGCCCGCACTGATGCGCGCTGTCAGAAGTTCCAGTTGCCGGCGGCTCGAGCTGTAAGCATGGCGCGCCGCGAGCAATTCATTGGCCTCGTCTGTAAAACCTTCGGTCGCAACGAGCCACAAGCGCACGCGATTCCAACCACAGGCGCGCGCCGCATTCGTTAATCGGTCGCACCACACTTCGGTGATACCCCGGCCGGCTTCCAGCTTTGATTCTATCTCTATAGCAAGCCAGACCACTTCGTTAGCGTCCGTGTAGTTGCCGGCGGTAAAGCCATGTGCGATGGCGCAACGCTCTTCGTCACACACATTTCGCATCGGCGGATAAAAAGAGGCGCAGTTTCCCGTAGCGATAACTTGGGGCAGACTCACAAGGTCCGTTTCAGCGTCCAGGCCGGCCGTGATCGCATCCGCCTCCGCCCCTTTGTAGAGGCGGCTGAAGCGGTCGTAATGCAGGAGGCTGGCGGGCACGCGCTGGCAATCGAAACGGGCAAGCAGGTCTCGTAGGTTGAGCGCAGTCTCGCGCCGGTAATGCCGCGCCATCGTCTGCGGCGCACGCTTTAAGGCGTCGATCAAAGTTTCGGCGACGACCAGGGCGCGCGGGTCGCCCGCGACCTCCAGTCGATAACGGGTCTGAAGGTAATCCTTCCAAAGGGAAGGCCCCGTTCCCATCTCCACAAAATTTGCGTTCAAGGTTATCAACTCGTGCAGGTGCAGCCTGTGTAAGACGTGCCGAAATTGATCCCCTTCCAGACCGAGTCTTTTTCTCCACGTCTCGACAGAAGCCTTACCGCCGTCGCCCGCCGCCGATTCATAAAGTACGCGGACAAGGCCGCGGCGCGTTGCCGGTTGCGGCGCGATCTCTTCAAGGATGGAGTTAAAGTGGCGATGGATGCGGCCGCCCATCAACTCGTCAATGTAAAGCTGCTGGCAGTGGAGGAAGCTGTTGAGCGCGGTCTTGCCCTCGCGCGCGGCCTGAAACAGCGCGTTGATGAAGAAGGGTTTACCCGCGCACTGCTGCACGATTAGGTCGCGGGTTTGGTCGCTGGTGGCGACCTCCGTGCGCCTCGATAAATATTCGACCATCAGGCGCGCGTCCCGCTCGCCGAGACACTCTAAGCGTAAGACGCTGACAGGATCTAAGATATTACGCGTGTCATGCAAGACATCCGAGAGCTGGCGGCGGAGGCCACCGAGGACAAAGGCTTCGGTTGAACGTGTGAAGGCTTGCGCGATCTCGGAGCACAGGTCGACCTCCCCCTCGAGCTTTCCGGCCACTTGAAAGTCATCAAGCATGACTATCGAACGTACGCCGTGTGCCGCGGCGCGTTGCGGGGCGCCCAGGCAAAGGCGAATGAAAGCCCGTTCATCGCCTCCGGCGCGCGCGCGCTCGGTCGCTTCAATGAAGTGTCCGATCCAATCTTCGTCCGCCGGCGAGGCGAGCTCAAGTAGATCGGTCAATGAAAGCGAAGCATTATTCTGTGAGGGCCCGCGGCGGCGGAAGGCGATAACATGCTGAAGGAATAGGTGTAAAAAGCGCTCGGCTGCGCCCGCCGGGGTTTTGTCATTGCGCGTCAGGTTAAAGTAGACCGGGACGGTATTACCGCGCGGGCGGAACAACTCGTCATAAGCCTGGCGCAACAGCTCGGAGAGGCCCGCGGCGGGTGCGGCCATAATCAGCAGGCCACGCCGCTCCGCGCCGTTAGAGGCAAGGCGCACGATCTGTTGCAATTCGTTGGCCCGGCCGACGAATTCTTCAGGCTCAATGCGGCCCATGATCCGCCGCTTACCGCCGTGTCTATCAGGTGTCTTCAGCGACATTGCCGGTGAATGTTTCAGGTTGAGGTTTGTCGGGCGCTTGAACACAATTTTTGCCGCTCTTCTTGGCGAGATAAAGGGCGCGGTCGGCCGCGCCGATGATCGCCGCAGGCGTATCGATCGTGGGAGCGAAAGCGGACAGCCCGATGCTGATAGTGACAGCGCCCAGAGGCTGCGTCTTGCCGTGCTTGTAGCTGGCGCGTTCGACGCGTCTCCTGATGCGCTCGGCAATTACTTTAGCTTCGCCAAGCGGTGTTTGGGGCAAGAGGATGCAGAATTCTTCGCCGCCGTAACGCGCCGCGACATCGGCCGAGCGAAGCGCCGACTTCAAACATTGTGCGGTCATTTCCAACGCCGCATCGCCGGCCTGGTGGCCGTTGTTGTCGTTGTATATTTTGAAGTCGTCAATATCAATCATCATAAAGCTCACCGCGTAATGGTAACGTTTTGAGCGATTCAACTCTTCCGTGAGACGTTCCTCCAAATAACGGCGGTTGAGCAGGCCCGTCAGCGGATCGGTGATTGACATCAATTGAAACTGCGCGGCCTTCTCCTGCCACTCGGCGCGGTCAAGGGCCAGCGCCATCTGCGGCGCAATAATTTCCAGCAGACTGAGGTCGGCCTCATCATACGTGCCTCCACCGGCCCTGTCCGTCACATTCAGGACGCCAACTTTCCGCCCGGCGATAATCACCGGATAGCTGATGAATGACTTCGTCTTATAGTGGCGTTCGGCGGGCGCGGGCGGGTAGCCCGCGGTTTCAAGGTTACGGACGACGAGGGGGCGACCTTCGCGCAAGACAGTTCCGGAGATGCTCTCGCCGAGATGTATGCGGATCTCGCGCGCCACTTCGGCGCGCATGCCGATCGCCGCCCTGATTTCCAGCTCGTTAGAAGCCTCATCAAGCAGTAAGAGCGAGCCGCGCTCAGCCCGCAGCAGTTCGGCGGAGTAACGAAGGATCGCGCGGTAAGTTTCGGCCGGCTCGACCACGTTGAGGCGCCCGGTGAAACCTTGCAGGTAATCGGTAAAGCGCGTCCGCTGCTCCAGTTCATTGCGCAGGCGTAAAACTTCGAGGGGCAACGCCATTTCCCGGCAAAACTTTGAAATAATCTTCCGCTTCTCCTGATCGAGACTCTCGTCACCGATTAACAGGACGCCTTTCACCTCCTCGCCGACGACCAGCGGGAAGAGCTCGGCGACCCTTTCCACACTTTCTTTACGCCGCTTCATTCCGGTATCAACCGGTGTGAAGCCTTCGGGACTCTCGCGCAGGGGAAGCGATGTTCCGGCGCTGACCGCCAGCCTGAGCCGTGCGTCCGTGGTTTCGATTTCAATCCGCCACGGACCCGTTTTAAATCGTCCGGTGGAGAAAGTCGTCGACAGCGTGGTTTTATGCGGAAGAAGCAGCGCGACCGAGGCCAGTCCGTTCTTTTCCGCAAAGGCTTGGATTGCTGCGCCGCAGGCGTCAGCAAGTGCGCTGCCTGGTGCGATGTAATTGCTCGTCGCGGTGCGCGGCGCGGCCTCATCAATGGACGGGGGGGAAGACCTTGGCGCGGGAGGCGCAGCGGATTCGGAAGCGGGCGCGGTCATGGTTTCTGCTTGCGCGCCCTCCGGCTCGGGCTCCGGAACCGACTCGGAAATGCGCTTCGCCAAATCATCCAAGTCCTGATGCGCGGCAAAAATGACGTTACGGAAAAGATCGCTGGAGAGCAGGTCTTGAAGGTCGCCGACGCGGAAACGCTCGGCGAGCGCACGGTAGTCTGCAGTGGTAAGAAAGGCCCGCCCACCGATGACGGCGAGATTGCGTCCCCGGCTGACTTCCACAGGCATAGTAAAGCAGTGCAAGCCCGCATGACAGCGGTAATGCGTCACGGTCCCGGCCTTAAGAGCGCGCGCATGCGCTTCGCCGCAATAGGGGTCACACAACCTCACGTATTCAGGGGACGATTGAAAAGCCTGGCAGATAGAGTTGTTATTCGCGACCAGAAGCGCGGGAGGTTGGTGACCATTAACAAGCAGAAGGGAGAGGCCGGAGGCCGCCGCCAGTGACTTTTGGGTCTCTTCCCATCCGGACGGAGACTCCTGCGGCGGCGCGTCTACCATGTCGCGCTCTTGTGCGGCGGCATTAGAAATAGTCTGATGCTTCACCTATGTCGCTTCCGAATTGCGGTTAGGAGGGCTGGGGCCGCGTAAAAGGCTCTGGGCCGAGAAAGCACGCTTCTCTTGTTCACACTGCCGGGAGGCGTAGCAGCCATTCCCTATGCTTAGTATAAGTGCCTGCGGGGCAACGCACAAGCAGTCTACAGCTAAATGCTGTAAAAGCAGGCCTGATGGCCGACGCTCCAATAGATTCTTCTCTCTGTATATAACTAATAGGGTCTTGGTTTCAAGACGCAATCACGCGCTCGGCATCGCGCAGGCCCGGCGCATCGCCCGGGGCGACCCGCTCTATGTCCGGCTGTCCGGGACTGATACGGATGCAGGCGGCAAAGTGATTGGGCTTGATCTCGGCCAGCGGCGGCACGACCTCTTTACAGGCCTGAATCGCGTAGGGGCAACGGGTGTGAAAGCGGCACCCTTGAGGCGGATTTATCGGTGAAGGCACATCGCCTTCGAGTACGATGCGCCGGCGCGTCGCCTCCACTTCCGGGTCAGGTACTGGCACGGCAGAAATCAGCGCCTTGGTGTAAGGCATCAGGGGTTCGTCGTAAATTATCTTAGCATCGGCAATTTCGACGAGTTTACCAAGGTACATTACCGCGACCCGATCCGAGACATGCCTGATCGCGCGTAAATCGTGCGAAATAAAGAGGTAAGTTAGATTTTTTTGTCTCCTCAGGCGCTCCATCAAGTTCATAATCTGAGACTGGATCGAGACATCAAGCGCCGAGATGGGTTCGTCCGCGACGATGAAATCGGGGTCGACTGCGAGCGCCCGCGCGATGCCGATGCGTTGCCGCTGGCCGCCCGAAAACTCATGCGGGTAACGTTTGATGAAACGCTTGCTCAAGCCCACAGTTTCCATCAACTCCTCGACGCGCCGGTCACGATCACGGCCCGCGGCGAGGCGGAATGTATCGAGAGGCTCGCCGATAATTTGCCCGACCGTCATCCGCGGATTGAGCGACGCGTAAGGGTCTTGAAAAATTATCTGCAAATGGCGGCGCTCTTCTCTCATTTGACGTTGAGAGAGGTGCGCGAGGTCACGCCCGCGAAACAGGGCCTGCCCGCCGGTCGGTTCCGTCAAACGAAGGATGGCGCGGCCCAGCGTTGATTTGCCGCAGCCTGATTCACCGACAAGGCCGAGCGTCTCGCCGGGATAAATATCAAGCGTCACGCCGTCAACAGCCTTGACAACGCGCTTGACGGGGCTGCCGCCAACCATTTTGTCCCAGACGCTGCCGCCACCCAGGTCAAAATGGACACGCAGGTCACGGATCGCGAGCAAGGGCTCATTCCGGCCCCGCTCGATTGGCGGAGGCATCTGCCCGGCCGGCATGGCGGATGAAGGCTGAGTGCTCATGGGGCCCCCCCGGTCTGATTTTTCGCTTCAGGGGCAGCCGCAGCCCGCTTCGCCCTCGCTTCGCGCTCGGCGCAAGAGTTGCCGTAAATTTCTTCGGCGAAGTGACAGAGCGAATGGTGATCGGGGTTGAGCTGCGCGAAGGGCGGGAATTCTTTGCGACAGATCTCCTCTGCCCGATCACACCGCGGCGCGAAAGGGCAACCCGGCGGCAGGTGCGCGACGTCGGGGGGAAGTCCCGGGATCTGGTAGAGCGCCCCCTGCTCGGCGGTCGGATCCGGTACCGAGCGGAGCAGCCCCTTTGTATAAGGGTTGCCGGGGCAGGCGAAAAGCTCGCGCGTCGGCGCCTGCTCGAATACTTTCCCGGCGTACATGACGATGATGTGATCGGTCATGCCCGCCACCACGCCGAGATCGTGCGTGATGAGAATCACACTCGTCCCCGTCTCCCGTCTGAGCTTCCTGATGAGCTCGAGTATCTGCGCCTGAATGGTTACGTCCAGCGCGGTCGTCGGCTCATCCGCGATCAACAATTCAGGCTCGCACGACAAAGCCATGGCGATCATCACGCGCTGGCGCATGCCGCCCGAGAACTCATGAGGGTAGCTGTCGACACGGGTGGCGGCGTCGGGGATGCCGACGGTTTCCAACATTTCGATGGCGTGAGAATAGGCCTGCTCCTTTGTGTAACCGAGATGCAATCGGGTGAGCTCCATCAACTGCTTTGAAATACGCAGGAACGGGTTGAGCGAGGTCATCGGGTCTTGAAAGATCATCGCAATGCGCTTGCCGCGAATCCTCCGAACCTCATCCGTCGGCAGCGAGAGAATGTCCTCGCCGTCAAAGATGATCTCACCGGAAACGATCTTTCCGGGCGGTTCCGGGATGAGCCGGATGATCGAAAGATTTGTCACCGACTTCCCCGACCCGGACTCGCCGACGATGCCGAGGGTCTCGCCTCGCTTTAACTCGAAGCTGATCCCGTCAACAGCTTTGACCGTCCCGTCCTCCGTCTTGAAATAGGTACGGAGGTCTTTGACCTCAAGAATATTTCCGTTGCGGCCCATCAAAAGTTCACCATTAAATCATTTAACCGCTGGTTCAAAAACTGCCCACCGCCGGCGGTCGAAATACCGCATCGGCCTTCACCCTTTATGTAAATCGCTAGACCTTTCGCATCTGCGGGTCGAGCGCATCACGCAGCCCGTCGCCCAGAAAGTTCAAAGAAAAGAGCGTGAGGGCCATCGTCACACCGGGAAAGATAAACTGCCATGGAAAGATGGCGATATTCTGAATGCCGTCGGAGGCCAGACTCCCCCATGACGCGAGGGGGGCCTGCACGCCGAAGCCCAAAAACGAGAGGAAGGCTTCGGTCAGCATCACCGAAGGGATGGTGAGGGTCGCATAAACGATGACCGGACCCAGTGTGTTCGGTACCAGATGCCGGAAAATGATCTTGGCGGTGGAAACGCCGGTCGCCCTGGCGGCCAGCACGAACTCCTGATTCTTGAGTGAAATCACCTGCCCGCGCACGATACGCGCCATCGTCAGCCACGACACGGCTCCGAGCGCAATGAACAGAAGAATCAACTGGTTGAGAGCCGATTTGCTGCCGAACATGGCCAGCAGCACGATGACGATGATCAGGTACGGGAGCGAGTAGAGGATATCAACGATACGCATCATCACGTTATCAACGCGGCCGCCTAGGTAGCCGGCCGTTGCGCCATAGCTAATACCAATAATGAGCGAGACGATGGTGGAGATGATGCCGACCATTAAAGAGATGCGCCCCCCGAGCAGTACGCGCGCCAGGATATCCCGCCCCGCATTGTCAGTCCCCATCGGATGCGCCCAGGAGAAAGAACCATCCGGGGCCTCAAACGGCGGGAACGACTTGAGGAGATTAACGTCTTTCGGAATGTTGTCGTAGGTGTTGCCCGTCGTCTTCTGAATAATGGGCGGCCCGATAATCGCGGCGACCGTGATGACGGCGACGACTATCACACCGAGAACCGCCAGCCTGTTCTTAAGCAGCCTGCGCCAGGCATCCTTCCACAGGGAGGTGCCGGCCGCGGGCGTGGCCGCCGCTCCTGTTTCAGCCGGCCGTACGTCGGCCTCGCCGACGGCCAGTTCGGGTGCGGTGTGGATGATATCCCCTTCGCGAGGGCGAACGGGGGGGGCCGGCGGGGTGCCCAATGACGTCAACGCCGGCTCCCTTTGCTTCGCTTCTGTTTGACTGAGTGGTCGTTCGTCCTTCATGGCGTCAATACCGGATGCGCGGGTCAATAAAGGCGTAAGAGATGTCGACGATCAGATTCAAGACCAGAATGGCAATCGAGGAGAAGGCGACAATGCCGATAATCAGGGGCTCGTCGCGGTTCAGGCTGGCGTTAAGGAAATAGTTGCCCAACCCCGGGAGCGCAAAGATGCGCTCGACCACGACGGTGCCGGTGAGCAGGATGGCGAGCGCCGGGCCGGTGAAGGAGACCACCGGCATCAGGCCGCCGCGCAGGGCGTGCTTGAGAATCACGTCGCGCTCCCTGAGTCCTTTGGCGCGCGCCGTGCGGATATAGTCTGAGCGTAAAACTTCCAGCATGCCGGCCCGCGTCAGGCGGGCGATGTAAGCCATATAAATTGCCGAGAGCGTAATGACCGGCAGGATCAGACTGAGGCTCGGGAAGCCGTTCCAACGCGAGGGGGGCAGCCAGTATAGCGTCAGCGAAAAGACCAGAACGAGGAGCGGCCCGAGCACAAAATTGGGGAGGGAAATGCCGAGCATCGCCAACGCCATTGTCGCGTAGTCTAAGCGCGAGTTCTGTTTCAGGGCGGCAAGCGTCCCGGTTGTCACCCCTACGACGAGAGCGAGCAGGTAGGCGAGCAGCCCCAGTGTCGCCGATACTGGAAGACTCCGGGCAATGATGCTGTTAACAGACTGGCCTTCGTACTTCAGCGAATTTCCGAAATCACCCACCAGGATGTGGCCGATCATCTTTCCATACTGCACGTACCAGGGTCTGTTCAAGCCGTATTTTTCGCGGATGTTCTTTTCGATCGCCGGAGGGATTCTCTTCTCGCCCGAATAGAAGTTGCCCGGCGCGAGCCTGATCAGGCCCCACGTCAAGGAGATGACGATCAGCACCAGGGGCACGGTCATGACCATCCGGCGGATGATGAAACGGAGCATAAAAGGTTCCTCACAGGGGTGAACGGTTAGCGGAAACCGCTGTCGCCCTTTCCCATTTACTTAATCTGACAGTTTCGGCGTGCCATAATCCCATTTCGTCGGGTCATGTTCGACGTAGACGAATTTCCAGGGGTACAAGTCAGCGGGATTCGGGTACATCCCCTTCACATAAGGCTTCTTCACCCAATTGACTGAAGCGGTATCGAACGGGATGGTGGGCTGGGCCTCAAGCGCGTACGCCTCGGCCTTCCCCAGCAATCCGTAACGCTTTTGCGGGTCGAGGGTCCGGTTGGCTTCGTCCAGCATATCAACATACTTCTGGTCCCACCAACCTGTCCCGTTGTCGCCCGTCGGCGTGTAGTAGAGACTGAGGAACGTGAACGGGTCCATGTAATCGCCGATCCAGCCGCCGCGCGCGAAACCCTTATATTCAAGCTTCGCGCGGGCGTCTAAAAAGGTCTTCCACTCCATTGCCCTGAGGGGTACTGTGATCCCGAGGTTCTGCTTCCACTGCGCCTGGGTAAACTCGGCCATAATCTTATTTGACTCTTGTACGTTATAAACGATCTCCACCTGATCGACGGGGAATTTCCTCGGGTCGTAATGACCGGCCGCGTCTTTGTAGCCGGCCTGGGCCAACAACTGTTTCGCCTTCTCCGGGTCGAACGGGTCGCCTTTGGGCTGAGGGTAACCGGGGAAGATGCCTTCGGGCACAAGGCCGTTGCAGGGCTTGACGATCTTGCGCCACTTGACCCACTCCGTCTTGTCAATCGCCATGTTAAAGGCGTGGCGCACGCGCGCGTCGTTCATCGGCGGCTTCGTCGTATTGATCAGGTAAAAATCGATGGCATCTTCCGGCGCGTCCATATAATCCTTCATGGGCCGGACGACATCCAGCCACGCCCCCGGAACGGTGTGGTTGAGGACCGCATCCACGTCCGCGGCCTTGTAGAGGTTCATGATCGTCGGATTATCACTCATCGGGTAGAAGACGATCCGATCCAGCCTGACGTTGGCGGCGTCCCAGTACATCGGATTGCGCACCACCGCCATATCGTTATAGGGTCTCCACGATTCAAGCTTAAACGGTCCGGAGCACACGATGTTGGCCGGCTGCGTCCATGCCCCCCCATACTTTTCCACCACCTTTTGCTCTATGACGCGGAAGAGCTGGTGCGCCATCAAGCCGACAAAGAAGGGGGCGGATTGGACCAACGAAACGCGCAAGGTGTAGTCATCAACGGCCTCAACGCCGATATCTTCGGCCTTGACGGACACAAACTCTTTGCCAGCCAATGCCGCTTTGAGCTTCGGATTCGTGGCCGACTGCTTGGCCCGCGCCTTTTCATCGCCCGGCACGACGAGCCGCGCCGGAGAGTGCATAAATCGGTGAAACGGCGTATCGCGGTCAGGCGTCGGCTCCTGGGCGGTGGGCTTGTATTCGGAGGAGATAGACACACCCGGCTGTGAGCTTAAGGGTTGAGGTGGCGTTGCGCCTGCCGTGCCGGGTTGAAAGTCCTGCGCTAAGAGGAACTGGCCGGTCTGCGGGTCGCGCACGAAAACCCCGCCTTCGTTATATTCTTGCCCGTACTTGATGTAGTAGGCGAGGTAAGCGGTACGCGACGCCAGCTCGGGCGAGAGGCCGCGCCGGAAGGTGTAAACAAAATCCCGGGCCGTGATCGGATCATTGTTAGAGAAGCGCGCGTCCTTCCGCAGGTGGAAGGTGAATTCAGACAGATCGTTGTTGACGTCCCACCGCTCGGCGATGGCCGGTATCGCTCCCGAGGTCTTGGGATCATACTCGACGAGGCCTTCAAAAAGCGCCATGTAGATGCGTGTTTCAGGCTGCCCGCTGCTGACCTGCGGGTCGAGCGATTCCGGCTCATCGCCCGTGACGTAGCGCATAATCTGGTCGCTCGGGGGCGCTATTTTCCCGAAGTAGGTGGAATTCTTTGCCGATACAGCACAGGCCAAAGCGACGAGCGGCAGCACGAATAGTGCAACACCAAAACGACATCGGCTGGAACGGAAGATAAGCACGGCAGCTACTCCTTATTTACCCGAGACATTCTCTTTGTGACGACGCAACACTTGACTCACGGGGGCTTTGCGAAAGCCGTGAATTCCGGGTGATCGGGGAACAATTTGTTGCTTAATCCTCGCTTCGGGCGGGGGAACACGCTTGCCCAAACGCGGCGCGTATTGAACGTCACGTTATCACGCGCAAGCTTCATAGATCAAGAAACTCAGGCGTTTTTGAAGCGGTTTTCTCATTGATGCTAAACCCGTCATCCGGAGTTGCTTAAAACGCCAGCGATGCGATATTCACGGGTCTCATTTCAGTTGGATTTGGGTAGGCGAGGTAGAGGGCTGCCACGAAGTTTGGATGCGCACGTGCTTTAATGACGGGGCGTCCAGCAGGTTCGTCTCAAAGCCGGTCACATAAGGTTTGACGAGCGCGTAAGATGAAGCAAAATAAATTGGCATGGCAGGCAATTCCTCGAGCGCCTGTCGCTCGGATAAAATCTCCGGCAAAGATGAGAGAGTTTCGCCGGCCTGTTGAGGGCTCAGCTCCTGCTTCGGAGTCTTGGTGCCGCCGACCGGTGTTTTGTTTGAATTTTCAGTCTTCGGGTCGGGGCTTGGCTGGGCAGGCGCCTGGGTCGGCCCTTCTTGCCCGAACATGACGCGCATGTTGGTAGCTTCATCAGTGGTTTGCAGCACCATGCCGCGCCGCGCCACGTCGTAAGCTCCGGCGCGCAACGCCGCTTCATAATCATCCCAATTCCTGAGGGTGATATCCGTTTCAATCTTCAACACGCTTCGCCACATGGCGGCAACGGCTTGAGCCACCTGGCGCTGCTGATCGTTGCGGTTAACCAGCAGCTTGAGTCGCGGAAATCCCTTGCCCTGCGGAAAGCCCGCCGCCGCGAGCAGACCCTGCGCGCGCTCAATGTTGCGTCCAAGAATTGGTACCTGCCCCTCATTAACACCGGTTGCTCTTGACACCTGAACGGGAAGAAACTTCTGGGCCGGCTCGGTCGCACCGCCCATCTCATCTTCGCTGATGTGGTCGCGGTCAATCGCAATGGCGAGCGCCTCGCGCACCCGTACATCATTGAAAGGCTGATGGGCCGTATTGAAGCTGTAGTAAGTGAGCGCGCCGTAAGTGAACCGCCTGAAATCTTTGTATGGCGTAAGCAGCTTTAAGGCCAGCGGCTCCAACGCGGCGTTCATCACGACATCGACCTCTCCCGCACGGTATGAGGCGAGCGCCGCTTCAGCGTCGCGCGATGCGACAAACTGCACGCGCTGGAGATTTACTGCTTGCGCATCCCAGTAGTTCGCATGGCGCTCCAAGGTGACGCCGTCGCGACCCGCCTTTGAGAGTTGGAACGCGCCGTTGGAGACAATGCCGGAAGCGGCCGGGGCGCTCATTAGCCCCTGTCCTTGAGAATGAACCGGGCGAAAGACCGTGTGTGCGACCAAGGCCGGGAAATTCATGTCAGGGCGCAGCAAGTGCACCCTCAACACATAATCGTCAACGGCTTCTGCGCCGAAGGGGGCCGGCGCGACGGGCGCAAGTTTCGCTTCCTCCTTTTTATCGCGCCTGATCGCTTTGTCGTCATTGGGGCGCGGGCCGGAGGAATGTTCTTCCAAGTGTTGAGGCGGCGCATGAGTTGCCGGTGGTGAGGACACGCCCTCAATATTTTGCATCAGCCTGGCGTGTGGGGCGTGCAAGCCAAGACTTGCCACCCGTTTCCACGAACGCACGAAATCCATCGCGGTGACCGGGTCGCCGTTAGACCAATGCGCATCATGACGCAAATAAAAGGTCCATTCTTTTCCGTCAGGGGTCGATTCCCAGTGCGATGCCACACCCGGAACGGGCGCAAGAGTGTGTGGGTCGTACTCAGTCAGGCCCTCAAACATCGCGCGCACAGCGTCGGTATCCGGCGGCGTGGCGGCGAGCGCCGGATCAAAGACCTGCGGCACCCCTCCGTCGCTCCACCGAAACTCCTGGGCGCGCGGCGTCACAACGCGCCCATAATAAGGCTCCACTTCTGTGTCGAGAAAGCATCCGCCGGTCAACGAAATGATCACAAGGAGCGCGGCGATAATATTCACCGGCCCCCTGGTCATCAATTTCACCGGTCTTACGCTCGTAGTGATTCCCATTGCCGAAATAGAGAGTTAAGCGGCTTTTAAGCCCGCCACTTCAAGCACCGCCCAACCTTCGAAGCTCACGATATACGTTCTCCGTTTGATGACGCGTATCTTCAAATCCGTTCGACGAATCGATCAGGTAGTCTGCGTAACGTTTCTTCTCCCCTTGGGGCATCTGTGTTGCGATGCGTCTCTCGGCTTCTGCGCGCGTCAGATTATTACGAGCCATCAGTCGCTCTAACTGAACTGCGGGGCTACAATGTACCACGACCAGCTTGTCAAAGCGTTTGTAGCCGCCGGACTCGATCATCAATGCCGCATCGACGATGCTAATCCCGCGTGGGTCTTCCGCTTCCCAGCGTCTGAGCTGTTCGTCCTGCGCGGCGATAATAAAGGGATGCAGGATTGAGTTTAATAGCGCGCGTTGCTTTTCATCAGTAAAGACAAGCTGACCCAACCGCGCGCGGTTCAGAGTTCCGTCATCGTTCAGCACTTCACTGCCGAATGCTTCGACCACCGCGCGCAGGCCTGGAGTGCCTGCGGCGGCGATGTCGCGCGCCGTCATATCTGCATCAAGCACGCGGCAGCCCAGCCCGGCGAAAACGGACGCGACAAAAGACTTGCCGACAGCAATTGATCCGGTCAGACCCACTCTCAACATTCCGTAAGCTTTAGCTCATATGGCTAATCCCCATTATTGTAACCCGCGACGCCTGAGTGATGCCGTCACCGTGTTTTTCATTAACATCGCGACGGTCAGCAGACCCACGCCACCCGGAACCGGTGTCCGGCGGCCGGCGACCATATCGGCCCCCGCCGGATGCACATCACCGACCAGCGTGTAGCCGCGCCGCCGGATAATCTCGATCCGCTTGTCTGCTTCCTCACCAAACAGCGCGCGCGCAGACGCTTCGTCCGTCACCCTGTTCATACCGACGTCGATGACCGTCGCCCCCGGCTTGATGTGCTCGCCACGGATGAGGCCCGGACGACCGATGGCGGCGATCAGAATATCGGCCTGACTGGTGACGGCGGCAAGGTCGCGTGTGCGTGAATGGCATATCGTCACCGTCGCATCACGTTGAAGGAGGAGTTGCGCGAGCGGACGCCCGACAATACTGCTACGGCCGACGACGCACGCGCGTTCTCCGCTAATGGCGATATCATTGCGCGCGAGCAATTCGATGATTCCCGCCGGCGTGCAGGGGACAAGCGTGGGCTGGCCCAGGGAGAGGCAGCCCACGTTTACCGGATTAAATCCGTCCACGTCTTTCGCCGGATCAATCGTCTCAAGCACGCGCGACGCATCCACATCGCGAGGGAGCGGCAACTGCACAAGAATCCCATCCACGTCATCGCGCGCATTAAGCGCGGCTACCAGATCGAGTAACTCATCCGTAGTTGTTTCGGCGCTCAGCGCGTGATGCTCCGAAAGGAGCCCCAACTCCTCTGAGGTGCGCACCTTGTTCCGCACGTACACGGCTGAGGCCGGATCCTCACCGACCCGCACGGCAACGAGACAGGGACGAATGTTTTGCTCCCGCGCGAGCCGTTCGACCGTCTCCGCAACCTCTTTTTTGATCTCATTTGCAACACGCGTGCCATCCAGGCGCTCGGCACGCGGCCTATCATCGGTGGTTTGCTGAAGTAGCTTTTCTGCCATAAATAAATTACCAACTGCGCCTTTCATCCGTGCAGCCCTTGCCGTCATAATCTTGATTTTAACTGTTTATGTCGGAATAGCAACACCGGCTCAGCTATGTGGTCCTGAAATCAAGAGAGGAGGCGCGGCTACAGGCTCAGGGCTGCTCACCGGGCCGGTGCGAGCGCGGGAAATTGACTATTACGGGAATTGAATGATAATGGCAGCACGACAGGAGCCTAGCAAATGGCCAAAGAAGATGAACTCATCTGAAAAGCCTTCAATGCGGCCTTTGTCGCATCGTTGAGATCGCCATCTGGTTCTCCACAATCATAGCCGAGATTGTTCAGCCGTTTCTGCACGCCGGTAGTCTCATTGATCGGGTCGAGGTATCCGAATTTAATGAGCAGGCGGAAATTATCTTTCCCGATGATCAACTCGCCCTCCTTCGACGTGGCCGGGATGTACTCCTCCAGCACCCCGTGGTCGTCCGTCCAGCCCTCATAGGGTTGACCGTCCACGACCAGTCGGTATTTCTGGTTGGCCCGCGGCTTCTCAATATCGAAGAGCTGAAGCCGGTAGAGCGCGGGGATGCCTTTGCGGCGGAAGACGTGCTTCTTAGTGGTAGGCTTATCCACCTCCTTCAGCCGCTTGTCGCGGATGGCCACGACGTCGCCGGGCATCAGGATGTTCATGTCCTTGCGCTTCTTCTTCAGCTCGGCGTTGTCGGGGTCGTTCCAGATCGTATTGGCGAATAAGCCATACTCTTCGGATAAACTGATCACGCTGTCGCCCTCTTCGACTTCATGCTTGACCGGCATCAGGCGTCCTCCCATGCTTCTTCATCGAGGTCGGGGAAAGTGATTTTGCACATGCCGGGATCAATCCCCCAGCAGGCGGCCTCTCCCTCGTCATCCAATACCCCCTCCTGTGGCTCTACATTACCCGGCACCTTGATCCGATACCTCTCCCCGGGAATCGGTTTACCTCTCATATCGATCAATTTAATCTTCACCCAGGTCTTCTCAGGGGTTTTCGGTTTCTCCTCTACCGGCGGCCGCTCTTTCGGCTTCGCCGCCACGACCGGCACCGGCTCCTCTTCCCGGATGACGACCGGGTCCTCCTGGGGAAGGGCTTGCGCCGGCGGGCAGGCCGCTACCGCTCTCGGCTCTTCAGCCGGGAACGATTCCTGAGCCTGTTTTACCTTATCGGCAAGGTCCATTTATCATTGCCCCCCAGGACTTAGATCCCAGGCGGCCGGGTCATAAGACGCTTTGACCGCTTCCCAGTTCTGCTCCGTGGCCTGCTCCATGAGCCGGTCGATGCGGGAATCGGGCGGGACATTTTCATCCCGCAAAATTCGCCGGATGAGCGGGTGTTCATCGAAATTTGGGGCGGCTTCCAGCATGATGACGACGAAG
>CAYLJO010000021.1:23043-43950 GCA_964383905.1 uncultured Blastocatellaceae bacterium
GATGAGCGGGTGTTCATCGAAATTTGGGGCGGCTTCCAGCATGATGACGACGAAGGCGGCGAGGTCCGACTCATAGCTCATGCCATAATCCCGCGCCCGGGCAATTCCATTTCGCACGATCTGATGCAGAGCATCATCCGGCATCTCCTTAATCGTCGAGACGCCGGTTGGAAGCTGGAGGCCGGCATCCGCGTGCTTCTCCCGCAGATACCCGGCCACCCGCCTCACAAAAGCCGAGTCGGCGGCCGGCCCAAAGGCCTTCATCTGTTCAGAGCGGATCTTTAACATTGCTCCTCCTGAGCAGGGGTCGGTTATTCCTCTCCCACTGCCCTAACGATCTTCTCTACCATTATCTGAGTGGCCTCACGGGCCAGGTTAACCCTCCGGTCATATATCGCAGAAGGGCGTCCCGTCTTGTGCAGCCTGCCGCATGATCAAAGTGGCAGGGCTGTATGTTCCAGCGGCCGGCGGCGGGCCGGGTTGCGGTGGCTCCGACTTCTCCCCAAACTCAGCCTTATCGGCCTCCTTCGGATCTTTTGGCGATTCGGGACGCGAACCGGAGCCCGGACCGGCCGCCCCGCCGCTATTGAGCATGACCATCGTGCCGGTGATGAAGACGCCGCCGGAATTGATGTTGATAAAGTTGGACCCGACTTTCAGGGTGAGACTCGTTCCCGTCTCAATCACCAGGTTGGTGCCCGACTTGAGGTGGATTTCCATCCCCGCGTCGAGGGCATATTTCTGACCAACCTTCTCCTGCATATCGCTGCCGGCCGTGAGCGAGACCGTGCCATCAACCTTTTCGTTCTGATCGCCCTTCACGTGCAGGTGCTTGTCGCCCCCGACCTGCTCCAGCTGATCGTTGGTGACGATGAAGTGGCTGTCATGGCTGACTGTTTCAAAACGGTCATTCTTGATGCGAATGTCCTTGTTTCTTTCGGCGTGAATAAAGATCTGTTCCCTGCCCTTCTTGTCCTCGAGGCGGATCTCATTGAACCCCTGGCCGCCTTTTGACGAGTATGACTTGACGTAGCTCATCGTTTTGTTGTCGGGCAGGCTGTAATGCGGCATCTCCGTGGCGTTGTAGACGCAGCCGGTGATGATCGGCCGGTCAGGGTCGCCCTCAATGAACTCGACGATCACCTCCATGCCGATGCGCGGCAGAAAGACTGTGCCCCAGCGCTTCCCGGCCCAACTCTGTGCCACGCGTACCCAGCAGGAACTGTCCGCGTCGTAATAGCCGTACCGGTCCCAATGAAACTGCACTTTGACGCGCCCGTACTTGTCCACAAAGATCTCCTCACCGGGCGGGCCGACCACCACCGCGGTCTGCGTTCCCGCGATGACGGGTTTCGGTGTGACCTGCTGCGGGCGGAACGGGAGCTGCGGCGCGTAAGGAATGAACTGCTTGGCTTTGATCGCTTGACGAGCGGTGTGGTCTGCATACCCCCATTTACTGACCGATTACGTGCGGATGATTCGTCCGAGACGCGGCGCTCCGGCACAACCGGGTGAAACAATATAAGAAAGGCTGCCGAATTAACATTGACTCTTCGTGGGCTTTATCGTAAAAGCACATTAACCTCGTAAAAGTACCTTAACCTGATAATTACTTTTGATGAGGGAGGTGAGCAATGAAAGCGCCTTTACCTGAGAATGAGGCCGCCCGGCTGGAAGCCCTGCGCCGGTACGAGGTTTTGGACACGGACCCTGATGAGTTGCTTGACGCCCTGACACGGCTGGCCGCTTATATTTGCGGGACGCCGATTGCCGTGATCTCGCTGGTGGACTCTGACAGGCAGTGGTTCAAGTCGCGGATGGGAATGATGGCCGAGGAGACGGCCCGCGATATTTCTTTCTGCCAGTACGCGATCCTGCAGCCCGGCCCCTTCATCGTCCGTGATGCCCTCAGTGACGAGCGCTTCAGGACAAGCCCGCTCGTCACATCGGATCCTTACATCAGGTTTTGCGCCGGCTCGCCACTGATCACGGACGAAGGCCTCAAGATCGGCACGCTGTGCGTCATCGACCGAGTCCCTAAAGACCTTGACCCGGAGCAGATCGCCGCCCTCAGAATTCTCAGCCACTTAGTGATGACCCAGATTGATCAGCGCCGGACTATAGATAGTTTGACCCGTTCCCTCGACGAGCAGAAATTAAGGACAACGGAACTTGAAGAGCGTCTGAGCCGGCGGGAGAAGAATAAGGATGAGACGATCGACGGCAATTGAATTCCCGCCGGTGGCGGGTGAGCTCTTAACAAGAAAGCAAATCATTATACGTCCTGCTTTTTTTAATTTACCACGTGGGTTCCGGGAATCAATTTTTGAAGCCTGCCTGTATCTTCCTGTTAGCACCCTAAGTTGACTGCGACGCTGATCTTGGGCGAAGATTCTTTTAATGCCGATCAGCCTTCGTCATAGCGGCCCAGTGGTTGTTTTCGCCCTGATCCTCTTTTGCGCCCGAACAGCACAGGCTCAGTCGCCGGCCGAGCGTCATCAAAAGCTTCGTGCCGCCGTTGAAGAGAGAAATTATGCCGGCGCGGTAACCGACCTCCAAGCTATCCGGACGACCGAGCCCTCTATTTTTTCACTAAATAACTACGATTACCTCCTCGCGCGACTATCGGAGCGGCGCGGCGACATGGCGACGGCTGCGGCCGGCTATCAAGCTGTAGTTATACGCAATTCGATGCTCTCCCAGTATGCCCTCTGGCATCTGGCGCGGGTTGCGCGGTCAACCGGGAATCTAATTTTGGAACGCGAGCAGTTGCGCCAGTTGTTCGCCACCGCGCCGACCAGTCTCCTGCGCGCCGCCGCTCTCGCCAGGCTGGGCCAGAGTTTTTTCGAGAGTGGCGATTACCCGGCGGCTATTTCAACGCTCCGTACGCAGAATAAAACGGCCGGTGGAGCGGGTGCGCGTGAGGCTCTCGCACTCATCGGCCAGGCGTACTTACACGGCGGTCAACAGGCGGCCGCGCGCGAAGCTTTCAACAATCTCGTCACACAGTTACCCGACCCATCACGCCCGGACGATTTTGCGCTCACAGGCGCCCGCGGGCTGGACGTCCTCGACGGCGGAAGCGAAGAGGCGGCGCAGCGGGCCGCGCCTCAGCTCGCGGAAAGCGAGCACCTGCGCCGTGCTTTGATCTATAGCTTTAATCGTGATTTCGCCGCCGCGCGCCGCCATTATCTCGCTATCGTTCAGCGCTACGGGCAGAGCCCGGGCGTGCCGGATGCGCTCTACCAGATCGGGCGCGGCTTCTATCAGGAATTGCGTTTTGAAGATGCGATCAGCTATTTCCAGCGTGTGGTGTCTGAGTACCCAAACAGCCCGAGCGCCCGCGACGCGCTCGGCTTTACCGCGGCCTCATACACCCGCTTGAAACGGACGGATGAGGCGGTGGCCGCGTATCGCCTCTTAATCGACCGTTACCCGAATGCGCCGAATCCCGAACGCCCCTTCCTCAACATCATAGATGCCCTGCGCGAAGCCGGACGCGAGGCGGAAGCGCTCTCGTGGGTGGAGCAGACCCGCTCACGGTTCAAAGGTCAAATTGGCGCGACGCTCGCCCTTTTCTCTCAAGCCCGCATACATCTTGTGCAGGGCGCGTGGTCGGCCGCGCTCGTCGATCTGGACGCTCTTAAAAGGCAGGGTGATCTCGGCGGCACGCGCGTTTCAGGCGGCACCAGTCAATCCGAAGTGGGGTTCACGCGCGCCTATGTGCTCGAACAGACGGGCCGCGCGGAAGAGGCTATCAACGCTTACCTTGAGATCGCGGATGGACGCGGCGAGTATTATGGCGGGCGCGCGACGCGGCGGTTGCGGGCCTTGGCGTTCGACGAACGGACGCGCGATACGGTGCTTGCGCGTATGCAATCGCTGCGGGCGAATGCTCAGCAGGCGCTGGCGGGCGGGCGTCCGGAAGATGCGCGTCGTTTTGCACAGTCCGCAATGAGATTGACGGAAGATTCTGCCGTGACGGGTGAATTGCTCGAAATTGCCCGTCGCGCCTATACGCTTCTCCCGAATTACAGCCGTATGCCGGTGCCACGACTCCTTGATGTCGGAAGAAGAGAGGTCATTACTACCGGCCCACGCGCGGGTGTTTCTGACGGGTCGCATCTTTCCCTTGCCCGCGAGCTTCTTTTCCTTGGACTTTATGATGAGGGGGCGCCGGAACTGGCCGTTGCCGGGAACGCGTTCGGTGGCGCGGGGACTGAAGGGGTCACGGCCCAAGAGGACTCACAATCAGCTACTGCCGACCGGGACTCGAAAAAAGCCCAAACAGGCCGGCCGAACACGCGCTCGATTGATGAAGCTTACACGCTTGCCGTCCTTTTCAAACGCGGCGAGAGGGCCAATCATGCGATCCGCTTCGCCGAATTACTCTGGAAAAATATTCCCGGCGACTACCTTCTTGAGCTGGCCCCACGGGAAATGGCGGAACTCCTCTACCCCGCGCCGTACTCGGCGGTGCTGCTTGAGAGCGGGCCGCCCCGCGGCGTTGACCCGCGCTTTATTCTCGCGATCGCGCGTCAGGAATCACGGTTTCAACCGGAGGTAAAATCGGTCTCCGCCGCGCGGGGCCTGCTGCAATTCATACCATCTACGGCGAGCGCTATCGCCACGCAGTTAGGAGAATCTTCATTCCGCCCGGATGATCTTTATGACCCGCGCATAGCTATACTGTTCGGGTCGCAGTACATGGGTAATCTGTTCAAACAGTTTCCTGATATGCTGCAGGCGGTTGCCGCCTCCTACAACGGCGGCGAAGATAACGCGGCGCGCTGGGTGGCGCGTGCCGGATCAAACGACCCGGACCGTTACGTGCCCGAAATTGGATTTACGCAAACCAAGGACTATGTCTTCAAAGTTCTGCCTAACTTCTGGTCATATCAAAAACTCTATACCGAGAAGCTTGAGCGACACTAAAGCCCGTAGCAGCCAAGGCGCCGGTGATGTCGGGCATCAAATGCCCTCCCTCAAGGTCGGGCTACTGCCGGTCATTCGACTGTGCGCTCTATTCCTTCTGTGTGCGGGCCTGCCGGCCTGCCATTCGCCTGTCGCTTCGCGCGGGAAGCATTACGACGTGAGGGGTAAAGTGGTCTCGGTTGATAAAAGCAGGCGGCAGGTCACTATCGCTCACGAAGATATAGAGGGTTACATGCCCGCCATGGTGATGCCTTTTTCACTGCGTGATGATTCAGCACTGAATATTCTGACGTCCGGCGACCTGGTCAGCGCGACGCTCGTCGTCGACGGCTCTTCTTCATGGCTCGAAAACGTAATCATCACCGAAGAGGCTTCTGAAACGTCGGATGGCGACAAATCGGAAGGGTTACAGGAACCGAAGCCGGGCGACGAGGTCCCCGACTTCGGGCTTATCAATCAGGACGGCAAACGGGTTCACATCGCTCAATACCGGGGTAAGATTCTCCTTCTGACGTTTATTTACACGCGCTGCCCGGTGCCGGAGTACTGCACCCTGATGAGCAACAATTTCGCCGAGATTGATAAAGAGCTTCAGAAAGAGTCCAATCTATACGCACGGACGCACCTGCTCAGCATTAGCTTCGATCCCGAATACGACACGCCGAAGGTTTTGCGCAGCTACGGGGCAGCCCACACCGGCAACTACAGTCAGGAGACTTTCGCTCACTGGGAGTTTGCTTCCGGGAGTCCGGATGAGGTTAAGGGGATCGCCCAATTTTTCGGGCTCCGCTATTTTCAGGAGACCGGCCAGATCGTCCACAGCTTACGCACGGCAATCATTACTCCCGACGGCAAGCTCTTCAAGCTCTACAGTGGCAACGGCTGGAGACCTTCCGAAGCACTGCGCGATATCCAAAGTGTTGGTGCCCAAGCGCAACGCTAAAGTTAGAGCGCGTAACCAAAGAGGGCCTCCGGCCGGTGGCCCTCTATACAGGCAGGTGAATTGATAGCATTTTTACCAGATCTGGCAGCGCTTCTGGGGAGGGCGCATCATCGGATCGCCTTGTTTGCACTGGAAAGCCTGCGCAAACGCGGGCATGTTTGAAAGCGGCCCGTTAACCCTAAATCGGGCCAGCGGGTGCGGGTCGGTGTTGACGGCCAAGCGCTCGTATTCAGGGCGGGCGTTCTGCGCCCATATCTGAGCGTAACCCAGAAAGAACCGCTGCTCGGGGGTGAAGCCGTCGATATCAGCGGGCCGGGGCTTGCCCTCAAGAGACTTTTCAAAAGCGGCAAAGGCGACGGTCAGCCCGCCGAGGTCGGCAATGCTCTCGCCGAGCACCAACCCGCCATTCTCGTGCAGACCGGGCTGCACTTCATAGCTGTCGAACTGCTCTTTAACACAGGCGGCGCGCTCCTTAAAGTTCTTCGCGTCTTCGGGCGTCCACCAGTCTTTAAGGTTGCCTTGCGCGTCAAACTGGCGGCCCGAGTCGTCGAAGCCGTGTGTCATCTCGTGACCGATGACGGCGCCCACGGCCCCATAATTAATGGCGTCATCCGCCTGCGGATCATAGAACGGCGGCTGCAGAATGCCGGCCGGGAACACGATCTCATTCATCGATGAATTGTAGTAAGCGTTGACGGTCGGCGGCGTCATGCCCCACTCGGTGCGGTCCACGGGCTTACCGATTTTGCCCAAGTTACGCTTCCTCTCGAACTCAGATGACCGCGCGACGTTGTCGATGAAAGGTCCCCGGTCGATCTTCAGCGCCGAATAATCCCGCCATTTCTCCGGATAGCCGATCTTTCTGGCGAAGGCGTCGAGTTTCGTGATCGCTTGTTGACGCGTCGCGGGGCTCATCCAACTGAGCGTGGAAAGATCTCCTCGAAGGGCTGAAACAAGGTTCTGCACCATCTGCTTGGCCCGTTCTTTAGCCTCCGGCGGGAAGTTCTTTTGCACAAACGCCTGGCCGACAGCCTCACCGAGAGCCCGATCCGTGCTGGCCACGCAGCGCTTCCAGCGCGGAAGATGCTCCTTCGTGCCGGTCAGGATGGCGCTATTGAAGTGGAAGTCTTCGTCGACGAATTTTGAGGAGAGGCTCGGTGCGGCCGAATTGATCAAGTGCCAGCGGAGATAGGTCTTCCAATCTGAGAGCGGCACGGCCGTGAGCTCCCGCGCCACCTCCTTGAAGAAATCCGGTTGCCCGACATTGACCGAGTCGATCCCGCCGACACCCATGTCGTTGAAATAAGTGTTCCAGGAAAAGTCGGGCGTGAGCGCTTGCAGCCGGGCCAGATCCATTTTGTGATAGACCGCATTGGGGTCGCGCCGCTCGACGCGGGTCATCGAAGATTTGGCCAGGCCGGTCTCAATCCCCATCACCGTTTGAGCTTCGGCCGCGGCCTTCGCGCCGTCGTCGCCCAGCAACTCAAACATTTTGGCCACGTGTTTGACATACTCGTCGCGAATCTCTTTGGACTTCGGGTCGTCTTTCGTGTAATAGTCACGATCGGGCAGCCCTATTCCGCCCTGGGAAGCGTTGGCAATAACCTGGGTGCTGTTCTTAAGATCCTGTCTCGCGCCGAAAGAGAAAAGCGCGTCCACCCCGCGGCCATGCAGGTGGGCGATCTCTTTCTCCAGGCCCCGAAGATCCTTGATCTTCTCGATCCGCTTGAATTCAGGCGCGAGCGGCCTGGTGCCTTCGGCCTCAATTTTCTCCGTATCCATGCAGCTCGCGTAGTAGTCGCCGATCTTACGCTCGTTGCTCCCTTTCGGCGCTCTGGTGTTCTTCTCCGCCGCTTCCAGAATTTCTCGCAGACTCTCTCTATTCCTCTCGGCCAACTCGTTGAAGCGGCCCCAGCGCGGGTAGGCGGCGGGGACCGGGTTTCTGGCCGCCCACCCGCCGTTGGCGAACCGGTTGAAGTCCTGGCAGGCGTTCACACTCCGATCCAGGTTCGAGACATCAAAACCATGACTATCGGGGCCAGACGAAAAGCCGGCCGGCGCAGTGGATGGGTCGGGGCGAGCGCTAGCTGCGTGGATGCTCCGGTAACCGATGGCGGCCAGGCCCACCAGCGCTAATGCCAACGCCGGCGCCGGCACCATACGTAAGGTGAATGAACGCATAGAATAGAGGCCTCCTAAAAAATGGCTGATTAAATAAGGGGGAGGGTAAATTGAGGGGACTCTTTTCAACAATTATAATACTTGCCGCGCGAAGTTAATAATCCGTTAACCCTTCAGCTTCTTTATTTCTTCGGTCAGCACCGGGACTACTTCGAAGAGGTCGCCGACGATGGCGTAATCCGCAACGTCGAAGATGGGCGCTTCGGGGTCCTTGTTGACGGCAACGATCGTGCCCGAGTTCTTCATCCCGACCAGATGCTGAATCGCGCCGGAAATGCCGAGGGCGATATAAAGCTTAGGCGCGACCGTCTGGCCTGATGATCCTATTTGGCGATCAATCGGCAGCCATTCGGCGTCACAGATCGGTCGCGAAGCGGCGAGGTCGCCGCCGAGGGCTTCCGCGAGCTTTTCGGCGATGGCGATATTCTCTTTACTCTTAATGCCACGGCCCACCGCGACGATCACATCGGCCCGGCTTAGATCGACGGCCTGCTTGACCTCTTGAAACGCCGGCTCAGGCGTCATGCGCACTTCGCCGACCTCAACCGTCATGGTTTCAACGGGCGCGCCGCTTCCCTTGACCGCCTGATCCTGACGGTAAGCGCCCGATTGAAAGGTCGCGAATACGGGCGGGTCATCGTCTGACACCACATCCGCGTCAATCTTCCCGAGGAAGATGCGGCGGGTAAACGTCATTTCGCCGTTCGCAACTTTAGCGCGGATGCAATCGCTGATCAGACCTTTACGGAAGCGCGCGCCGAGTTTAGGCGCAAAATCACGCACAAGGTAGGTGTGCGGCATGATGACGTACTGCGGCTCGAGCCGTCGCACCACTTGCTCCATCGCGTCCGTGTAAGCGTCGGGCGTATATTCGCCGAGCTTCTCGTGATCGGCATAAATTACCCGGCTGAGATGATAGGCGGCGACCTCTTGCGCCAGACTGCCCATTCCTGAGCCAAGCACTACGGCAGCCACAGGCTGCCGCAACTCGGCGCCGAGGTTCTGCGCAGCAGCGACAGCTTCAAATGAAGTTTTACTGAGCGCCCCCGCCCGGTGCTCGGCGAAAACAAGAATACCGTTGCTCATTCACGACCCTTTCCCCGGTAGTAATCAGTTATCAGTAATCAGCAAAAACAGGCGCGCCTTAATGCTAATTTCATACTGACTGCTGATTACTGACTACTAATTACTTTTAGATGACTCGCGCTTCCGTGCGAAGTTTCTCGGCGAGCGCCACGGCCCCGGCTTTCGCGTCGCCATCGCCGAGAAACTGTGTCTGTTTGGTTTTCTCGGGAAAATAAATCTTACGTATTCGTTGATGCGGGGGGCGGGTCGCGGCTTCACCGGCAGCCGGGACTTCTTTGATCTCTTTCTTCTTCGCCGCCATGATCCCTTTAAGTGAGGCGTAGCGAATCTGATTAATGCCGGACTGGATGGTCAAGAGCGCCGGCATCGGCATTGAATACCATTGATACCAGCCATTTTCCAGTTCCCGCTTAGCCCTCAGTTGTTCGCCCGACGCATCGACTTCAATCACAATCGTCGCGTGCGGCAGCCCAAGCAGGTCCGCCATAATCACCCCCGTCTGCGCATACCCGTTATCATCAGATTGCAGCCCGGTGAGAATAAGATCGGCCTGCTCGTGACGGATCGCTTCGGCAAGGACAGCAGCGGCCGAAAAAGGCGGTAGGCTAAGAAGATCATCGCCGACAACATGGACGGCGCGGTCCGCGCCCCGGGCGAGCGCATCCTTGATCACGCTCTTCACACGCTGCGGTCCCATCGAGCAAACGACGACTTCCCCGCCGTGCTTCTCCTTTAAGCGCAACGCTTCTTCGAGCGCATACCCGTCGGATTCGTTGACCTCGTAAGAGAGGTCGCCCTCTTCGATCCAGGTGGCCTCTTTATTGATGCGGAGGATCGCATCCTTATTGGCGACCTGCTTCATTAAAACGACTATTTTCATCTTCCTTTTCTTGCCCGCAGTGGTGATTGCCTGACGAGCCGGTTCTGCCGCGACTAGCTCTCGCCGTACCTCTTGAAGACCAGGGACGCGTTTGTGCCTCCGAAGCCAAAACTGTTGGAGAGCGCGTATTGAATCTCCTTCTGACGCGGCTCGTTCGGCACGTAGTCGAGGTCGCATTCGGGGTCTGGATTAACGTAATTGATCGTGGGCGGCAGCATTCCATAATGAATTGACAGCACGGAGAAGACACCCTCGATGCCGCCCGCCGCGCCGAGCAAATGCCCGGTCATCGACTTGGTCGAGCTGACGGCCAGTTTATAAGCGTGCTCGCCGAAAGCATTTTTGATCGCCATCGTCTCAAACTTATCGTTGTAGGGTGTTGAGGTACCGTGCGCGTTGATATAGCCAACATCAGCGGGTCGCGCGCCGGCATCCTGCAGAGCTTTCTGCATGACGCGGATTGCGCCCGACCCGGTTTCGTCAGGCATCGTGATGTGGAAAGCATCTGAGGTCATGCCGTAACCGACAATCTCCGCGTAGATCCTTGCGCCGCGGCGCAGTGCCGATTCCAGCTCTTCAAGAATCATAATTCCTGCGCCCTCGCCGATCACAAAACCGTCGCGGTCGCGCTCAAAGGGGCGCGAGGCGCGGGGCGGATCATCGTTGCGCGTGGAGAGGGCGCGCAAGGCGGCGAAGCCCGCCACGCTCATCGGCGTAATTGCCGACTCCGCCCCCCCGCAGATCATCGCGTCCGCATCCCCGCGCTGAATAATCTTGAAACTGTCGCCGATCGCGTGCGCGCCCGCCGAGCAGGCGGTCGCCGTGGCGGAGTTCGGGCCCTTTGCGCCGTGGCGGATTGAAACCTGCCCCGACGCCAGGTTGACGATGGCCGACGGGATAAAGAAGGGCGAGACGCGGCCGGGCCCGTCGTTCAAAAGCTTCGAGTGCTCGCGCTCAATGGCCCAGAAGTCGCCGATGCCGCTGCTGATATAGGTGCCGACCTGCTCGGCGTTGGCGTCGGTTACTTTGAGGCCGCTGTCGCGCATCGCTTCATCCGAAGCGGCGACGGCGTATTGGATAAAGGCGCCCATTTTGCGCGCCTCTTTTTTCTCGACGTAGTCGAGCGGGTCAAAGTTTTTGACTTCGGCGGCGAAGCGGACGGGGAATTTGTACGGAGATTCCGCATCGAATTTCTTGATGAAATCCACGCCGCTCCGCCCCTCCATTAACGCAGCCCACGTGGAATCGACCGTATTGCCCACCGGCGTGATCAGCCCCAAACCTGTCACCACAACGCGACGTTTCAAGATTGACGCTCCTTCTCAAAAAACGGCGATGAATAATGAGTGACAGGTAACAAGCACAGGCAAGACTTTCTCTTGTCACCCGTTACCTGACACCTGTCACCGCCCTCTTACTTCTTGTGCTGATCGATGTAGTTATACGCATCGCGCACGCTTTGTATCTTCTCCGCGTCCTCGTCGGGGATTTCAATCCCGAACTCCTCTTCGAAACGCATCACGAGTTCGACCGTGTCGAGCGAGTCCGCACCTAGGTCATCGATGAAACGCGCGTTGGGTGTCACCTCGTTTTCATCCACGCCGAGCTCGTCGACGATGATCTGCTTCACTTTATTCTCGATCTCTTGATCGGGCATTTCGATTGCTCCTCTTAGGAATGATAGAAAAACTTTTGCCTCTGTTTCAGTTTGAGCGCGGGGCGCGCCGCGCTCAAACTCGCCGCGTCCTCGATATTCAGGCAGCGCGCGCCGCGATCGATGTGTCGCATGAGACGGGAGAGTACTTTGCCGGGGCCGACCTCGACAAAGATGGCGACGCCCTCCCGAATCAGAAATTCGACGGATTCCAGCCAGCGAACCGGTGATGAGACCTGCCTGACAAGCGCGTCGCGCGCCTCGTCACCGCTTTCCACGTCTGACGCATCAACGTTGGTCACAAGCGGCATTGCGAGGTCCTGAAACTCTATCTTCTCAAGGTCTGTGGCGAGTCGCACCTGTGCCGGCATCATGAGGGCACAATGGAACGGGGCGCTTACGTTCAATTTGATGGCGCGCTTTGCGCCGCGCTCCTTGAGCAGGCCGATGGCCCGATCGACAGCCGCCGCGTGGCCCGCGATCACAATCTGCCCGGGGGAGTTGATGTTCGCCGGTGCACACACATCGCCCTCCTGGGCTTCGACGCAGGCTTCCATCACCGTTCTCAACTCCGCGCCGAGGACCGCCGCCATTGCGCCCGAGCCGACGGGGGTCGCCTCCTGCATGTAATGCCCGCGCGCGCGCACCGTCCGCAGGGCATCCGGTAGGGAGAGCGAGCCCGCCGCGACAAGAGCCGAGTACTCGCCCAGACTATGACCGGCCGTATAGTCGGGCGGGGGGAAGCCTTCCTCCCGCATGACGCGCAGGGCCGCGACCGAAACGGCCAGAATCGCGGGCTGCGTGTTCTCGGTGAGCTGCAATTCTTCATCAGTGCCCTCGAAGCATAGCCTTGAGACGGAGAATCCGAGGGCGTCGTCCGCTTCTTCAAAGGCGCGCCGGGCCGCCTGGAAATTTTCCGCCAAGTCGCGCCCCATACCGGCGTATTGCGACCCTTGCCCGGGGAAAACATATGCCAGTCGGTCACTCATCCTTAACTGCGTGGCCGCGGCAACGAGAAAGCCAACGTCTCGGCATGTGAAGCGACCACGACCTCTTTCTTTTGCGCCTCGTAGCCATCGACTTTGACGACGACACGATAGCGACCCGCCACCATCTGCTTGATTTTAACCCTGCCGTTTCGATCAGTCTTGCGAAATAATATGTCGCCTTCTCGTGGAATAAACGTCACGCAGGCGTTCTTCAGAGGCCGTCCCGCTGCATCCGTGACGGACACCTCGAGCGCATTCTCATCGCCCTGAGCGTAAGCTGCGCCCGGGGCGAGAGACAGCGCCAGAATAACCGGAATAAGATGCCCTAAACGCCTCAACGAATTCACCAGCGTATTAAAACCCCGCCCCACGTCACGCCGCCGCCGAAGGATGCCATGAGCACCAGATCGTTCTCTTTCACCCGCCCCGCCTCGACACACTCATCCAGGGCGATCGGGATCGAGGCTGACGACGTGTTGCCGTGCATAGAAATGTTTGAATAAACGCGCGACTCATCGACATTGAGTTTACTGGCGACGGCATCGGTGATGCGCTGGTTAGCCTGATGCGGGATGAACAGATCGATATCTTCGGCGCGCAGATTCGCTTCGGCTAATACTTCGCGCGAAACATCTATCATCGAGCGCACGGCAACTTTAAAAAGCTCGTTGCCCCTCATCTTGTAAAAATGCTGCCCGCCGGCAATGGTTTCAGCCGTCGTGCCGAGCCGCGTGCCTCCGCCGGGGGCGAACAACTGCTCGGCATAACGACCGTCAGAGCGGATGCGCGCGGATAGAATCCCCCGCCCGCTATCGGTGGGTCCGAGCAGGGCCGCCCCGGCGCCGTCGCCGAAGATGACACACGTCGAACGATCGGTATAATCAACATACTGGGTCAGGATTTCCGCCCCAATAACCAGCGCGTAACGCGACTGCCCCGTGCGTATCATTGTATCAGCGAGGGCTAAACCGTAGAGGAAACCGGAGCAGGCAGCCGCCAAGTCAAACGCGGCCGCCTTGTGAGCACCGAGTTCGGCCTGAATCAGGCAGCCTGTTGACGGCAACAACTGATCGGGTGTCACGGTAGCGCAGATCAGCAGATCAACTTCCAGCGGATCAATGCGCGCACGCTCGATCGCCTCACGGCCCGCGCGCACTGCGAACAGCGAAGTGTATTCACCGGGAGCGGCCTTCCGGCGCTGCTTAATGCCGGTACGGGTGGTGATCCACTCGTCGGAGGTGTCAACCATCTTTTCCAGATCAGCATTGGTCAAGATACCTTGAGGATAGGCATGTCCCGTGCCGAGGAAGACCGCTCTTTTTAAATCTGCCATTTCTTCAGCCTGCTTTCTACAGCTTCCGAATGAAGCCTACCACCTTAAGACCGGCCGCAGGTCTCACTCGGCGGCGGCGAGTGCCGCCAACTCGTGCGCGTTTGTTTCGGCGATCCCGCGTTCGATTCGTTCGCTCGCGCGGTGTTCGGAAAACTCTTTGACGCTGCGGATGGCGTTGCGTATCGCGCGCGCGTTGGAGCTGCCGTGACCGATGACGACGATCCGCCTCACGCCGAGGAGCGGCGCGCCGCCGTACTCCGTATAATCGAGGCGCTTTTTAATGTTGCGAAACGCCGGCCTGGCCAGCATCGCGCCGGCCTTGGTGACCGCCGACGAAGTCAACTCGCGCCTGATCATCGAGAGCATCGCATCCGTCAGACCTTCCGACAGCTTGAGCATCACATTGCCCGTAAAGCCATCGGTCACAATCACGTCGACCATCCCCGTGAACACGTCCCGCCCTTCAACATTACCGACAAAATTAAGACTTGTCAGATCGCGCAAGAGCGGGAACGCCTCTTTGGTTAGTTCATTCCCCTTCGCTTCCTCTTCGCCGATGCTCATCAAGCCCACCGACGGCCTATTTGTGCCGAGCACGGCCCGCGCATACGCATCCCCCATAATCGCAAATTGGGCGAGGTGCACGGGTTTGCATTCGGCGTTGGCGCCGACGTCAAGCAGCAGAGTCGGTTTTCCGGTCTTCGTCGGGATCATTGCGGCGAGGGCCGGCCGGTCAACCCCCGGCAACATCCCGATGACCATTTTGGCCGTCGCCATCGCGGCGCCCGTATTCCCGGCCGAGACGAAACCGTCGGCCAGCCCTTCCGTGACGAGGCGGGTGCCGATCCTCAAAGAGCTTTTCTTCTTACGCCTGACGGAAGTCGCGACCGGCTCGTCCATACCAATCACTTCTGCCGCTTCGACGAGTTCGATACCACGGTCACCCTGCCCGTGCCAACCGCAACGTCGCAATTCCGGCTCAACCTTTTCGGGCTGACCGACCAGTATCACACCGATGCCGAGATCACGCGAGGCGGCGAGCGCGCCGTCGATTTCCGTATGCGGCGCGCGGTCGCTGCCCATCGCATCAACGACCACTTTACCGGTCAGTCGGGGCCCATGCTTGATCAAAGTGCGCACAGGGAGAGACCTGATCCGCGGCCGTCTAGGCCGATTGCTCGACCGAAATTATCTCGCGGCCCTTATAGAAACCGCACTTCGGGCATACACGATGCTGGAGGCGCGGCTCCTGGCAGTTTGGACAGAGTGTTGTCTGCGGCACGCGCAGAGCATCATGGGCGCGGCGTTTGCCCCGCCGAGCTTTCGAGTGCCGGCGTTTTGGATTTGGCATAATGAGACTTCCTTAAATCATCGGCGGCGGCGAAGCGCAAACCGCACCGCCGGAAAATTATTTACTATCTTGTTTAAGATCAGCGAGCGCGGCCCAGCGTGGGTCAACATCGGCCACCTCGCACGCGCACGCATTCGCATTCCTATCCGCGCCGCAAACCGGGCATAACCCCTGACATTCATCCCGGCACACGGCCCGTGCGGGCAAAGCGAGCAACACTTGCTCCCGCACCAATTCGTCAACGTCGATCCAGTCGTCTTCAAAAACAGACTGGTCTAAATCGTCCGTTTGCAACTCAGCAACGTCACCCGCCGCGTAAGCCTCCGCCGGCACATACGTGACATTGAAGTCTGTTTCAACCGGCACATCAATAGCCTTTAGGCAGCGATCACAATCGACTTCGGCGCGCGCGGTGACGCGGCCCCTCAAGCGTACCTCTGAGCCGCTGCGACTGATGCGCCCGTGAACTTTCGGTGGCTGCGTCAAACGCGCGTGCTCGTCGTCGAGCGCCAGTTCTCCCGGCTGATAGGCGTGTGCGAACGTGCCACTCGTCCCTTCTAATTTATCAAGTTCGATTCGCATCGTCCGCCCACCTTGTCAGGCATACCGCGTTTTATTAACATGCGCGCAAAAGCTTTTATTATAGCCGTCAAAACGCGAGTGTCAACGCACGAGCAGCGATCAAAGATCGCTCTGCGAGGACGTAGAGCTGATCGCATCCTCGCGCAAGGCTTTTGCCAGCCGCTCATCCCCGCTCGTCACGAGCCGCCTTCGGGTAGAGCGAAGTGAGCCGAAGAGCGGTGCCGCCGGCGCCGCCTCATCGGGTCGTAACAGGCGGCGGGCGGCGGCGCGGTAACGGGGCTCATCCCCATTAATCGTGGCGGCCGCATGAAAAGCCTCCCGTGCCTGTCCGGGCTCACCCATCCGCAACAAGACCATACCCAGTATGTAGAGCGCCGCCGCATACCCTTCGTCCATTCCAACGGCCTTACGCAGGTGGCGCGCGGCCATGCGGTCGCGGCCCAACTGGTAATAAACAGAGCCGACAGCGTAGTGCGCCTCCGGAGATGGGCGCGCCGCGAGGGCCCGTTTGAAATGGGCCAGGGCTTGTGTCCACTTCTGTTCAGCCGCCAGCAATCTGCCCAGGCCGTAATGGGCCGCAAATGATGCGCGGCGGTGCTCGGCCACCTCGCCCAACAACTCTTTGGCCCACTCCACTTCGCCTTCGTCGCCGCACGCCAGGCCCAGCAGCAAGCGGATTCCGTAGTCTTCCGGCGCGACTTTAAACGCCCGCGCCAGATAATCACGCGCGAGGGCCATCTTTCCGGCCCGAAAGAAATGTTTACCGATGCAAGAAAAGAGCGGCGCATTGTCGTCCACCATTGCCGCCGCGCGCTCAAGCTCACGGATTCCCCGTTCAACTTTATGTTGATCCAGCAAACCAATGCCTCGCCCAACGTATTCTTTGAAAGCCTTTTGGGCCGGGCCGTGGTAGGCGGCCATAATATTTGAGCGCAGGCGGTCGCGGCGATTGTTTTCATCCAGCTCGGCCGCGTCCTGTTTGCAGCGCTCCTGCCACAACTCGTCGAGCCTATCCGCCTGAATTGTCCCGGTTTCACTAAGGACTGCGATCAGCGTCCCAATCAAAGTATGATCGAAATACGAGTTGCGCGCCTGTCGCAACATGAGTTCCAACCCCTGTTCCAGGCGCGCGGTGATCCTCACCAGCGAATTTTCGAGAGCCGAGACACGCTCCAGTAAATGCTCCTCCGGCGAGAGGGTCGAATTAACCCCATCGTACCGCACCGCTGAAGGCTCGACGACCAGCATTAAACGGGTCCCGCAACGGGCACAGAACTCCTGCCCCAGCTCATTCGCCGCCAGGCATTTCTGGCAGTAGTGTGCGATGCTACTTGAAAGCATAATTTTTTGAGTGATATTTGAAAGTCACCTTTCCTGCTCAAGGTTCGATCAATATCAAACAGCACTAATACTCATAAAACCCGCGGCCACTCTTTCTGCCCAGCCACCCGGCATCGACGTAGCGCTTGAGCAGCGGGCAGGGCCGGTATTTCTGATCCCCGAGACCATCATACAAGACATTCATAATCGCCAGGCACACGTCAAGGCCGATAAAATCGGCGAGCGTGAGTGGCCCCATCGGATGATTCATGCCAAGTTTCATAATGCCATCGATGCTCTCGCGCGTTGCCACACCTTCGTACAGCGCGAAGACGGCTTCATTAATCATCGGCATCAGCACGCGGTTGGAGACAAAGCCGGGTGAATCACTACACTCGAGCGGCGTCTTCCCGAGCTTCTCTGAGAGCACACGCACGCGCGCGAAAGTTTCGTCGGAAGTTGCCATGCCGCGAATGATCTCGACCAGCTTCATCACCGGCACAGGATTCATGAAATGCATCCCGATCACCTTGTCGGGCCGCCGTGTGGCGGCCCCGAGTCTGGTGACTGAAATGGATGATGTGTTCGAAGCGAGAATAGTTTCGGGCGGCGTCAACTGATCCAGCGCGCGAAAGAGCTCAGTTTTAATCTGGAGGTCTTCCGTCACTGCTTCGATAACGATGAAGGCTTCACGGAACAGGTCTATTTCCGTCGTGGGGCGGATGCGCTCAATGATGGCGCGCTTTTCTTCTTCCTTCAAACGCCCCTTATCAACGTCGCGCTGGAGGCTGCGGTCAACGGCGCTCATCCCACGGTGTAAGAACTCTTCTTGGACATCGCGCAGGACAATGCTGTAGCCGGCCCGCGCCGCCACCTGCGCGATTCCGTTGCCCATCGTCCCTGCGCCGACTACACCGATCGTTTCACCCACCACACCGCTCTCCAAAGAAACAGCTAATCGCGCCAATTAGGCGGCTCGCGCGGCGGAACGTATTCGGGCCGGCGCCTACTACTACTACTACTACTACTACTGCGCGCACTGGTGTCGGCCCAATCTGAAGCGCCCCCCGCGCCGCGCAAAGCTTCGCGCCGGTTGGCGACCACTCGGGGCGAAGATTTTGCGTACAACTCTTTCCCGCCTTCACCCAAGAGGAACCAGACGGAACAAACGCATACGGCAGTGCCTAGCGGCATATTCGTCGCGGCTAATATACCGGCGATGAGACCTGCCATCCTGGCCCATGATCTCCGTTTCAACAATCCGTACCCGGCAACGAATGACGGGACAGTAAGGAGCAGAAGGAAGAGCGTTACGACAGCAATAAACAGTACAACGAGCATTACCGGAGGGCCACCACTGCCCGGGGGGTTATTGATGCTCGCAATTACGAACAGTCCGAACGCAGCGCCCACCAGCATCAGGACGGCGTGGATGCCGGCATACGCGATGTGAGCGATCCCTAAATATCTATTATGCTCTTCCGCCGTCATACGCGTTGCCTTCGGCCACCGAAAATTGGCCCTTACCGCTCGACAGCCATCGCCACGGCATTGCCGCCGCCCAAGCAGAGCGCGGCCAAGCCGCGGCGCACGTTGCGCCGCTTCATCTCGTAAAGCATCGTCGTCAAAAGGCGCGAGCCGGACTGCCCGATGGCGTGACCCAGCGCGACTGCGCCGCCGTTGACGTTGACCCGTGCGGGATCGAGGTCCAGCTCTCTAATAATCGCCACGGCCTGCACCGAGAACGCTTCGTTCAGCTCAATCAGATCAACTTCATTGAGCGACCAGCCGGCCTTCTTAAGGACGCGGCGGATCGCTTCCACCGGAGCCATCATGACCAGTTCCGGCTCAATGCCGGACGTCGCCTGGGCGGCGATGCGCGCCATCGGCTCGACGCCCAGCGCGCGGGCGCGCTCGAGTGAGGTGACGACCACCGCCGACGCGCCGTCGTTGACGCCCGGCGCGTTCCCGGCAGTTACGGTGCCGCCTTCGCTCTTGAACGCGGGTTTAAGTTTCGCGAGGGCTTCGAGCGAGGTGTCTTCGCGCACCGTCTCATCCGCTTCGAGAATTAAGGGGGCGCCCTTCTTCTGCGGAATCTCAACGGGAAGTATCTCATCTTTAAACTTCCCGGCCCTGGTCGCCTCCGCGGCTTTGCGATGCGAGTTCAGCGCGTACTCGTCCTGCTCGGCGCGCGTGACGTGGTAGCGTTCGGCGACGACTTCGCCGGTATTGCCCATGTGATAATTCTCAAAGGCGCACCACAGCCCGTCATTAATCATCGCGTCGACCAACACACCGTTCCCGAGCCGGTAGCCTTCGCGCGCTTTGGGAAGGAGGTACGGGGCGTTCGTCATAGATTCCATGCCGCCGGCGACCACAATTCCCGTGTCGCCGAGTCGAACGCCCTGGGCCGCCATCATCACAGCCTTTAATCCCGACCCGCAGACCTTATTGATTGTCACGGCCGAGACGCCGAAGGGGATCCCGCCGCGTAAGGCTGCCTGGCGCGCCGGGTTCTGGCCCAGGCCGGCCTGAATCACGCATCCCATGATCACTTCGTCAACAGCTTCGGGTTTCACGCCCGCGCGCCTGACACTCTCGCGCACGACCATCGCGCCGAGGTCGGTCGCCGAGAAACTTTTCAGCGCGCCCTGAAAGCGGCCGACGGGCGTGCGCACCGCGCTGATGATAACGGCTTCCCTGTTTTCTGACATGTCCGTACCTCAAAGAAAGCGGATCGTGAATAACAGAAGGGTCAATTATCTGTGATCGAAAGGCAGTGAATTTCGCCCCCAGAATTCACGATTGACCATTAACTATTTACTATTCGCTACAGGGGTGTCAAGCAAAGGCCCGTGATCGACATAGGGCAATTTGAAAAGGGCCGTGTGCGGATGTTAGACTCGAAGTCGCAATTAGATTCGGGATCATTTCTCCGCCAAAGATTATGCAAGCACTTATTCTGGCAGGGGGCAAAGGCACGCGGCTGCGCCCGTTGACGGTGTACACGCCGAAGCCCATCGTACCGATCTGCAACCGCCCCTTCCTGCTCTACCAGATCGACACGCTACGCCGCGCCGGGATCACAAACATTACGCTCTCGCTCTCATATCAGCCACACAAAATCGAGCAACAACTCGGCGACGGCGCGGACTACGGCGTAAAACTTAAGTACACGGTCGAGCCGCAACCGATGGGCACGGCGGGCGCATACAAGTTCGCCGAGGATTTGATCCGCGAGCCGACGGTCGTTTTCAACGGCGACATCCTGACCGACCTCGACCTCAAAGCGGTGATGCGGGAGCATGGCCAGCGCAAGGCGGCGGCCACCATCGTGCTGGCCCCCGTCGAGAACCCCAGTTCTTATGGCCTTGTCGAGACCACCGCGGGCGGGCGCGTACTTCGCTTTCTCGAAAAGCCAAAACCGGATGAGATTACGGTCAATACGATCAACGCCGGGACCTATATTCTCGAGCCACGGATGCTCGACCTGATCCCGGCCGGCGAGAGCCACTCTTTCGAGTACGGGCTCTTCCCGACGCTGCTCGACCGCAATGAGCTCTTCTTTGCCCACGTCCCGCAACGCACCTACTGGAAAGACATCGGAACGCCGGCGCGCTATTTAGAGGCGCACCACGACCTGCTCGCCAACC